>JAZQJX010000106.1:0-54276 GCA_045541875.1 Clostridia bacterium | reverse complement strand
AGACCGAGGTTTTTCCCTTGACAACTTTAAGCGTTGTATCTCTGTCAGTAATTTTTCCGTGATCTGCGACATTGTGGCAAACAACGGTGCGATTACCTTTGCCTATGAACCTATCTCCCGATGCCGTGACGACCTTGCCACTTTCTCTGTTGCAGATATGCAGATTAGTGGTGAGTTTAATTTTGTGTATTGCAATGAACGGGTCGCAAGGGAGAAAATAAGCTTGCTTTTCTCCAGCTAGGAGCTATTCTTCAAGACACAAACATTTAACATTTATAAAAACAAAAAAGGGGCAGACTTTACGAAATTAATCGTAAAATCTGCCCTTGATATCTGTTGAATTTAGTTCAAGTCCTCCCCGAAAGCCGTTTTAGGCTTAGGATATCTATTGAGTTTCACTTAAAAAAATGGGATAAAAAAATCCAGTAACTGTTGTGGTTACTGGATTTCTTGCGCCGATATCTAAATCGGTTCGCAATGCTGGGTGCAGGGACAGGACTTGAAGTGAGCGACCTTTCGAGTTGCGGTGCCCGAAATATCTTGCGGTATCATAAATGCCACCGCGCTATTTCGACCGCTGCCCCTTTTGTGCCTCCCTTCATCTTCCGCCGAAAGCGGTCGGCACAAAACAAGTTATTCGCCCGTCGTCGGGCTCAAGAAACCCGGAGGTTTTCAGACACTCAAAATTCCGACACTTGCGTACAACAAAAAATTCCTCGGTCAAAAGACCAAGGAGTTTTTTTGGGTGCAGGGACAGGACTTGAACCTGCGACCTCCGGGTTATGAGCCCGACGAGCTACCAACTGCTCTACCCTGCGATATTTAGTTTTTGCACAAAAGAAAGTGCCGGAGACCGGAATCGAACCGGTACGGCTTTAAGGGCCGCAGGATTTTAAGTCCTGTGCGTCTGCCAGTTCCGCCACTCCGGCGTACCCATTGTGCCTAATTATATTATCATATAAAAGATGGTTTGTCAAGGCATTTTTTTCAAAATCCATTTTAAAAATAACCAAAATTATGACTTAAAAACATTTACATATGTATTATATGCCATAAAAACCAAATTATGCATCAATAAACATAACTGATTATTAAAAACCTAATCGTTTCTTCACCATTTCGTATTACTCCAAATCAACAAAGTTGATTTTTGGGAGCAGTGAAGGATGAACAGGTGAAAAGTAAAACCGACAAGACTCTTTAAGAATCTTGTCGGTTTTGATCGGGGTAGAGGGACTCGAACCCCCGGCCTCATGGTCCCAAACCACGCGCGCTACCAAACTGCGCTATACCCCGTAATTGTTATATTTCATATCTGCAACGGTAGTTATTATATCATAAAAAATTTTTGATTTCAAGGGGTAATTTAACTTTTTTATTATATTTGACAATTATATATATAAAATGTTAAAATATATAGAAGAGGTGAACGAAATATGGAAGAATTAACAATAAAAATAGAACAGGAAATCAAAAAACAATACAAAAGTGTCCGTCAGTTTGCAATTGCAACAGGTATTCCTCAGACAACAATTGTCAGCGGTCTCAAAAACGGCATTGGCGGAATGGCATATGAAACGGTGGTAAAAATCTGCTCATATCTTCATATTGAACTTGTAAATTATGACACACATCTTGTTATGACAAACGATGTTATAGATGTTGTGAATATGTTCAATTCCCTTGATGAAAAAGGCGAACACGCAGTTCTTGCCTTTATGGCAATGGAATTTAACCGTTGCAACGGTTCCCTTGACTATATCTCAAAGGCATTTGAACAGTCAGGCGAACTTGCCGCAAGAAAACTTTCCGAACAAAAATCTTCAAACCCATTTGAAATGATAAATGTGATAAAATCAGGACAGTAAAACATATGTTTTGTCATATTTTCTGATGTTAAAATTCCATGTTTGGAGTTTAAATTTAAATTTTCTCTGTCACTTTGAAACGCCGTATGGCGTTTTTTTGTTTTGCTTGTTTCAAAAAAGATTTCCTTATTGCCCTAAATGTGGGCAGGGAGTTGATGATTGAAAATCTTTTTTATTATTCTTTTTTTGCGATTAGTTTTGCTTTTTTTATCATTGTGCAAAATTTGTAATGCAATTAATTTTTCTTTGCAGTATAATTTGTTATACAATTGAGGCTCAAAAAGGAGTGAGTTATTGTATGGCAAACTTTATCAAACCCGATAAATTTACCGATCAGACTGCAATTGCGGCAGATGAAAGAAGAGACCATTATGACATATGCAATGAACAGATTCTTGAAATGGAAATAGTTCCCGACATTCTCTTTGTGGGTGATTCAATAACCTGCAACTGGGTTGTGGATTTGTATCTTGGAAAATGGGGATATCTTGTAAACAGAGGAATAGGCGGAGATAACACCCTATACATAAACAAGCGTGCAGACGGTGATGTGTTTCAGTTAAAACCAAAAAGGGTTGTGTATATGGCAGGAACCAACGACCTTATGGCAATACATCCTGATTTTTGGTGGAATATTGCCGGCATGAATACTGATGAAGTTATAGAAAATACGCTTTTAAATATAGAAGAGTTTGCAAAAAGATGTAAAGATACCGCCCTTTATCTATGCTCTGTTATTCCGTCAAAACTTCCTGTCCCTTATGACAAAGATGCATATAACAAGGCCATAGTAAAACTTAATAAGGGAATAGAAGATATATGCAAAAAATACGGTGCAATCTATGTGGATTATCACAGTCATATGTGCTCTTTTGACGGACTTACGGTAAAGGATGGGCTTACCCACGAAGGGGTTCATCCAAACTGCAAAGGCTATCAGGTAATGGCGGATGTTTTGGAAAAATATCTTGAAATATAACTTTTGGAGGAATAAAAATGATAGAATTTAAAAAAGGACAATCCCCCCTTTTCTTTGATGAAAAGTGCGGATACTTAAAAGAAATTGAATATGAAAAAAAGAGAATTTCACTTTTTTCCGGCCTGTGGAAAATAGAAGCAGAATCCGGAGTATTGGAAATAAAGGATATGACATCATTCAGGCATGAGGCATATTCAGATATGCTTAAACTTTTCTGGGAAAATGAAAAGGCTGTGGTAACCGTAACTTTAAGGTCAGAAGAATGCGGGAAAATATACTGGAGCATGAACGTTGACCTGAAAGGTGAAAACACCGTTGGAAAAGTTATTTTCCCCATATTTGAAGGACTCAGATTTGAAAATGAAGATTATCTTTTGGTTGGCTATCAGAATGGAACACTCCTCAAAAATCCTGTGGACAGTCTTCTTTCCAAAGACGAACAGATACCCTTTTGGATGGGAAGAGGAAAGGGCGCATATGAAAATGACTACCCCGCAGGACTTTCCTATCAGTATACAACATTTTACAGCCCCGGCGAATTTGGTTACTACTTTGCAACAGAAGACGAAAATGCCAATATAAAAACCTTCAGGTGGGCATATAACGAAAAGGTACACGGAATTGACTTTTCAATAATCAATTATCCTGAAAACATGGGAAAAACATCAAACTACTGTATGCCCTACGAATTTGTTTTGAAAATGTATGAAGGCGACTGGCAGGATGCCACAAAACTTTACAGAAAATGGGCAATAAGGCAGAAATGGTGCAAAGAAAAACTATCTGAAAAATATCTCAGCGAAAATCTTGTTAACACAGACCTTTGGAGAGTAAATCACACAAACGGCAAACTTGGTACAAGAACCGAGGAATATTTCAACACCTCTTTGATGCTTAGAGATTATCTTGACTGTAATATTGCTCTTCACTGGTACGGATGGAATCTCAACCACGAACACGACTGGGATTCACCTGACTATTTCCCCGACGAAGTGAAAAAAATCGGATGGCCCGAGAAACTTAAAGATTGGAACGAGCGTTTTAGTGATGAAGGAATTATAAAAATCCCATACACAAATGCACGCCTTTGGGAAAGAACAACAAAATCCTGGGAAGACTTCAGTGCAAGCAAAGTGGCAATAAAGGGAGAAGACGGCGAAATTTTCAATGAACCCTGGACGCCGGAGCAACATCTTACCACCATTTGCCCAAGTTGCGCCCTCTGGCAGAATAAGGTTGTGGATATGTGCAGAGAGTTTGCTGTGGATGAAGGTTTTGACGGAGTATATCTTGATCAGGTGGCATCATTCAATGCCATGCTTTGTTTTGATGAAAGCCATCCTCACCCAAGGGGAGGAGGAAGTTGGTGGAATGATTCCTACCGCGCAATGCTGAGGAACGTGAAATCCCTTTTGGGCAAAGACAAAATCATGACAACAGAATCCTGTTGCGAAACTTATGTTGACGTTTTTGACCTTTTCCTTGTTCTTGACACCTGTTTTCAGCATACTGCCTTAAATGCGGTTATGGGATGCGGAAATTCTATTCCTGTTCCTCTTTTTTCCATGATATACGGTGATTATGCCTTAAGTTACGGCTCAATTTGTTGTTTCCCCGACAATCTCGACCGTTTTGAATATAACTATATCAAAAATATTCTCTGGGGAATGATTCCAAGCATCGAAGCAGGCGAAATGCAGGAACTTGAAGAAAAGAAAGATTTTCTTGATGCCGTAAAACGCGGAACAGACTTCTACAAAGAAAACAAGGAAGATATTCTCTATGGAAGACTTCTTGAAATTCCAAAATATTCCTGTGATACTTTTGAAATCACATGGAAGGGAAAAAATCAGGGTAAAACACCGGGGATTTATTCATTCACAGATTCAGTTCCTGAAATTTATGCAGTAATCTGGCAAGACAGCAAAGGAAGAAAAAAACTTTATGCATATAACTTTGCAGACAAAGCATCTTCCATGGAACTTGACGGCAAAAAATATGAGGTTGATGCAAAAAGTTTCTGTGTTTCAGATTTAGATTGAAGCGTTGGAGGAATAGGATGAAATTCATTGAAAAAATTGTTGAAAAACAAAATAATAATTATGAAAAAAGAGGCGTGACAGTTGCTTTTTTGGGCGACAGTGTGACTCAGGGATGCTTTGAGGTATACAGAAAAAGCGAAAAGGAACTGGAAACGGTTTTTGACAAAACTTGCGCATATCACAAATACTTTGCGGATATCTTTTCTGTTCTTTGTCCGTCTGTTCCCGTAAACATCATTAATGCAGGAATATCGGGCGGAACTGCCCTACACGCCCTCGACAGACTCGAAAGAGATGTTTTATGCCAAAGTCCCGACCTTGTTATCGTATGTTTCGGTCTTAATGACTCAAGTGCAGGAATGGACAAAATCGGAGTATACACAAAAAGCCTTGGTGAAATCTTTGAAAGACTGCAAAACTTCGGCACGGAAATCATCTTTATGACACCAAATATGAAATGTACCGATCTCAGTTGTCACATTACCGATTCCCTCATAAAGGAAGTTGCCATGCTTAACGTTGAAAGCCAGATTAACAAAACCATGGATAATTATATTGAAGCGGCACTCAAAGTGTGCAAAGATAAGGGAGTTACTGTCTGTGACTGCTACAGAAAATGGAAAAAACTTTCAGATTCGGGAATAAACATCACGCAGCTTCTGTCCAATAAAATAAATCATCCCACAAGGGAAATGAACTATATGTTTGCATATTCCCTTGTTGAAACCATTTTTGAAATGTAATTGCAATATAAAACCAAAAACCTTAGTAAAACCCATGTGTAAGGAGGTTAAACTATATGATAGAAAACAAAAGAATTAATCCGTGCTTTGGAGATATTTTTGAAACTCACAAAGCAAAGTGGATAGGAAAAAGCAAAGTTTCAGGAAGCGAAAGTGCGCCTGCACCCCTTATCCGCAAAATTGCACAACTGAAAAAGGAAGTTTCAAAAGCAACCCTATACGTTACAGGACTTGGGCAGTATGAAGGCTTTGTAAACGGCATGGCCCTTGACGAAAAAATTGTTTTTGCCCCCACAGTTTCCGATTATGAAAAAACAGTATATTACAATAAATATGACATTACATCGAAATTAAAGAACGGCGAAAACGTTTTCGGTTTTATCCTCGGAAGAGGAAGATATGCTTTCAATACTGCCGGTACACCCTGGAACGGCGAAACCGCTCTTTGGGCAGATCAGGTTAAAATGATTGCCGTGGCAGAAGTTGAATATAGAGACAATACAAAAGACTATATCGTTACAGACGAAAGTTGGGAAGCAAAAGACAGTGGGATTTTGCAGGACTGTATGTATATGGGTGAAACCTTTGATGCACGAGTTCACGACTTTGAATGGAAATCTTCCAAAAGCACAAAAGGATGGGAAAATTGCGTTCAGGTTTCAAAACCAAGAGGCACTTTGACCTATGATTTTTCAGAACCTATCGCCGTGACAGAAAAAGTGAAACCGAAACTTTGCAAAAAAATCAGCGACAGACAGTTTATGCTGGAATTTGACAAATACCTCACCGGATGGATTGAACTTCAAATTGATTGCGAAAAAGATACCGAAGTTTCCATACAGTATACCGAGCGCCTTGATGAAAAGGGTGTTCCCTATCTTTTCCACACAATCACACCAAACGGAAGACTTCAAAAAGATTTCTTCATAAGTTCAGGAGAAAAATTCACCTATAGACCCATGTTTTCCTATAAGGGATTCAGATATGTTCTGATTGAGGGAATAGACAATCTTGATATTTCCGATGCCACCGGATGTTTTGTACACAGCGACATTAAAAGCATAACGGAATTTAAATGTTCAGATGAACTCATAAACTGGATTCATCATGCCTCAAGAAGAACAATCCTTTGTAATTTCCACGGGCTTTCAACAGACACACCCGTATTTGAAAAACACGGATGGGGCGGAGATGCGGCGGCAATTTCTCCGTCGGTTATGTATAACTTTGATGCACATAAGTTTTACCGCAAATGGATGAAAGACTTCCTTGACTCTCAAACTGATGAGGGCGAAATTTCAGTTATTGTTCCGACACCCGGCTGGGGAATTTCAGGGAAAACACGATGGAAGGCCGTATGCGGACCAACACCTGCGGCAGATGTATGCTGGCCTGAAATTGTATACCGTCTTTACTGGTGCTATGAAGACATTGATGCTCTGAAAGAAAACTATGAAGGTCTGAAAAAATATGCATCATATCTTAAAAAATGGACAAATGGAGACCTTATTAAAAAAGGTCTTGGTGACTGGCTTGCTCCCACAGGAGATGTTATGCATGACTATGCTGAACCGCCCGAGGGACCCGAACTTGTTGAGGGAGCATATCACATACGCATATTTGAACGCATGGCTCAGATTGCCGAGGCTCTCGGAAAAGAAGATGATGCAAAAGAATATGCCCTTGAAAGAGAAAGACTCATTAAGATTTTTAATGATACCTACTTTGACAAAGAAAAAGGCTATTATCACAAAAAGGACTACACACCCTTTCGCCAGTCAGGAAATGTTTTGGCAATCGCCTTTGGAATAGCAACAGATGAAATGCGTTCAAAAGTTATGGAAAATCTGATAGCAGACCTCGAAGAGAGAGACTGGCACACCTGTATGGGAATGTATACTTCCATGTATCTTCCGATTGTTCTTTCTGAATATGGTCATCATAAAGATGCTTGCAAGGTTGTAATGGCAAAGGGATATCCCGGTCTTGACTACATCAGACAAAAAGGAGCATCAACAGTTTCCGAAGCCTGGGAATATGACGGTTGTCGTTCTTGTTGCCATTATGCTATAGGAGCAGTTGAAAATTGGGTAATGACATATCTTTGCGGAATTCATCAACTTGCACCTGGATACAAAAAGGTGATGATTGATCCAAAACTTCCCGATGGTTTAGATAATTTTGAATTATCCATGGACACAATAAGAGGAACTATCAAAGTTAAATGTGAAAGAAAGAACGGACAGATTGTAAAGACTGTTTCTGCTTCGGAAGAGATAGAAATTTTGTAAGGAGAGGAACAAATGAGCAGAAAATATCTGATTTCGCCAAAAGGTAAATTCTATAAAGCCGCCATGCACACCCATTCAACAGTGTCTGATGGCAGACTCACACCGGAAGAGGTTAAAGAGACTTATAAATCTATGGGGTATTCCATTGTGGCATTCACCGACCATTCACGTCTTGTTTGCCACAATGACCTTACCGATTCTGATTTCCTTGCCATAAACGCCTATGAATTTGAGGTTAATAAGGGAATGATAGGCGGTCCGGGAACAGAGTGCTATCATCTCAATTTCTATGCAAAAAATCCTCTTGTTGATCATCAGGTGATGTTTGATCCGAGAAACGGTGCATGGATATATTCAGAAGAAGAGATGAAAACCTTTAAAATTATAGGTGAAATTTCAAAATCGGAACACAGTGTGGAATATATCAATAAAGCCATAAAGGCAGCTAACGAAAACGGATTTCTCGTATGCTACAATCACCCTGTCTGGTCACTTCACACAGAAAAGGATTTTGTTCCATTGGAAGGTCTCTTTGCTTTTGAAATATACAACCATTCAAGTCAGATTCAGGAGTATAACGGATATAATCCCCATATGTACACATCTTTGCTTCGTGCAGGGAAATCTCCCGCATGTTTTGCAACCGACGACAGTCACATGTTAAAAGCAGAGAACTTATCCGATCCTTTTTGTGATATGGACGGAGGATACATAATGATAAAGTCTGAAAGTCTTACCTATGAGTCCATTATAGATGCTCTTGAAAGGCGTGATTTTTATTCATCAACAGGTGTGGAAATTAAGGAGTTATACATTGAAGACAAAAATGTTCACGTTAAAACATCCCCCTGCACACAGATAAATCTCATATCGGATACAAGATATGCAAAAGGTGTTCGTTCTTTAAATAATGACATCACAGAAGCGGTTTTCAGTCTCGAATCGGACGCAACACTTTTCTGGATAATCTGTCAGGACGAAAAGGGGAAAATTGCGGCAACAAATGCCGCATCAACAAAAATCTGAATGAATTTCAAAAACGGAGTATGAAGTTATGAACAACTTACTGAATGAAAAATTGCCGGGACTTGGCAAAAAATATTATGATGCACTTACAAAAGAAGTGATTCCTTTCTGGCTCAAGCATTCCATAGACAAAAGCGGTGCCATAAACAACTGCATATCAGAAGAGGGGAAAGTTCTTTCCAAAGACCGCTACATCTGGTCTCAGGGAAGAGCATTATGGACATTTTCTGCCATGTATAACCGAATTGAGAAAAATGAGAAGTATTTAAACGTTGCAAAAGGTCTTTTTGAGTATCTCATATCAATCGGTGCAAGAGACGACGGAAAATGGAACTATCTTTACAATGAAAAAGGCGAAGTTTTACAGGAGGATATAAGCATATATGTTGACGGCTTTGTTCTTGCGGGAATGACCGAATATTATGCTGCAACAGGCGACGAAACCGCCCTTGAAACCGCACTTAAAATTTATGAATGTACGAAACGCCAGATGGAAAACCCCGGCTCATATTCCGTTGCACCCTACGTGATTCCAAAAGGCACCAAAACCCACGGTGTGAATATGATTTTTTCCTACTTTTACCACTGTCTTGCAAAGGTAAGTAAGAGAGATGATATCAGACAATATTCCCACAAACTTGCAATGGAAGTTCTTGATGAATTTTATGTGAAAGAAAAAGATGCCATCTTAGAATTTGTCACGACAGACGGAAAATTTACCGATACCCCCGAAGGACGTTCCTGTGTTCCCGGTCATGCTATAGAATGTATGTGGTTTCTCATAAACATTTTTGAAGACCATAATGAGCAGGAGAACATCAAAAAATGTTGCTCTCTTATAAAAAGGCATCTTGAACTTGCCTGGGACAAAGAAAAAGGCGGTCTTATTCTTGCCCTTGACATTGACGGAAAAGTTCCCGTTTTCTGGAACAAACCCACATATAAACCCTGGTGGGTGCAACTCGAAGCCCTGGTTGCCACTTTGTATGCCTATAAGCACACACAAGACGAAGAATTTATAATCTGGCACAAAAAAGTTTACGATTATGCTTTTTCACACTATCCCACACCATACGGCGACTGGTATAACTGGCTTGATAACGACGGAAACATTGGCGAAAGTGCGGCACTTCCCGTAAAAGATCCTTTCCATCTGCCAAGA
This sequence comes from Clostridia bacterium, assembly GCA_045541875.1. Classification (GTDB taxonomy): domain Bacteria; phylum Bacillota; class Clostridia; order UMGS1810; family UMGS1810; genus RGIG1828. Next base: position 44,165 of record JAZQJX010000106.1, on the reverse strand, counting down.
GCCCTTATGCATCTGTCGGATTTGTTTGCAGAAGAATTTTAAAAAATAAAAACGCTAAACAAATCTTGAAAAGGTGAATAAGATTTTGGAATTATCTGCCGATACAGACCACAGAATAAAAAGCGGACTTTCAGATTCATGGGCGGCACTTGATGTACTTATTGCAAACATAATTTGAAAGAATTTCGCGCGTCAGACAGATTTGATGGGGAATTGAAACGTATTGACTACGCTGAAGGCATTGACGGACTTCCAAAATCCGATGTGCTGAAATTCTTCCTTGAATATGCATGGTTTGCAGTTCGTCCTTCGGGAACAGAACCTAAGCTTAAAATATACATTGGGTCATTGGCGGATAATATGAACAGATGCGACGAAATTATGGAAGAAATAAGACATGCAATAAACAAAATCGTTTCTTAAATCTGTTAAATTGGAGATAAACCGATGTATAAATATGATTTGCACATACACACATCCGAATGTGACAAGGTTGCACTTACCGATGCTGCCACAATAGTAAATTTGTATAAGAGCATTGGTTATGATGGTATTGTTATAACCGATCACTATTTTTCGCTCTTTTTTGAATGGTTCGGAAACGAAATTGATGAAAATAATCAAAAAAGCATTATAGAAAGGTATCTCAAAGGATATTATAATGCGAAAAATGAGGCGGAAAAAATCGGGTTCAAAGTTTTTTGCGGTGCAGAGGTCAGGTTTGACGGCACAATAAATGATTATCTTGTGTACGGACTTTGCGAAAAGGATTTTTATAATCTTCCGCTTTTGAACAGATTTAAAAATGCAGAGGAGCTTGTTTCTGCTTTGCCTGATTATGCAGTGATTGTTCAGGCGCATCCTTTCAGAGATAATATGACGGTTCAATCGCCTGTTTGTATTGGGGGTATTGAGAGTTACAACGGATGTACAGAAAAGATTCGCAATGATCTTGCCAAGCAGTTTGCTTCTCACTATAATAAAATTATAACTTCCGGTTCGGATTTTCATAGTCCGGATCAACTTGCAAAAGGCGGAATTGCAACATGTGCAGAAATAAAAACGCCGCATGATCTTGCGGATATATTGAAAAACGGCAATTTTGAACTTATTGAAAACTACTGATACGGGAGAAATTTATGAAAATTAAGTTTTTAGGTACAAGCTTCGGAGCACCGAGCAAAGGTAGACATCAACAAAGCATATTGCTTGAAACAGACAGCGGAAACAGCTATCTTTTTGATGCAGGTGCACCGGTTTTGGATATTTTGGTCAATGAAAACTATGACCTGACAAGAATAAAAGGAATATTTCTTTCCCATATGCACGGTGATCATATTGACGGAATATTTGATGTCTTGTATCTTGCCGCATATTTCGGAATGAAATTTCGGTTGTATGTTCCCGATGAAAAAGGTATGCAGTTTCTTAAAAGCTATATGCAACTGCAAAACATAAAAAATTGTGATTGGATTACATATGGCATAATAGCAGAGGGAGAATTTTTAGACAAAGGCATAAAGGTAAGAGCAATAGCCACAAATCATATGGACAAACATCAGGGTAATTCTTTTGGATTTGTGGTGGAATCAGATGCCAAAAAGCTCTATATTTCAGGAGATTTGCATTCTTCGTTAATTGATTTTCCTTTATTCGAAAAAGATGATAAAATTGATTTTGCAATTACAGAGTGCGCTCATTTCGATGCAGATGATATCATATATAAGCTAAATAGTTTTAATATTAATAAGGCGGCAATTGTTCATGTTATGCCTGCCGAAAAGTATGAGGATATTAGAAATTGTATGGAAAAGTCGAGGGTTAAAATAATACTTCCCTCTGACGGGGATGTTGTTGAAATTTAATATGAGGAGAGAAAAACAATGAAACTTACATTTTTGGGAACAGGTGCCGCTGATTGGTGTCTTGCAATCCGTGACGGCAAAAAGGTTACAAGGAGATATTCATCGGTAATCATAGACGATGAGCTTGTTATTGACCCCGGGCCGGGGGTGCTTGATGCTCTCAAAGTAAACAAAATTGAATTTGCATCGGTAAAGTATGTACTTAATACCCACGATCACGATGATCACATGAACAGAGATAACCTCAAAGTGCTGACAAATTGCGGAGCAAAGTTTATAAATACCGAAAAGCCGGGCGTATATAAATTCGGCAAATACACTGTTGAAGCTGTGAAAGCAAATCACGCCATAGCTTGTGTACATTTTATTATCTCAGATGGGGAGTCTGTTCTTTTCTACGGTCTTGACGGTGCGTGGCTTACCTACGAAGAATATGAAGCAATACAAAGACAAAAGGTTGACCTTGGTGTTTTTGACGCTACAATCGGTTTTGTTGATGGTGATATTCGTATTTTTGAGCACAACAATCTTAATATGGTTATTGAAATGAAAAAAACTCTTTCGGAAAACATCGAAAGATTTTTCATAAGCCATATGGCATATACACTTCATGACGAACACGAAATTCTTTCGGCAAATATGAAGAACTATGGCATAGATGTTGCGTTTGATGGAATGACAATTGAATTCTAATGTTGAATTTTATTATGACAAAGGAGTAGATTTAATGCTATCAGAATCAAAATGGATAACAACTACCTTTCTTCCTGATATGCTCCCTGCAAGCTTTGACCAATCGGACAGGAGCATTTATTTGAGGCGGTCTTTTTCAGTAGATGAAAAACCTATATCAGTGCGTTCCATTCTTTCAAACTTCGTGGGTATTCCAACGGATTGTCCCCACAGAGAACAAAATGGCTGGACAGGAGATGCACTTTTTTCCTGTGACCAGACCTTAATGAAGCCGGATATTTAAAACCGGAAGCAGTATTCATAGACGGAACACATATAAAAGCAAATGCCAACACAAAAAAGAAAATTGAAATCGAGGTTCCTGTTGCTGCTAAACGATATGCTGATGAACTCTTAGAAGAAATCAATAAAGACAGTAACCAAGCATATATGGTGGGATTACATAGAACTTGCAGAGGACATTCGTCAGACACCTGAATATGCTGATTTATATAAACTGCGAAAAGAGAAAATAGAGAGAGTGTTTGCAGATGCGAAAGAAAAACACGCCATGAGATACACTCCATATACAGGTCTTGCACAGGTAACGAACCGGGTAAGGCTTAAGTTCGCAACAATGAATTTAAAAAAGTTTGCAAAATGGAAATGGAAGAGGAACAATACCCCTTCCAAATTGTTTGATTTTATCGTATTTTTAAGAAAAACGAAGAAGAACCCGATTTTTGCTTGATGCAAAGTCGGGTTCTTCGACAGTCTGAAAGGAACTGCTGTGGTTGCAGTTCCTTTAATTTACATTAAACTTTTTTGCAGGATGAGATACAGGCACTGTCTCATCCTGATTTTTATTTGTTTTTATTTTTGAGTGATTCTATGCTCTCGCTGTTTAGAAATTCCACATGGAGATTCAAAGGAGTATCTATTGATTCCTTTTTGGCTGATTTGTTTTTCCTCTTATACTCTGACGGAGAAAGAGAATAGAATTTTTTAAACTCTCTTGTGAAATTGGAAAGAGAACCAAAGCCCGATTCATAGCAGATGTCAGTGACACTTTTGTCTGTGTTCAGCATAAGTTTTGAAGCATAGTTCATCTGAAGATTTGTCACATATTCCTTAAAGGGTATGCCCATTTTCTGATGAAAAAGTTTGCTGAGATAGTGAGGAGAAAAATGAGAGTTTTCCGCAACCTTTTTTAAAGTTATCTGTTTGTTGAAATTTTTATGGATGAACACTAAAATTCCATGAATATCACTTGAGTGCATGGTTGAGGAGTTTTCATTTTCCGTGTTGTTTTTACCAAACCAGTTAATGGTATTTAGTATGACAGATTCCACAAGTTTCTGTGCGGTGGCTTTTCCGTAGGGAGAATCATTATACATTTCCATTGTCTGAATGATTGAGTTGAAAAGTTGAACAAAAAGTGTGTTGTTTTTTTCGTCAAGACGAATTGGTGAGCCTGTGGGAAATCCTACAAAGAGAGATGAAATAAATGAGTCGATGTCGCTTTCCTGATATGCAATTTTAAGCATTTCCAAAGGTTCTTCCACAATAATCTCGTGAAAATCTGTAGGAGAAAAAACACACAGAGTACCGGGGACAACCGGATATTTTGTTCCGTTTATAACCTGAAATCCCTTTCCTTTTATAAAATATTCAAACTCATAATGGTCATGCCAATGAGGAGGAAACGAATCATAGAGAACCATACTGCTTGCATAAATGTCTATGCCTGTGCGGTCATAGTCCTTCATTTCCACACGGTTTTCTTTTTTGAAATCGTGACTCATATGTTCACCTCCGCATGACAGATAATACTGTCATTTTTGTGTATTATATCACAAATTTAAAAAATTGTAAATGTAAAATGTTAGGAATTTACAAAAAAGACAACTTGTGATGATTCAAGTGCAACTTTTAGCAAGTAATGAAAAAGGAGTTTGTGAGATAATATAATTGCAATAATAATATATGGTGGTGCAACATATGAAAGAAAAAATAAACACAAAATGGACTCTAAAAGGAACTCTTCCTCACATTCCGATAGGTAAAAAGACAGGACGGTCAGAGTCTAAATATTATATAACCAATCCGATGGATGCAACCGTTCCGGGTGGTATTCACTACGACCTTTTCAAAAACGGATACATTCAAAACCCCTACATAGACTTCAATTCAAGATTGTGCGAGTGGACAGAAAGCAGATGGTGGCTTTATGAAACTGATATTGAAGTGGATGTGTCAAAATCCGATAAAAGATACATAGTGTTTGACGGACTTGACTATGAATGTGAGATTTTCATCAACGATAAATCTGTCAAAACCCATGAAAATATGTTCACTGCATGCACAGTTGACATCAGCGGATACAGCGAAAAGGTTTTAAATCTCAAGGTTCTCTTCAAGGGTGTTCCCGATGAACTTGGACAATATGGTGCAACCTCTGAAACCTTTACTCAGAAAAGCCGTTTCGGATATGACTGGGATTTTGGAACAAGGCTTGTAAATATCGGCATATGGAAAAATGTGTGGATTGAATATGTGCAAAAAGCACGCCTTGAAGATATACACATTCTGACGGACTTTTCAGACGGCACGGGAACTGTTGATGTTTTGCTTTGGTTTGATTCTCCATGGGATTCAAATGTTATTGCCAAACTCATATCTCCCCTCGGAGAGTCTCTAATGAGTCAGGAGGAGAAAATTTCAGAAAATATGCAGTTGCATTTTAAAGTGAATGATCCTCTTTTATGGTACCCAAACGGTATGGGTTCTCAGCCTCTCTACACCCTGAAACTTTCTTTTGGTAATGAAGAGCGTGAATATAAAATCGGAATAAGAAGTCTCAGATACAAAAACAATCCCGGTTCAAGAAAAGACTCCATCCCCTATACAATCGTGATTAACGGAAAAAGTGTTTATATCCGCGGCAACAACAAAGTGCCTTTTGATCACCTTTACGGAAATGTTGATATTGAAACCGTAAAATGGTATGTAAAAGCAATGAAGAATGAAAATGTCAACATGGTAAGAGTGTGGGGCGGAGGAATAATCGAAACCGAAGAATTCTATAACCTCTGCGACGAAAACGGAATTATGATATGGCAGGATTTTATCCAGTCAAGTTCAGGCATTGAAAATGTTCCCTCAGAAAAAGAAGTGTTCCTTGAAAAAGCAAAGGAAACTGCAATATGCGCCGTAAAAGAAAAAAGAAACCACACATCTCTTACCCTCTGGTGCGGAGGAAATGAACTGACAGATACAGACGGCAAACCCGTAACTTGCGAGAATAAAAACATTGCAATCCTAAAAAAAGTTGTTTCAACCTATGATCCTCAGAGAATGTTTTTGCCATCAACTCCGTCAGGTCCTGTCTACAGGGCAGAATTTGATTCACCCTTCAATGAAGATGTTCACGGTCCCTGGGAATATGACTTTGAAACCCACTACAAAAACTACAACAGCATGAAACTTTTACTTCATTCTGAATTTGGTGTCAGCGGTCCTGCAGACAATCACAGAAAGTTTTTGACCGCAAACGAAATGCAAAAGGAAGACTTCAACGTGAACAAACACCACGGAGAATACTGGTGGCAAAGTTACAGCCGTGATTCAAAAATTTTCGGCACATTCAAAAGCGTTGACGATTATATTCCCTATGGTCAGTGGATTCAGGCAGAGGGTATAAGATATGTCATTGAAAACGAAAGAAGAAAATCGCCTGCCGTTTCAGGAAGTATGGTATGGCAACTCAACGAACCCTGGCCAAATTCGGACAACACCTCAATTCTTGACTATTTCGGGAATCCCAAAATGGTCTACTATTGGGTTAAAAAAGCATTTTCTGACTGTGATGTTTCCCTTCGCTATGATTCCCTTTCCTTTGACAAAAGTCTGAAAGCCACGGTTTGCAAAAGCGGTGATTATGAGGGCTCAGACGAAAAGGTCACAGTCATCATTTACGAATCTTGCGGAAAAGTTTTAAAACAATATGAACTTTCAACAGATAATCTTCCCTTTGATATATGTGAAGAAGTTTCTGATAAAGGAAAAATGTATATGGTGCGTCTTTCATTCAGAGAAACTGATAAGGATTACTTTTTCTCAAATACCCCAAAAACCCCATATGCACCTGCAAAGGATTTCCCGAAATGTTCCCTTTCATATGACATAAAAGAGAAGGGCAAAGACGGAGAGTATGTGTATTTCAATGCAAAAATCAAGAATACGGGCAATACACCTGCATATTTTGTTCACCCAAAAGATTCAAGGGGTGACTGGGCAATTTTAGCAGACGATGCATATTTCACACTCCTTGGCGGCGAGGAAAAGGAAATATGTCTCACTTTAAGAAAAAATCTCGGTCTTTTCTTTGACGGGACAAAGGAAGCACCAGACATTGTTTTTGAATGTATAAATGGATAATCAAGGAAAATAATCCATAAAAATCTTGTGTTTTTTTAATATTCATAATGCGTTTTTTGTCATGGTGAAGAGATTTCGTTGTTTTGAAAAAATTGCAATGCTATAATTTTTATATACTTATAATTATATCCTGAGATAAGTTTTTGCAAAAGGAGGAAACGATATGAAAAGATTATCGTTTTTTGTGGCATTAATATTTATTCTGTCATATTCACTGACTGTTTTTGCCTTTGAATGTGATGTGACCTATGATGCATCAAAGTTTGAAATAAAGTTAAAAGGAGTGAGTCAATCGCCCTTTTCCGTAACGGTTGTGCCAAGGGAAAGCGGGGAATATGAAAGTGTTTTCCAAGGTGATGTGACATCGGCATTTCAGTATGATTTCCGAACTGAAAAATCCTTTGATGAAAAAATACTTCTCGACTCATCGCTTCCCAGCGGAGAGTATACAATAAGAATCAGAGCAAATGAAAAGTATATAGAGCCTGTTATTGATGAAAACAGACTCTATGGGAATGTTTTCGATAACATTTCTGAAATTGAAGAAGTGATATATCTCATAAACACAGATGACGGAGAAGAACTTCTCCTGTCTCTTAACAGTTCAGATACTCCCGCCAAACTATACGAAACCGTAAGTGAGGGCGAAACCGAAAGTTCACAAGTTGCATATTCAGAACTTTTGTCTGTCAATGCGGAGGAATTTGAAATCTACGGCTCATATGTAACAAATCAAATTATGGGAACAAAAGACGGAAAAGATTTTGAAAGCATAACAGAGTTTAAGAAACTTTTTGATGAATACAAAGTTCTTTATGATGTGACAGTATGGGAAGATAGTGCATTGGATGCACTTGAAATTCTTGAAGAAAACAAAAAAGTCTTTGACGTTGATGTGGATAGATTCGTATCATCCCTTGGAAATTTGTCAAAAGAAAAACTTTTTTCTCTCATAAAAAACTTTGAAGCAGACGGAAAAGCATTTTCAAAGGAGTTGCCTTTCCTTTCTGCTCTTGCCTCGGTTCAGGCATCTGACAGATGGCAGGCAATCAAAAAAGTTGTGACAGATACATACAGTGATGTTTTAAACATTGACTATGATGACGTTAAAAACCTTGACAAGGTTTTTCAGAAGATGATGTCTTTCTCCTATAGCACCCCCGAAGACATTGAAATAAACTTTAAAAAAGCAGATTCCCAGGTTAACAAAAAATCGGACAAGGAACAATCCTCCGGCGGTGGCGGAGGCGGTGGCGGAGATACTTTCACCGACAAAGGATTTGAAGTTGCACCGTCGAGAAATGAACAAAGAGAAGAAAAAGTTCAGGCATTTTCTGATGTCAGCCCTGATTTCTGGGCATATGACGCAATAAGCGAACTTAGCAAAAAGAATATCATTACAGGCTACCCCAACAAAACTTTCTTGCCGGGAGAAGATGTGACAAGAGCGGAATTTGTAAAAATGCTTGTGACTGCATTCCAAATAGACGCAGATGCGGAAATTAAATTTGAAGATGTGGGCAGTCTCGACTGGCATTACCCTTTCATTAAAAAAGCGTATGGTGCAGGTCTTGTTAATGGCATTGGCGATAAATCCTTTTCGCCAAACGGAAAAATAACAAGAGAAGATGCCTGCGTTATAGTATATCGCTATCTTTCAGGTCTTGGAAAACTTTCAGAGGATACAAAAACATTTTCTGACGAATCCGACTTTTCCGATTATTCAAAAGATGCAATTAAAATTCTTGCAGGAAACGGAATTATAAACGGAATGGGAGAAAATAGTTTCTTGCCAAAATCCAACATTAACCGTGCTTCATGTGCTTTCCTCATATTAAGTTGTATGAAGGCTGCCTGATATTTAACGGAGGTTATTAATATGGTAAATATAAAACGCTGCATATGTTTCACTCTTATGGCGGTAATGATTTTTACGTCTGTAGTCCCGCTAAGTTCTCTTGCATCAGATGAAAAGATACTTTTTTCACAAGGTTTTGACACTCTTCCCACTTCTTCCCCCTCTCCGTCATCTGTTCAGGTGACAGGAGGAAGTGAAAACAGAGTTATCGAAACAGGGGAAAATACCAAAGCCTTGAAACTCGGACTTGCAAAAACCTCAGGCTCCCTGTCTTTCCCCGTATCCCAAAGCGGACAGGTCTGGTTTGGTGCAAGATTCAGAATAAACGGCAAAATTGATAACGGTGCATTTTTTCAGGTTATAAGTTCATCAGGGACAAAACTTAACCTCATAAACCTTTCGGGATATGCAGCATCTTTTTATGACGGAAAGTATTTTACTCTTCTTAAAAAAGATATATGGACAAATGTTCAGATACTGCTTGACACCGACAAGAAAAACTACAGTGTGTGGGTTGACGGAAAGCAAGTTCTTTCAAAATGGAAAATAACGACAGCAATTCCCGAACTTTCAAAAGTGGGATTCGAGTTTTCAAATCCGTCATCCGATGCATCGGTAGAATTTGACCATCTTGTCGCATACACAGGAAGTCAGGTTATGAAAAATTTCCCGAAAGAAGAATTTAATCCTGAAGTTTCGGAAGTTAAAGCAGAGGATAGCACAAAGGCAATTCCAAAACTCTACATTCACGAGGATTTCAACACCTTTGGAAGAGTTAATGCCACCTACACAACAACAGTTCCCCTCGGAAACCCCATCGAGGTCAGAAATCAGCAGGGACATTCTGAATACCACGAGGGCGACAGAATGTATCTTTACATGGCAAATGAAAACGGCAAAGGTCCCTATTATGACCTTGTGATGAAAAAATTCAACTCATCTTCCTATGTGGTTGATATGGTTTTGAACATTTTCAAACTGAATGTCTGCGGTGTGAGAATCCAACTCAGAGCAGGCTATTCAGGAACAGGATATAATCTTGTTCTGGCAGAAACAAACGGAGTTTTAAGATGCGGCTCAGATGTTTTAAACAATCTTGATTTTAACCGCTGGACACGTCTTTCTTTCATTATTGATCACTCAACAACGTCTTTTGATGTGTGCATAGACGGGGTTGTTGTAAGAGAGGGTGTGCCTTTCTCATCTGTTCCTCAGGGAGTGGACAGAGTAAGAATTGCCCTTGAAGGTTCAGGATTTGGCGAAATCGGTCTTGATGCCGTGGCAGTCTATGAGGGCAGAGAACTCAAACCAAGCCTTGACCAGGAAGATTATATGGAAAACGTGGTAAACGGATTTATTGATGATGATAACACAGTAAACTCATTTATTGGAAACAAAGCAGTATTTTGCGTTACAAATTCAGCCTTTTTAAAAGACGGAGTAAGAACAAATTATGATAAAAAAGGTTATACCACATCTGACGGCGTGGTGATGTCGCCTGTTGATGCAATGGCAAAGGCATACGGCATTTCCTCTTCTTTCGATTCGGTAAGCCAAAATGTCACCCTTTCAAACGGTGCAGTTTTTACAGTAGGATCGGACTGCGCACTCTTTAACGGTCAAAGTATTTATTTAGGAGCGGAAACCACAGTTAAGGAGGGAATTGTTTTTGTTCCCACCATAGCCTTTTTTGAAAAGATACTCGGCAAGAAAACCACCTACGAAAGCACATGGGAACTTGTTTTCATAACAGAAGACGGAAGCGTTGTCAATGTTACCGACACTTCAATGATGCGTCTTGTTATGCACAAAATGATTTTTGACAGAATCCCATCTGATGAAATGGCAAAGACAGTTTCAGAAAAATTCCCGTCAAACACTCATCCACGACTTGGAATTACCAAAGAAGATATTCCGAGAATCAAAGAGGCTCTTAAAACAGATGAAACCACCCAAAAACTGTATGACTATCTGGTGATGGTTTGCGATGACTATCTCATTTCAGCCCCCGTCGGATATGTCACCAACAAAAACGGTGATGTGGAATCTGTAAGAACAAGAGAAGAAAGAATGGAAAATCTCGGTGTTCTCTATCATCTTACAGGCGATGAAAGATATGCAAAAAGAGCTGTGGAAGAACTTGAAGAAATGCTCAAAATGCCATATCTTGCGTGGGGAAACCCATTGAATTCAGGCGCACTTATGGCGGCATTTACAAGAGGTTTTGACCTTTTCTATGACTATATGTCAGATGATATGAAAGCCGAAATCAAAGACAGAGTTCTCAAAATGTGGAAAAGGGAACTTTTAGAAGGCTCTGATGCAACAGGTTCACGTTCAAATCAGTGGCGAAGAACAGTAAAAGATAACTACGTTCCCGTACACAACGCCCCCTATCTTGAATCCACCCTTGCTTTTGTGGATGAACCTGATATGACAGAATATGCAAAAAAACTTTTTGAAGTAACAGAAAGAGCACTTGAATATACCTCAGAAGGTTTTGCTCCCGACGGTGCGTGGGATGAGGGTATCGGTTACTGGGCATACACCCTCCTTGAATGGGCACCTGCAGTAAAAGCAATGAAGAACACCCTTGGATCTGCCCTTGGATTTGAAGACCATCTTGGTATGGATCAGGCAGCATTCTTCCGAATGGATGCCGGCGGTATTGTGAGGGTAAATGCTTTCCACGATTCGGGATTCGGAACAAAATTCAGTTCAAGACCTTCATTAGTGGAACAGACCATGGGTATGTATGTTCTTGCAGATCTTTATCAGAATCCTGCAATACTTAAAGGCTGGATGAGAAATATTGATAACTTCCAGCATTCTGACCCCGGATATTCTCTTGCATGGTATGATCCCAGCATTGCAAACCTTGATGCTGACCTTTCTCTTGACCATCACTACAGAAGCCGTCTTGATTTTGTGGCACTTCGTTCATCATGGGAAGATGATAACGCAATACTTCTCAGCGCCAACTCAGGACTGAACTCCTTTGGTCACTCTCACATTGACGGCGGAACATATGTAATGGATGCCATGGGACTTAACTGGATATGCGACCTTGGAACAGAAAGTTATTCTGTGGCATATGATCCTCTCCAGGGAAATTACTACAGAACAAGACCTGAGGCACATAACGTGTATCTCATAAACCCAAGAGCAGGTTATCAGGGACAAGACACCGGTGCCACAGGCTCCACCATCCGCTTTGACTCAATGGAAAGAGGCGGATATGCAGTTGTTGATATGTCAAAATATTATGCAAAAGATGCATCAACCGCCCAAAGAGGATTCAAACTTTCAGGCGACAGAAGTTATGCTGTTGTCCGTGATGAAATTGCACTTCTCGGTCAGTCGGACATCATAAGTTTCATCAACACTCAGGCAGATATTGAGATAATAGACAATAACCGTGCCTACTTTAAGCAGTTCGGCAAAAAAATGCTCATTGAAGTGTCAACCAACGGAAGAAACCTTTCTCTGGAATCCATGGCGTGTGATATGCTTCCCACATCGGGCAAAAACCCTCCCGATGCAATGGATAACTCTGAGTACAGAAAACTTGCAATACGCCTCAGCGGAAGCGGAAACATCTACATAAATGTTAAACTCACACCCCTTTATGAAGACCTCACATCCACCAAAGCAGATGACATACAACTTGCTCTTTGGAAAAATGATGAGGGAGAAATCCAAAAGCCGAGACTTACCGAAGTAAGTGTGAACGGTGAAGTTTTGAAAGACTTTAATCCTGAAAATTCTCTCATAGAAGTAAAACTTAGCAAAAAGACAACAAAGGTTCCTGTAGTCAAAGCAACAGCCGATGACAGATATAGTGTGGAAATCCGTCAAAACCACGATAATCTTTTGGAAGACGGACTTATAAAACTCACAGACAAGGCAAATGCTGAAAATGTTTCCTACTATACTATAAGATACATTTTAACACCTGAAAAAGTTGAGAACATAAATGCTCTTAAACTTCTCCCCATAGTTTCTGTGGTTGATGAAGAAAGCAATGAAAATGTGACAAGCATTCTCACAGACCGCAATTTCTCGACGGAAAGATATGAGGGTGAAGTGGGATGCGAATATCTGATAGACCTTGGAAGCGTTCAAAGCATTGATTCTGTTATAACTGCATTTTCACTCATATCCGACTATCATAAATATTGGTATGACATAGCATATTCACAGGACGGTCAAAATTACACCTACAAAACCTGTCAGCAATCTCTTGGAAGCGACGGATATGAAAGAGTGTATCTTGGCGAAAATGTCAATGCACGATTCATAAGACTTATTCTTAACGGAAGAACTGCATCAAATGTCAGCCGTCTTAATGAAGTGGCAGTTGTAGGAAAATGAAAATTATAAAAGGAAAGGAGAGATGCTAAAGAATGAAAAAGATTATTTCAATATCTCTCATAGTTGCACTTTTAATATCCTTTTGTCCATCATCTTTTGGCGCACCGTCATATAACAGATACGCTGATATGGAAGGGCGTTTCAACAGAACATATTTAAATGACAGCCTGGGTGTATATACAGGTTTTGAAGCGTCTCACAACACAGGTGTTGACGGATGGACATCGGAGTTTCTGGTGTCGGGAGAGGAAACTTCCAAAAAAAGCGGAGATGATTATGTATGGAAATCCATTATCTTTGCAGATTCAAGGGGGAACTCCAACTGGAACAGAGCAGACTTAAGAGGCGGGCCTTTTTCAGGATACGGCGCAGGAGATAAAGTATATCTCAGGGCTCAGTATTACATTCCCGACAAAGACAGCAGCGGTGTTTCATATTCAGGCTATAATGACTCCTACACTCTTGATATGCAAATAGGACTTGACGGAACAACTGTCAAGGTTATAACTCTCAAAACCTCAAATTCAGATGGCGGAATCATAAGTGTTAACGGCTCAGGAGACAATGCAATCACAAATGTGTGGAAATATAACACATGGCACACGGTTGAGGCGATTGTAACTTTCGGAAGCAGTGCAAAAATGTCTGTATATTTTGACGGCGAGCCTCTTTCCTATACAAATGGCTCAGATACAACGGACATGAATCTTGGCATAAGTTCAACTTCTGTTACAATGTTTCGCCCCTATATGGCATCATCAGTTGTTATGGGCAATTCCGCAAGAGAACGTATACTCTACACCGACAACTGGGCGTTTGAAAGTTACAGTGCAGATTCAGACATTACACTCTGGAATCCGCCACAATTTAACCCCGTTTCATTTGTGGGCATAACTGATGGCAAAAGAATCAACACAGAAGATTTTAATGAGATAACAGTTTCTCTTGGAAATGAAACAGCAGACAGGGTGGAACTTTATATAAACAATGAAAAGATTGGAGAGAAAGACTCCTCACCCTACACTTTCATCGTCCCCGAAAATGTGAAAAATCCCGGAAGCATAACTCTTGGAGCAGTTGCATATATCGGTGAAGATGCCTATGAGAAAACCGTAAAAGTTTCCCTTTCAAAATCATACAGCCAACTTCTGATGAATGAACAGTTTGAAAGTTATTCTTCAATGTATGATGCACAAAACGGCGGATGGTATCATCCAAGTTCAAGAATGTATAACCCAAAAAATCCGGGAGGATGGTTTATAGAACCTATGACTGTGAAAGATTTGGGTGAAACATCCTTTGGAAACAGTTTCAGAATGGGATGTGCTCCCTCATCTGATGAAACCTTCACAGACTCAAACGGTGACATTCAGTCAAAACTCACTTTCGGATATCAGAGTTTTAACAAGCAGAATGAATATACCGTGTCGGGAGACAAAGTTCTTTTCGACTGGTATATGTATGCAGACAACCTGAAGTTTTCAGACTTTGAAATGGAACTTGGCTCAACACTTTTCGACTGGAGCGCAGATGAAGGGAAACTTCAATGGAACGTATCCCCTGCAAAGTATACTGAAGTTAGCGAGAAAAAATGGCAACACTACAGCCTTTTGATTGACATATCCCTTTCAACACCTTTAATGACTCTCACATTGGATGAAGAAGTGATTTTTGAAAAACTTCCCTTGTCAGCGCCATTTAGTTCCTTTAAAAGAGTTATGTGGACATTTGTTCCGGACACAAATGATGGTTCATACATTGCCTTTGACGAAGTGAAACTCACCCACATTGTTCCAAGACCGGGACTTGGTGAAGTGAAATTCTATATTGATGATGAATCAACAGATGATGTATTAAATGTCAGCGCAAGAACAAATGCAATTTCTGTTAAAGTTGACGGCGGACTCATAGACAAAGACATTGATTCAAATGTTTTGCTCCTTGAAAACGGAGAAGTCCTTAAAGGAAGAGACGGAAACGGAGATATGAAAAAAAGCGAAGTTGCTCTTTTTGGCGACACTCTCTGGATCATTCCCCCAAGACCTCTTTTAAAGGATGCATCCTACACTGTAAGACTTAAGGGAGATGCAACATTCCGTGACAATGCAAAAATAGGATATGATCAGGACATTGAATTTGAAACCTCATATCATGCAAAGGATGTAAAAAAAGCGGAGTTTTTTATAAACGGTGAAAAGATAGATAACATATCATCTGCTAATCCTTCATCAGGTGACAGACTGAAAGCAAAAGTCACGGTCATAAATGAAACAAATGAAGACCTTTACATACTCTTTGCATCCTATGAAGAAAATTTTTTAAAAGAAATTAAAGTTATAAAAGCAGAACCTGACATTTCACAGGACGAAAAAACTTTTGAAACAGAAGAGATTGTGATAGAGAAAAGCGAGAAGTTTTCCGCATCTGTCGCAGTCTGGGACAACGATTTTATTCCTATTGCCAAAAGCACATGGATAAAATAAATAACGATTTAAACAAATAAAAAAAGAAAGGAATGAAGTTTAATGAAAAGATTGATTAGCCTTTTGGTTGCAATCGCAATGCTTGCAGTAATGACAATTTCTGCAAGTGCACAACTTCCAAGCGTCAAAGAATATATTCTTGATGATGCATCGGATGTGAGTCACTATGTTCCAAGTCCCATATTTAACGGATTCAGAAACGGAACAGGACTTCCCGGAAAAGAAGGAGGCAGTGTATATCAGATTTCAAATACCGCAGCGGATATGCAACTCAGATTTACCCCTCCTGCACACACATCATATGCTGACGGTGAAAAAGTACACCTCAGCACAGAAATTATGATTCCAAGCGGAAGTTTTGCCGCTGCAAGACAGCCCTATGCCGCACCCGGAATAAACCTCTCTGTTAACACACCTGACGGCGCTCAGGGAATCGCAGTAAAAAATGGTGGTCATAAGGATACAAAAGCCAGCACCAGAAATCTGATTCTTGGCTTTAACACCTACAGTAACCGTTTCATACTTTTCGGAAACAGTGTATACACTGACACCAAATGGGAATATGACCAGTGGTATCGTGTGGATATTGTCCTTGTTATGGGAACATCTCCCAAAGCGGCAATCTATGTTGACGGCGATCCCCTCACAATAAACCCTGACCACAAATCAGGAACTCCTTATCACAAGGATAATTATGATGCAACCTTTGATGGTTACAAGACAAGTTCTGACTATGTTGACATCGGTTATCGTGATGGAAGTTTAAACTATAAAGAAATGACCATGACAGGCGTTAACTATTTCTATCCTATCGCGGCGTCATTTGGCAACGGAGACGTGAACACAATGTTTGCAGACAATATGTTCTACAAAGCTCTTTCAGCCGATGAAAAACCCGAAATTCCCGAAGCACTTTCGCTGGGAGGAATTAACGACGGTGCAACACTTTTCTATGATGATTTAAAATCTCTTGATGTAAATCTTCCTCTGTGGATTGAAGAAGGAACCGCAAAGGTTACCCTTTCTGTTGACGGAGAAGTTTTTGAAGATGCATCAGCGCCCTACACCTTTGACATAAGAGGAATTGACAGAGGTGTTAAAAACATCACCATCACTGCATATGATTCATCTGATAACGTGCTGAAAGTTGCAAATCAGACAGTTACAGTTGCAGGCAATGAAAAACTCACAAGAGTTGAAGAAACCTTTGACGGAGCAATTCTTGAGGGTGATTTCTATGGCCTTTCCACAAGAAAAGCAGACTGCACAGCATCAGGCGGTAAAATAGACATTACAAAAGAAGTAATTACCGATTCACTTGGAAAAGATCACGGAAACTCTGTTAAAGTTCTTTCCAAAAACCAGAGAGTAAGATATGCATGGGGTCCCAACAAGGCACAGGCAGGATGGGAATCCGAGTGGGGAGCATATACCGACGGACTTGTTAAAGTGTCCTATGATATGTATCTTGACAACACTAATATATCTCAACTGCGTTTTTATAACGATAATGACCAGACATATCAGTTTGTATACTGGGATACAGCAAATCAAAAATTTGTAACCAACAATTACTGGACAGGTACTACTTCCGCAGTATACTTTGATGTGGATACAAAAGTATGGCAAAAATGGGATTGGACATTAGACTATGACAAAGGAACAGTTTCTCTTAAAATCGGAGATGAAATAAAACTTAACAAGGTTGCAATGTCTGTCAATTCAAAGAATGCAGGCTTCAGTTCATGGATGTTCCAGTTTGACTCCGGATCAGATGACGGAAACTACATTGGAATTGACAACTTCAAAGTTGAAAAGGAAAATGCTATAAGCACCATTTATGCCGATGATTTTGCACTTGAATTTTCAAATGCAGAAACCTATGCGGATGCAACAACCAAAAAAGCACCCATAGCCTATAAAACACCTGTAGGCACCTACAAATCCAATTACGGCAAAACCGTAATTGAATATGACTACACTCTTGATAATGCATCTCACGGTGCAATCAGATTCAAAGTTCATGATGTTTTGTTCTGGCAAGCACCTGCAGGAGCAACAACCATTAAACTTGACCCCTGGGGATCCAAAACCCTTTCCAAGGGACTTGCAACAGGAGTGAAACAGAATCATAAAATCGTTATCTATCCTAACCCTGCCGCTGCAAATGCAAATGTAATGTTCTATATTGACGGTACTCTTGTATATGACGGTACCTGCGGATATAAATATGACATCGGAAACTACGCTGCTCCCTTTATTGCATGGGAACTTACAGGTGCTAAAGACAGTGCAGATACAACCAAGTTTGCATCAAATAAACTTGCAGTTGAAAACATCAGCATCACCTATGAGCCCATCACTCCCGTTATTGATTCTGTAACATTTGCAGAGGGACTTGAAAAAGACGGCAAAGTTTTGGCATCTTGCACAGGATTCACATTAAATGTTTCAGGTATGGAAATTAATCTCACAGATAAAGTTAGTGTTAAAGAAGTCGGAACAGATGTTCCCCTTGGAACAGTATCCGTAAGCGGAAATACAGTTTCTGTTTCAGACCTTGCACTTGAAAGCGGAAAATCTTATGTGGCAGAAGTTGCATCAGGCGTTTCCTATGACCTTCAGGGATGCACAACAAAGAATGTTTCAACCTATGTATTCGAAGTAGTTGATGCGTTCGATGAAATCACAGTTCCCGATGACGGTGTTGATGATGACATCACAGTAACAGACGTCAGATTCACAAACTCATCAGATTCAATATGGGTTGAACCTGTTCACACATACATTGGTGGAAACTTTGAAGAAGGCGACGTGATTCGTGCAGACATCACCGTTAACAACAACACCATGGAAAAGAAAACCTTCCGCGCTATCATTGCAACCTACTATGACAATACACTTGTAGACTTTTCAGTCGGCAAAGATTTTGTTGTAAATGCAGGTGCAAAAGATATCGTAATTACAACAGGAAGCGTTACAGTAGCAGAAGAGACAGACCTTAAATTAAAAGTTATGCTTGTTCAGGATATGGACAACATGACACCAATTTCAGTTTCCTATAATTTTAACTGATTAATAACTTGTTTCCGTGTACTGCATATGCAGTACACGGAAACATAAAAAGAAAGAGGTAACAGATAATATGAAAAAACTAAAAACTATTTCTTTTATATTGGCTCTTGTGATGTTTTTGTTGAATATTTCTTCATATGCATCTGTATACCTTGAAGATTTCACAAATCAGAACAGATATTTCACCTTAAGTTCATCAACCGTTCCCTCATATGTGTCAGAGGGGAAATTCGTATTTGACTACTCAGATGTTGCACAGACAAGCGAAGAAGACGTATCTGCAAAAAGATATATGTATCATAAATATATTACCGCAAAAAACAGACTCTATGTTGAATTTGACTTTGAAGTTACCGACACAAAAAACACAAAGGTTCAGTTTGAACTCAGAAACTATGACGACGGCTACACTCCCGGCGTGGGAGGAACACTTCTTCCCTTCACTTTGCAGTCAGAACAAATAACTTTTTCTGACGGAACTAAAATGTCCTGTACCAAAAATAAAGGTACGGTAACAATTGATTCTGTTGTTGACGAAAATGACACAATAGATGTTAAAACCTACTTAGACGGCGAACTCATTCACAGCGCCGAAAGAAAAAATTTCTCCCTTTGCCCCAAATCATCCTTTGAATACCGCATTGTTACGGGAGCAAATGTGAAGGCAGGAGAAATTGGACCTGTAATCACAATAGACAATATTAAAACAGTAATTGACGAGGCAATCCCCTCAATTTATGTGGGGGATGCAACAACCTATTTTGACTTTGGCGATAACCGCTTTTTCCCTGAGAAAAATGCGTTTCCATATTATAAAGCAAGAAGCACAAGACAAATTGCAAACTTCACAAGAAGTGAAGAAACTATCACAAACATTCTTGCACAGTACTCACAAGAACCAAGTTTTATAACAGATGACATAACCCTTAGCCCCGGTGAAGTAAAATGTGTCACCCTTGAAGATGAAACCGGTATTTTAAAAAACGCAAGAGTGTCCTCATATGTCTGGGACAGTCTTGACACAATCACTCCCCTTTCAAAATCCTATGATGTTTTACCCTCTGCTGTAAGGTCAGAGACGCCTTCGGATATTGAAAAACGTCTGGAAAATGCAGGGAATGTTCATCCGAGACTTCTCATAGGTGATGAAGAAATTGAAAAGCACAAAGAATACCAAAGGGAAAATTCCACCTTTGACTATATGCAAAATGCACTTCTTTCCTGGAACAAAACCCACGACGGAAGCGGATTTCTTACCTGTCCCACACCAAAATACGGTGGAAATTCAGGAAATGCTCCCGACATTATATACAACCGTGCCCTTGTTTGGGGGTATCTCTACAGGGCATACGGGGACGAAGAATATGCAAAAATGCTGATGGAGGATATGCTCACATTTTCTTCATATCCTGACTGGTATCACGGTGACAGTTTCCTTAAAACTGCTCAGATAACCGAGGGTATGGCAATCGGCTATGATTTTATCTATGACTACCTTTCAAAGGAAGAGAACATAGAAAAACGCAAAATTATTACAGATGCCATATATGAAAAAGGCATAAAAAAAGCACTGGAGGTTTTCAGAGAAGATTCTCCGTCAGGCTGGCACAAAAGAATTACAAACTGGAATATGATTTGCAACAGCGGAATCGGTGTTGCGTGCCTTGCAATCGGAGATGATAGCGAATACAAAACAGATTGTGCCATATCTCTCAGTTACATTTTGAGAAATCTTCGCTATGCGGTGGAATATTACCCAGCCGAGGGCGGATGCGTTGAAGGTCCCGGATATCTTAACTACATGATGAGTCACGGCGTAAACTTTTTTGCATCCCTTGTTAATTCCTTTGGTGATGACTTTGGATATCTTGGCTACAGTTGCTTGAAAAACACCGCATCAGATCCGATTAAACTTTCGGGAAGTCTTTATTCATTCGCCTTTGCATCAAGTTACCCTACAGTCACAAACAAACAACCCTATCCGGGATTTTTCGGAAAGTTTCTTAATATGCAGGAACTTGGCCACTTCAGACTGAAACAGATTGAAAATGCCATTGAAAAGATTGTTTCGGCAGATGAAGATATGAGTGCAATTTCAGGAAACTATAATATTCTTGACATAATCTGGTATGATCCCTCATTTGCTCACACTCCTGAAAATGTAGGTAAAAACGGCTATGACGAAATCTACGGAATAAAAAAAGATACCCTCTACGAAGGTGCGGGAATGGTTGCATTTCACAGTGACTACTCTGAAAATCAGGGCTTTGTTGCTGCAGACTTTGGAAAAAACAATGAAACAGGCTCTCACATAGATATGGGAAACTTCGTGTATGAAACAGACGGTGAGCAATGGTTTGTTGAACTTGGTCTTGTTCCCTATGACCTTAAAAACAGTGCAAGCAAAGACTATTACAGGGCAAAACCCGAAGGTCACAACTGCGTTGTAATAAATCCTGACTCATCCTACGGTCAGCCTCACAATGCTAAAGGCTACGCCCAGGATGTACATCTTGGTGATGAGTGTTCCTATGCAGTTATGAACATTTCTTCTGCATATGAGGACAATGCGCAATATTTCAAACGCCTCGTATATTTTGACAAAAACACAAAAGGTCTTGCAATAAAGGATAAATTTTTACTGAAAGAAAATGACAGCGAATACTACTGGTTTGCACACACAGGAGCAAAAATAACAATATCCGACGACGGAAAAAGTGCAATCCTTGAAAAGGAAAACGGAAAAAAACTTAAGGTTATGCTTTTGTCAGAGGGTGAATTTTCGGTTATGGATGCAGTAAGACTTCTTCCAAAATCCGATAATATTGACGATGATCCCGAAAATACCGGCATCAAAAAACTTACGATTCACCAAACAGGAAAAAGCGGTGAGTGCGAAATAACAGTTGTGATGGTGCCTCTTTCATCTGATGAACCCGCAGTTTTTCCCGATATATCAAGAATCACATTTTAAATGTTAAAAACAACTGAGGAGAATGAATAATGAATAAAAATCAGTATGAAAAACTCGTGAAATGGAGAAAGAAAATTCTCTCTCCCATAAAAGGACATGAATGGGCAGGAGAAATGGTTCTCAATCCTGCCATAATAAAGGATCCCGAATCAGAAAAAATACATATGCTTTTCCGTGCAACAGGCCCATGGGAAAAGGCTCAGATTGACGGAAAACCCCTGCCGTACCCCATATTTTTCGGCTACGGTTGGTCCGATGACGGAGAGAATTTTGAATTTGACCTTGAAACACCCGCTCTTTCGCCAAAACTTGAATATGAAAAAGATAAAATATATATAGAAGACATCCACGGTAACAAATGTCCCGATTTTTCCAACGGATGCATAGAAGATCCAAGACTCTTTTTTATGGAGGGTGAGTGTTATCTTAACGCCGCCTGCAGAATGTTTCCTCCCGGACCTTACTGGGAGCATGATGATCCGATGCAGTGTATGCCTGAATGGGCATTGACGGATGAAAACGAGTTTGGTACAAGGGATAATCCAACGGTTAATGTTTTATACAAAGTTGACCTCTCAGCCCTTGGGAAAAAAGAATATGACAAGGCTTTTTCCTATGTGTGCCATCTCACCGATCCCCAAAAAGGCGAGGACAGAGACCTGTTCTTTTTCGAGGACAAAATGGAAATTGACGGCAAAAAATGCTATGTAATGATACATCGTCCCCACCATCCCGACCGCTACGGTCTTTCGGATACAAGACCTTCTATCGTAATGTCTGCGGCTGAAAAATTGACAGATTTTGCCGAAGACAAAAATGTTAAAAGGACACTTCTTCTCACTCCCGACCTTCCCTGGCAAAGTGAAAAGATCGGAGCAAGCACACCGCCCATTAAACTTAAAGACGGTCAGTGGCTTCTTAACTATCACGGAAAAGAAGATGTCATAAAAGGTTACGCACAGTCCTTTATGATTCTGGAAAACCAAAAAAATGATTTCCCGAAAATAAAGAATATTTGCAATGATAAAATGATTGTCAACACCGAAGATTTTGAATCACCATCAAAATTTACAACTCCGTGTGTGTTCTTCACAGGTCTAATTAAACATGATTCAGACCTTCTTTGTGCCTACGGTGCGGCAGATGAACACGTCGGACTTATGAAAATTGACTATCCTCTGCTTATGGAGATTTTAAGAAAATGCTAAATGAAAGGAAGATGAGCGCTATGAAAAAAAATTATTATTCTGTTGTTGCCTGTGCATTAACAGTTATTATGCTCATTTCTGTTTTCTGCCCCTTGCTGACCTTTGCTGAAGATGAAACCTATCATCCCGATGTAAACAAAGCAAGACTTCTTTCTGCCCTTGGAGTGGAAACAAAAGATTCTTCAACGGCAGTCACAAGAGGAAATTTTGCAGATTACATAATAAAGGCAGTTAATATGTCTGAAGTTTCGCCCTCGGGTGAGATGCCTTATGAAGATGTTTCACCCGATGATAAATACTATAATTCAGTGGGCGTTCTTTATGACATAGGAGTGTTATCCTATGGCACACAGTTTAATCCTGAAAGGGCAATAACTGCAACCGAAGCGGCAAAAATAATTGTTTCAACTCTTGGCTATGACTATGTTGCCATGGCTCACGGAGGTTATCCTGCAGGTTATCTCTATTGTGTGCATGAAATAGACATAGGCATATATCAGTCAATGGCAATAACCGAGAATGTTATGGCAGACATCCTTTTCGGTATGCTCTCAGCATCCCCCAACCGCCCCTTTGCGGCAAACCGCCTGATGAACTCAGACGGCCCTGACGGATTTCTGGTATATCACAATCTGAGCCACATCCGCGGAGTGGTAACTTCCAACAACATATCGTCCATATATTCAGACATCGCCGAAACAAACAAAGGCTATATTACCGTTGAGGGAAAAAGATATAAGGCATCCCCTTCCCTTACCGACGGAAAGAAAAGTCTTTCAGAGTATCTCGGTTGCAGAATTGATGCCTATGTATATGACAAAGACAATAAAGACGAAGAAATAGTATACTTTGATACAGAATCTGCAAAAACAGTTTCCTTCAACACACGTGAGGCATCAAAAAAAGGTCTTACAATCTATAAAGCAGAAGGAAACAAAGACAAAAAGTACAATCTTTCAAGTGCCTATTCAGTCCTCTATAACGGAAAAATCTGTGATGATTTTTCAGATTCGGATTTTCAGACTCTTGACGGGAAACTGACTCTTTTTGATAATGATTCCGACTCAAAATTTGATATTGTTTCTATCGAAAAGTGCGAATATATGATAAGCGAGGGTGTGAACACACTCTATCTGAGCATCTCGGACAAAAACAAACACACCTACGGCAAAGACAATTCCATTGTAATCTATTTTGACGATCCCAACTGCACATATGAATATTTTATGCAGACGCAAAACGGTCTTGTCGGATGCGGATTTGAAGATTTTGAAAAATTCAATGCATTTTCTGTTGTAATGAGCAAAGACAATCAGTACATCCGCATAACTGCACTTTCTGACACGGTTTCGGGAAAAGTTACGGAGTTTTCAGACTCCCCCGACGGAGAGGTTGCAATAAACGGTGTTTTCTACGGAAAAACAGAGTATCTGAATAAGCATAATACCCATATAAACTATGACACATATATAACTGCGTATCTTACAGAAGATGACAGACTCATATATATAGAATCCGATGAAAACCTTATGAGATACGGATATCTTATGAAAATTGCAAAGACAGGAACTTTCGGTGAATATTCAGCGGCATTTCTCTTCGATGACGGAAGAAAGGAAACCGTGGGCTTTGGTGACAAGTTTATTCTCGACGGTGAGAAAGTGAGTGCAGAATTTGGAAATTCTTCATCTGTTGCCCACACAAAACTTTTCGACAAACCTCAACTTGTGAAATATTCCCTTGGCAAAGACGGAAAGTTTTCACGCATAGACACCGCATCTTCTGCGCCATCTGCAGATGCAATTTATACTCAATCGGGAAATGTTGATCCAAGCGACAGTCTTCTTGTATATGACAGTATCACAGATCTCAGAAAACGTACCGCTTCCTACACAACCTGCTTTGCACCCGAACTTGTACCGAGAACGGTAAAGATTTTCTCTGTTCCTAAAATTTTAAACACTTCCGAAGCATCATCATATGTTTTTAATATGGAAGATTTCCGTGTGGCAACAATATCTGAAATCCCTCAAGAATCAATTCCTGTTGCGGTCTACGACATCTCAAGAAACCGTGATGCAGGAGCGCTTGTCTGGTATAATTCAGACACCGCAGGCGGTCTTCCCGTGTTGGGCTTAAGAGCCACAACGGCAATTGTTGACAGAATTGTTGATTCTGTCAATGAAGACGGAACTATAGTTAAAAAGATAACTTTCATAACACAATCGGGCACAGGGCTTGCACCAACCTATACAACTGCCCTTTTCACAGAAGACCTTCAGAAAGAATACAACCGCATCGGTTATGAAATAAAACCCGGCGAGATGGTTGCCATTGCCCGCTCAGGAAGCAATGTTTCCAATATTAAATCCATGGTTTGTGCAAAGGACTGGACAGTAACCAATCCCGATATGTCTTTTCTCTACAGCGAATATCTCAACGAAGATTTCTGTGCAAAAGGAACTCTTCTTGACTTTTCCGATTCGGTAATTTCAGTTCTTTTGGACGATGACGATCCTGATGACGGCTATGACAACAAAAGAATTATTGCATATCCCACAATGAACCTTTCACTTCTTATGAGGTTCAACTACCGAACAGAGACCTTTGAAAAGGTCAGCATAAACGACCTTAAGACAGTTTTCAACTCCGGATTTGAAAATGCAGACAGAATACTTATAAGAAGCATATACCTTGAACCCATGTGCATCGGGGTATATCCGAAAAATCAGTAAGTCATCTTTTCATAATAACAGGGGCTAAAAAAATCACAGGATTTTTTTAGCCCCTGCTCCTTTTTGTGGGTTATTTTTTCACAGAAAAATTCTTACCAAAAAACCTTACCGGATATATTACATTTTTGTGTTGTATTTATGTTGACGTGTGTGGAATTGTGTGTTATAGTGTGGATATGTGTGGAAAATATGGAGGCGATTACAAATGTTTGCTGATGAAAGACAAAAAATCATATATGAATACATCAAAAAATACGGTGCGGTAACCACAACAAATCTTGTGGAAAAATTTTGTGTTTCCGTTGAAACCATAAGAAGAGACCTTCTTTCCATGGAAAAAGGGGGACTTCTCAGAAGAGTTCACGGAGGAGCAGTTGAAAACTCCCCCATGGCAAAAGCATTTGAACTGAAACAACGTAACAAGGAATTTGTGGAAGAAAAAATCGAACTTTCAAAAAATGCCATTTCCTTTGTAAATGAAAATGACATAATTTTTGTTGATGCAGGAAGCACCGCAATTCATTTTGCCCAGTGCCTAAAAGATAATTTTTCAAATCTTACTGTGGTAACCTATTCATCTGACGTATTCAACATTCTTTGCTATCACGAAAACTTCAAACTGATTTTGTGTGCAGGTCATTTCAACAAAACCGAAAATACTTTTTACGGAAGTCTTGTTATGGATGCCATAGAAAGATTGAACGTACAAAAAGCCTTTATATTTCCGACATCACTTTCCATCGGTCACGGCATCTGCGGATATCACGAAGAATTTTGTCAGGTTCAGCAAAAAGCCATCAGTTCTGCAGATATGGTCTATGTCCTTGCCGACAGCGGAAAATTTGAAAAAAAGGCTCTCATCAAAATTGACGATATGAAAAAGGAATATCAGTATATAACAGACGGAGAATTATCTTCAGAACTTGAAAAAATATATACCGAAAACGGTTTCCTGATTTATAAAGGCGGTGCAAAAGAAAAATGATTAAAGGCAGTTGTCAGAAAAAGCAATCCGACACCGGCGGATTTTTAATATTTTTGTGCTGGCTTGTATATTCCGTGTCATACCTTGGAAAGGTTAACTATTCTGCAAACATAACACAGATTATAGATTTTTACGGCGTAACAAAAGCAGAGGCGGGAATTGCACCCACACTTTTCTTTTTTGCCTACGGCATAGGTCAGGTGGTAAACGGACTTCTTTGCAAAAAGTATAATATAAAATGGATGATATTTTTTGGCCTTTCATCCTCTGCAGTCATAAATCTCATTATTGCAACCACAAAAAGTTTCACCCTTATAAAATGGCTGTGGATGATAAACGGATTTGCACTTTCGGTTCTGTGGCCGACTCTCATAAGAAACATCTCTGAAAAACTTCCCAAAAAACACCTTACAAAATCAAGCATAGCAATGGGAACAACCGTTGCCACGGGAACTTTGGTGATATATGGCCTTTCATCTGTTTATGCCCATTTTAACCATTTTAAACTTGCCTTTTATACCCCGGCCTTTTCAGGTCTTGCAGTTTCCCTTTTCTGGCTTGCCTCCTACTCAAAAACAAAAAATCTCAAAAGAGACGATTTGCCTGAGGAAACATCTGAAAAGACATCTGAATCTTTGGGTGAGGAAGAGAGAGAACACAAAAAAAGCGAAAAGCAGACTCTGTATCTTATGATATGCGTCCTTTGTTTTTGTGCAATCGGGGTTAACCTCATAAAAGACGGTCTTACAACATGGGTTCCTTCAATATTAAAGGATGAATACAAAATGTCCGATTCAATATCCATTCTTCTTACGGTCTTTTTGCCTGTTGTTGCAGTGTTCGGAAACCTTTTTTCCCTGAAAGTACACAAGAGAATCCCTGACTACATAATTCATTGCGGGATAATTTTTATGGTAGTGTTTACTTTTGTGGGAGTTATCATCGGAAGCATCAGGATAAAACAGGTTATCATTATGCTCATTTGTCTTGTGACCGTGAATTTTCTCGCATCAAGCCTTAACAGCCTCATCACAAGCATATTCCCCATATTCATGAGGGGAAAACTTAACTCAGGACTTTTTGCAGGAATTCTCAATGGCTTTTGCTATGTGGGAAGTGCTCTGAGTTCCTTTGCCCTGGGAAGCATTGCAGACGGATTTGGCTGGGAGACGGTGTTCTGGTGTCTGCTTGGATTTTGCGGACTGATAATTATTGTATGCCTTGGGTATATTCCTTTAAAATATTATCTTGGATACAGAAAAAAGTAAAAAAAGGATATATTTTATACTGTATCTGTAACTTGACATCTATATTTCACTGGCATATAATCACTGTGTAAATACCTTTTGGAAATGAGGAAAATGCCATGGCTGATTATAAGGTTTATTATGAATATGTAAATTCTTCGGGATGCAACCTTTTTACTGTTGTGATGCTACCCGAAAGAGGAGAAAAAAAGTTTCCGATAGTTGCCATAAGAGATCCTTATGTGAACAGTTGCATTGACAAAGATGAAGACGATATAATTGTTGAACGCCTTGATAAACACAAGAATTATCTTAAAAAAGGATATGCTGTTGTATATCAGCAATGCCGCGGAAACGGAAAAAGCGAAGGCGTGTGTATTCCCTACATAAACGAGAGAAACGACTCCATCAATTTTCTTGACTGGATTAGAAAACAGGACTTTTATGACGGTGAGATTTATCTTTGGGGACAAAGTTACCTTACATCTGTGTGGTATGTGTCGGCCCCCTTCGGAGATGACATAAAGGGTGCTGTTTTCAGCGTTCAGGACTATGAAAGATACAACATCTGCTACCGTAACGGATTTTTGAAAAGAGGACTTCACGGAAACTGGTATGTAATTGAATACAAACAAAGGGAAAAATTTACCAGAAATTTTGCAAGTTCCACATTTGACACTCTCCCCTTAAAGGATTTCACGTCCATTGTCTTTGGCGAAAACATTGAAGACTTTGACGACATGCTCAAATCCCCCAAAAAGACCGATCCTTTCTGGCAAACCCACAACGGCGGTACCGATGCAAGAGGTGCAACGGACAATGTGAAATTCCCAATTCTTTTCACCACAGGCTTTTATGACATATACACAGGCGGTATTTTTGATATGTGGAACAAAATGAGCGAGGACACAAAAAAGAATTCTGCTCTTGTTGTGTCCCCCTATGACCACTCAGACGGCTGTGTGTGGGAAAATTCGATGGAGTTTGAAAATGGGAAACGCACCGAGGCATTTGGCGAAGACTATATAACCGACTGGTTTGATTATATACGTCAAAAAAGAGAAAAATCACCATTTGAGCAAGGGAAGATTACTTACTACAGACTCTTTGAAAACAAATGGACAACAGATGATTTTTATGATGCAAAAAATTCAATGGAAATAAAACTTGGGGAAAAAGAAGTTTCATATGTATACAATCCATATGATGCCCCCAAATTCAAAGGCGGACTTTCTGCAACCTTTGGCGGAGCAGAATTTCAGGACAAACCCAATTCAAGACACGATATTATTTCAATATACACATCCCCCTTTGAAAAAGATGTGTTTGTAAAAGGAAAAATGAAAGGTGTTTTGAATGTGAAATCAGACTGCGAGGACACCTGCTTTTATATGCGCTTAAGCATTGAAAAGGAAAAGGGAGATTACGGTCTCAGGGATGATATCACCTCTTTGTGCTATCAACTCGGTGACTATATGCCAAATTCGTATGTTAACCTTGATTTTTCCTTTGATGAACACGCATTTCTTGTAAAAAAAGGCGAAAGGCTCAGAATTGATATTTCTTCTGCCAACAATGAACACTATGTGAGACATACAAATCAAAAAGGGCTCTACAGTGAAATGACAACTGCAAAGGTTGCAAGAAACACTGTTAACCTTGAGAAGTCCTGTATTAAACTCCCTGTGGAATGATTGTTTTGAGTAGAAGATGAACCGCGCAGGCGGTGGATGAAGTGTAAGTGATGCCGACAGGATTGGTCGGCATCACTTTTTACATATTATAAAATCAACTTTGCCATAATTATTCACTATTGACAACGGCTGTGAAGTAAGTTAAAATATAACTGTCAATATTTGACAATTTTTTTAAAATGGGGGAATAAAATATGAAGTATTGCAGTTCATGCGGTGCAGAAATTAACGAAGGAGCAGTTATATGCGTAAAATGCGGATGTGCAATTCAAAACAACGCTGTGCCTGCTCGCAAACTCAAAACAAACAAAGGACTTTTTAAGTATATTTTCCTTTCAATCATCACCCTTGGAATTTACGGTCTTGTGGTAATGTCAGCCCTTGGAAATGATATCAACATGGCGGCAAGTCGCTATGACGGCAAAAAAACCATGCATTTCTGTCTGCTTGCCTTCATTGTATCGCCAATCACACTTGGTATTGCTTCAATTGTATGGTATCACAAAGTGTCCAACAGAATCGGCAACGAACTTAAAAGAAGAAACATTGCATACAGTTTTTCCTGTGCTGATTATTGGCTCTGGAATGTTATCGGAAGCATAATTGTTGTGGGACCGTTCATATATTTTTATAAATTGTTCAAATCCACAAATCTTATTTGTGCAGACTATAACGAAAGAGGCTAATTCTTTCATTTCATATGAGAAAAAAATTAATTCTTTTACTGTTTTTTATAACCTATTTTTCTGTGGCATATGCTCTTTTAAATTATTATGACATTTCCTGTGTGTTTCTTGAATTTTTTAATGTCCCCTGTCCGGGATGCGGTATGACAAGAGCGTTAAAATCTGTCTTTCGGGCAGATTTTTATCAGGCTTTGAAATATAATGTTGTGATATTTTTTATGCCCTACATATTTTTGTATGTTTTTTGTGATTTCAAACACAAATTTCATAAATATTTCCTGTTATTGATTGGCTTAATTGCACTTATTAACTGGATAATAAAAATTATTTTATACGTTTGAGGAGGTAATCAAAATGTTTTGTAAAAATTGCGGAAATGAAATCAACGAAAATGCTGTTGCTTGCTTAAATTGCGGCTTTGCTAAAGGAACAGGCGACAAATTCTGTGCTAACTGCGGAAAAGAAGTTAACCCCGGTGCTGCCATCTGCACAAGTTGCGGTGCGGCATTAAAGGCAGCCCCTGCATCAGTCGGCGGTGAACAGAAATCAAAACTCGTTGCAGTATTGCTGGCGTTTTTCCTCGGAAGCATAGGAATTCACGACTTCTATCTCGGATATAACAAAAACGGCATAATCAAAATTATATTAACTGTTTGCACAGGTATCGGCGGCGGAATCTGGGCATTGGTTGACTTTATCAGACTTCTCACAGGTTCTCTTAACACAGACGCAAACGGCGTTGAACTCAAAAAGGAATTCTGATTAAATTTTACTTATACAAAAAGACTTGCCAAATCAAAATCGGGCAAGTCTTTTTTGCTGTATAGGAAATTACGCAGAATTTAGTTCGCGAGATAAGATGTATATCAAATTACGCTCGCGACTTGGGTGCAGGCTCAGCCTGCTTTTTGTTTGCTGAAATAATATTTACATTTTTATGAAAGTATTAAAATTGCAGGAATCAGGGTGTTAAGCGGTTTATTTACCGTAAGATTAGAATTTTCATATGTAAATTCACATTCACAAAGTGTTCCGTCAGGATTTAAAAATTCAACCTTTGTAATTTTCTTGTCACAGGAAAGTGTAATTTCTTCCATCTGGTCAAAGCCAAGGTTAAAGAGTGCGGCAAAAATTTTTCCGTCTTTTAAATATCCTGCTCTTAAATATATTTCCTCATCACCCGGAAAATAAAGAGGTATGTGACCTTTGGCAGAAAGGAGGGAAATGAGTTGTTTTTTACGGCTTTCGTTAAGAAGTGAGAAAGCGGTGAAATATCTGAAAGGCATATCGGGAGTTCCGGAATATGCGATTATCTCTCCGCCAAGAGAGTTTTCAAAACGAGTAACTCCGGGGAATATTTTTTCTTCTTCCTCTGTTAAAGGATCAGTCATTATAACAGGTGAAACCCACTCGGTGGCATCATCTGTGGGAACAAGTTTTTTCTGTTCATACTGAAGAGCAGAATAGTTGTTGTTAACCTTTTCTCCCGAAATTTTAACATCGCCAAGATCTTCTGCACGGACACCGAGAAGATTTGTGAAACCTCTTTTATTTAGTTTCTCAACACAAGGTCCCGAAAGAAAAAGGCTTTCCGAAAGCATTTTTGTGATTTCTTCATCGCTGAAACCATCAACGGCAAATTCATCAAGGAAAACCGCCCCGCCTTCCTCATTTGAAAAGTAAAGCGGAACGCCCATACGCTCCAAAAAGCAGGTTGACCAGGGAGAAAGGTTCATAGGCTGACTTGACGGAACAAAACCGTAGTTTTGCATGAGAGTCAGAGGAATACGGCAACCGAAGGGCTTGAGTTCTTTCACATATTCCGCTGTTTTTTCGTAGAAATGTTCATATTTCGAAAGAATTTTCCTGTATGCTTTTCCCGAATCAGGCTCGTAGGTTTTTCCGAGTCTTGTAATCCAATGTTTTGCACCCTCTGCGCCCTCTAAGATGTCCGCAACAAAGTGCCCATGCATCAAAGCCGCACTTGTACTGTATCGGTTTTGCGGACAGGTGTCGGTTTCTGCAAGGAAAATGTCCACCTTATCTTTGGCATTTTCTCTGAGAATTGCCGCTCTGAAAAAGGCTTGTGTGAAAGTTCTTCCCTGAGAGCTGTTGGCATAGGGACCGCCGTTTAATCTTACTATGGCGGGATTACCTTCTCCTTTGAAGGCTTGAGCGATATCTCCTGAAAATTCGCAGAATGTGGTTGTATATATTCCGGAAACAACACCCTGGATTTTAGGATTAACTTCGTCAAGTCCTGCACGCATTGCTTCAACGCAGGAAACAAGACCACGTTTCTGGGTTTCAACATATATATCGGTATAGAACTTGTCTTCTTCGCTTGTGCCTTGAGTGTGAGCATAGAGTTCTTCTCTTGTCATATCGGTTCCTGCACGGCGGTTGAACTCTGCCATATGATATTTGCAGGCACAGCCTTTTGACTGCTTATAGAGAAGTCCCACATCGTCATCAATCATTACAAGAGACGGATTTCTTTTTGCAAGAGTTTTCATCTGCCCTTTTATGTATTCCTGAAAATCAGGGTCTAAAGGACAACAGGTAACATCACGCTCTTCGCCTGTTACAAGGCTCACAGAGGGTTGAAAGGGATATGGCTTGGGCGGATGGGTGATATGTCCCAGGGTTGCCTGAACCAGAACCCCGTGTTTTGCTCCTGCCTTGTCGAGACGTTCTTTGTATTGGTCATAGATTTTACATTGTTCAGATGCTCTGTCAATGGGAGGTGTGCCTATAGGATTAAATGTCATCATAAACATTGCGTGGGTGGATACGCCTGTTTTTTGTTGCTCAATAATATCTTCGCAAATTTCATCGATATGGTCTTTGTTAAGACTCATTATGGAAAGGTTAAGCATAGAAATTTCTCCTTACAGAATTTTTTCTGCCACAATTATATCATTGCAAAAATATTGAGTCAAGACAATGTAAAACAAAGACACAAATGTACAACAAATTGGAGTTTATCGAGCAGTTTGAAAAAGGGACGACAACTCGGCAAAGTGCAAAATGTAATCAATTTTCACTTTGCCTCGGGGGCAGGAGAAAATGATTCAGAATTGTCAAACCGAACGGTAATCGGGAAAGTTTCCCGATTACCGCGGCAGCCCGAAGGCGTACAAAGGTACGTCGAGGGTGAGGTTTGGCAAGAGCAAAAAGGCAAAAATTCGAGAAAAATATCTTGAAAAGATATTTTTCATCCTATTTGAAATCACTTCAAATTATAAAGTATATTATCACTTTTTTAAAATTTATATTATTGCCTTTTTGCGGTCTGGACTTTTTTTACGTCCCCGATATTCATTTCGGTATCCACTTAAACAACAGCAATGATGCAATCATTCCTGCAGCACCAACATATTTATTCCACGTAAATGCAACTTTCTCGGAATCCATAAGTCCAAAAGCGTCAATGAGTGCGGCGCATACAAGTTGTGATACCAAAATTGTTGATATGGCAATGGTTGGAGAAAGACCTTTGACACTGAGCATAACCGTCAGAGTTATTATAAATCCGAAAACTCCTCCGAAAAGATAGAATTTATTAACCTCACCAAATGTTTTTAAATTTACTCCACCGCTTACAAACATCGCAACGACAGCAATAATAAAAGCCGTCAACTGAACATAGGCATTTGATGCAAAAAGACCTGTTTTTTCGCTGAGGCGAGTGTTCATAACGCCCTGAATGCTCATTGCGGCTCCTGCAATTATTGCATAAATATATCCCATAAAAGTTTTCTCCTTTAAGATTTTTAAGAATATTTTGCCTGAAAACTTTGGAAAAATACATTCTTCATCAAAAAAACCACTTGTGTAATTTTGTTATATATAGTATAATGTAATATGATATAATATGTGTATTGTGTAATGTAGTAAGACTTATGAAAGGAAAAAACCGTTATGCCTGTCTATATAGAAAGCAGTCAGAATTCTATTTATAAGCATATTAAAAAACTTCAGACAAAAAACGGAAGAAGCAAAAATTCACAGTATCTTGCAGAAGGCGTGAGAGCGGTTGGAGATGCAATCTCCAACGGAGCAGACATAGAATATGTGATAATAAAAAAATCGTCAGAAATCTCCTGCGATTTATCAGGTTGCAAGATTTATGTTATGGAAGATTCTCTTTTTGATTCCCTTAAAACAACCGTGAACTCCCAGGGCATTCTTGCAGTCATAAATTATGAGATTTTTTCATCGGATAATATGAACGCAGACGAATTTGAAACCGTGATATATCTGGATTCTGTCACAGACCCCGGAAACATGGGCACAATAATCCGCTCATCCGATGCCCTTGGAGCAGATGCCATCATCATCTCAAAAGGATGCGTCGATATTTTCAACCCCAAGGTTGTCCGCTCATCAATGGCAAGCATCTTAAATGTCCCCATATTCACAGATGAAAATCCCAAAGACACCTTTGAAATGCTGAAAGGTGCAGGATTTGAAATTGTGGGAACTTTCCCTGATGCAAAAGAAAACTCAAGGGATACTTCCTATGGTGAAAAGGTCGTTCTTGTTATGGGGAATGAGGCAAACGGGATTTCAGATGATGTTGAAAAACTTTGCACAAAACATGTGACAATCCCCATGATGGGAAGAGCAGAATCGTTAAATGTTGCAACGGCAATGAGCATTATGCTTTATGAAATAAGTGTGAGAAAGACAAAAAGAATAACGAGGTGAAATGTAGTGGGAAACTTTTTTATGACAGTTTTTGACAATCTCAGGATAATCAGAATAAGAGACATAATTGACATTGTGATTGTTGCTCTTGTTATTTATAACGGAATAAAACTTATCAAAGAAACAAGAGCCTCAACCCTCATAAAGGGTATACTTCT
Organism: Clostridia bacterium; assembly: GCA_045541875.1. GTDB lineage: Bacteria > Bacillota > Clostridia > UMGS1810 > UMGS1810 > RGIG1828. Next base: position 8,998 of record JAZQJX010000106.1, on the reverse strand, counting down.
TCTTGTGGCGTTTATGTACATATCAAGTGTTCTTCAGTTAAACGCCGTGAACTACCTTCTTGAAAACACTCTGCAGATAGGACTTATTGCAGTTCTTATCGTGTTTCAGCCTGAACTTCGCCGTGCTCTTGAAAAAGTGGGTACAACAACTTTCTGGAAATTTGTTAAAATCAGCGACGAAGACGAAGAAAACGATGTGGGTGAAATCTGCACGGCAGTTGCAAAACTTGCTGCAACAAAGACCGGTGCCCTCATCCTTATTGAACGCTCCACAAAACTCGGTGACATTATGGCAAGCGGTGTGAGACTCGATTCACACATAAGTCAGGCTCTTTTAGTCAACCTTTTTGTCCCAAACACTCCCCTTCACGACGGTGCAGTTGTAATCGGCGACAACCGCATAAAAGCGGCGGCGTGCTTTTTGCCACTCACACAAAACAACAGTTTTTCAAAAGAACTTGGAACAAGACACAGAGCGGCAATAGGCGTATCTGAGGTGGCAGATTGCATTGCAATTGTTGTGTCGGAAGAAACAGGAACAATTTCAATGGCTCTTAACGGAAGCATCAAAAGAGACTACACTCCCGCATCGCTGAAAAGGGAAATCAACAATATTCTTGATTCAGATAAGCCTTCAGAAAAAGGCAAAAAAGACAAAATCCTTTCCTGGGCGGTGAAGAAAAAATGAGAAAATTTATAAAATCCAACACGTTCTATGCAATTGTGTCTCTGGTTCTTTCCATACTTTTATGGGTATATGTGGTATATGAAGTCCGTCCCACATATGAAACATGGGTTAAAGATGTGCCCGTCATCTGCACAAATGTCAGCCGTCTTTTTGACGAGGGCAGTCTCAAAATTGAAGGAGACTATCAGGCTCTCACAAACGGTACTATGACAGTTGATGTGAAAATCAAAGGGAACAGAGGTGAGGTTTCGTCTGTTCATCCTCAGGACCTTTTGTGTTCTCTCAATATGATTACAGTTGACAAAGCAGGCAATTTCAGCCTCAAACCCGACGTCGAAACAGATGTTCCAACGGTAAGCATTGACCAGATTACACCCTCCACATTCAAATTTTCGGTTGACAGTATAACTCAGACTGATGTGGATGTGGAACTTGTTGAAAAAGGCAAACTCCCCGAAGGATATGAAATCGAAAACCTGACGGTAAAAACAAACAAAGTTAAAATAACAGGACCTATGGATGTGGTAAAATCCGTGGGAAGAGCATATATAGAACTTGACCGTTCTTCTCTTTCTGTGACAGATTCTGAAAAGAGTCTTCTCATAGTTTTTGAAGATGCAAACGGTAACGAAATAGATTCTACCCTTTTCACAAAGAGTATGGAATATGTAAAGGTAAGTTTTGGAATTTTCACTCAAAAAGAAGTAAAAGTAAATCTCACACCAAGATACAAGGGTGAAAAGAGAGAAAACAGAAATGGCGACTCCGTTGTTCTTCAATGCCTCCAAGATTCAGGAAAGGAATCATCAGACATTGAAGTGACCGTAAAATTAAAAGGTACCGAAGAAGCCCTTGAAAAGTATACTAAGGGTACAAAAACAGTATATACAGAAGAAATAGACGTGCAGGATATCTATTCCGACAGAACAATAAAATCTGTTAAGGCGGCAAAACTTCCAAGCAATGTGGAATATATTGAAGTTCCGTCTGTAGATATCAAAGCCACGGTAAAATAGGAGGTTTTGGTATGTGGGATATGTTTACAAATGACAGAATTACCGGCATAGCAAACAAAGAACTTTCTCCCGAATTTGCCCTTGAATTTGCAAGAGGTGCGGGGAGGTATATATCATCAGATGAAAAATCTTTTAAAAAGGTTATAATATGCAGAGACACAAGACAAAGCGGATATATGCTTGAATCCGCCCTTTGTGCAGGGCTTTGTGCCGAGGGAATCAATGTCTATGTGGTTGGGGTTGTTCCCACATCTGCAATGCATTCTCTTGTAACAAAATATAAGGCGGATATGGGAATTTCCATAACTGCATCAGACCTTGAATCTACTTACAACGGATTCAGACTTTTTGACAAAAACGGCGAATGTGCAAAAGACGACACTTTTAAAAAAATATTTGAATTTTCAAAAAAGACTTCCTTGACAGAAAGTGTGAAAGTTGGAAAAGTCAGACGTTTACATACAGCACTCAGAGACTATGTTGACTATGTTAAGAGTTATTCAGCGATTTCCCTGTCAGGTCTTAAAGTTGCCATAGACTGTGCAAACGGTTCCGCATTTGAGTGTGCAAAAATAATATTTTCCGAAAGAGGGGCATATGTTGAGGTTATGCACAACAGTCCCGACGGCGAAAATATTAACTTTGACTGCGGGATAAATAACCTTGAAAACATTAAAAACTTTGTAACATCACACAAATGCGATATGGGAATTGCCCTTGGCGGTGACGGAAGCAATGCGGTGCTTATTGATGAAAAGGGAAATGAAGTCAGCATTGAAGATGCCATGGTTTCATTTTCTGTGCCTCCTCATCTTGAACCGCCTCAGGCGTGTCTCATTATTGCAGGGACAATTGCAGATTCGGGCAAAAAACTTTCAGGGGTGAAAAGATGACAAAGAAACAGATTGTGGAAAGAATACGGGAAGTTTTTGATGATGTATATAAAGACGCAAAATGCTCTCTCGATTTTGAAACTCCCCATCAACTTCTTGTTGCAGTTCAACTTTCCGCCCAGTGTACGGACGCAAGAGTCAATCTTGTGACACCTGCGCTTTTTGAAAAATACAGGTCAGTTCAGGATTTTGCAAATGCCGACGAAGACGAACTTTGCCATATGATAAAATCCTGCGGTTTTTACAAAAATAAGGGCAAAAATATAATTGCATCTTCAAAAAGGATTCTCAGTGAATTCATGGGCGAAATCCCCTCGGAAATGGATGACCTTTTAAAACTTGAAGGTGTTGGCAGAAAAACCGCAAATCTTATTCTCGGTGATGTTTACGGCAAACCGTCCCTTGTGATAGACACCCATGCAATCCGCCTTACAAACAGAATCGGACTTGTGGCGGAAAAAGATCCCGTGAAAATAGAATTTGCGCTAAAGAAAATTGTCCCCTCTGACTATCAGACAAGATTTTGCCATCAACTTGTATATCACGGAAGAGCAATTTGCGATGCAAGAATGCCAAAATGCACCATCTGCCCCATAGGGGATGTGTGCAAAAAGAAAAACGTTAAAAAATTTGTTTGAACAACGAGGCTTATGTATGAATAAAAGAATTGAAAAACTTCTGAAAGTTATGAGTGAAAAAAACCTTGACAACATCCTCATAACCGATCCCAAAAACATGTATTATCTTGCAGACTTTTATCAGGGCGAGGGGTATCTCATAATCGGGAAAGCAGGATTGATTCTTGCAACCGATTCAAGATATACTGAATATGCCGTGGCAAACTGCAAAGATTTTGAAACTGTTGATATAACCGGAACGAAAGTTTCAGACTTTATCTCCCACGGACAGACTCTTGGTTTTGAAGATAAGTTTGTAACATACGCCTATTACAAAAATCTGTCTGAAAAAGTGCCTTGCCTTGTGGAAGCAAGTGATTTGATAACCGGTTTAAGAGAAGTTAAAGACGAGACAGAAATCAAATATATAAAAAAGGCTGTTGAAATTTCAGACATGGCATTTTCTCACATATGCTCCTATATAAAAGAGGGTATGACAGAAAAAGAAGTCAGTGCGGAAATTGACTGCTTTATGAAAAAAAGCGGAGCGCAAGATTCATCTTTTTCAACCATTGTGGCAGCAGGCGAAAGGGGAAGTCTTCCCCACGCCATTCCCTCAGACAGACCTCTTAAAGACGGAGACCTTGTTGTTATGGATTTTGGCGCTGTGTATATGGGATATATGAGCGATATGACAAGAACTTTGGCAATTGGCGATATTGATGGTGAAAAAAGGAAAATATATGAAACTGTCCTTAAAGCCCAGAAAGATGCCGAAGCGGCAATAAGAGAGGGCGTGAAAGCCTGCGACGTTGACAGGGTTGCAAGAGATTATATCGACTCTCTCTATCCGGATTCCTTCGGTCACTCTCTCGGTCACAGCGTTGGACTTGACATTCACGAAAGTCCAAACCTTTCCCCGAAAAACCAAAAGGAACTTAAAAAGGGAAATGTTGTAACAGTTGAGCCCGGCATTTATATTCCCGAATTTTGCGGAGTGAGAATTGAAGATATGGTTGTTGTCGAAAAAACGGGCGCCGAAATTCTTACCCGTTCCCCAAAAGAACTTATATGTGTGGGCAAGTGAAAGGATGTGTCAAAATGAAAATATCCGTTCTGGATTCGCTGACACTTGGAGGGGACCTTGATTTATCCCCTTTAAAAAAATACGGCGAACTTAAAATCTATTCTTCCACCGATACCGAAGAAACACCGTCTCATTGCATGGATAGTGATATTCTTGTTATAAACAAAGTTAAAATTAACGAAAACACTTTGCCCGATCCGGGAAAAGTGAAATTAATATGCCTTTTTGCAACAGGGTTTGATAATGTGGACATAAACTATTGCCAAAAACATTCAATTGCTCTTTGTAATGTGGTTGGATATTCCACAGATTCCGTTGCTCAACTCACCTGTGCCCTTGTGCTGAGTCTTTCCTGCCGCATAAGTGAATTTTCAGACCATGTCACATCAGGTGACTACACAAAAGGCGGAGTTGCAAACTATCTTGTGCCTGTCTATAACGAACTTATGGGGAAAAAATGGGGAATTATCGGACTTGGCAACATCGGAAAAAGAGTTGCAAAAGTGGCAGAGGCTTTCGGGTGCAAAGTTCTGGTTAACAAAAGAACTCCGTCGGATGAATATGAAAATGCCGATATCGACACTTTATGCAAAGAGTCTGATATAATCACAATTCACACACCCCTCACAGATGAAACCCGTCATCTCATAGATGAAAAAAGACTTTCTTTGATGAAGAAAAACGTGATTTTGGTAAACGTTGCAAGAGGCCTTGTGACAGATGAGGGTGCAGTGGCAAAAGCCGTAAAGGAAGGCAGAATCGGTGCTTTCGGATGCGATGTTTTTTCCACCGAGCCATTTGGAAATGACCACCCCTTTACAGAGATTATGCATCTTCCAAACGTTTGTCTCACCCCCCATATGGCGTGGGGTGCATATGAGGCAAGAATGAGATGCCTTGACGAAATTTGCAAAAACATTGAAAGTTTTATTACACATGGCACAAGAAACAGACTTGATATATAATTTCACGTTCTGACAAGACAGATTCGTATAGGAGGAATTATGCTTTTTGACACACATGCTCATCTTCTTGATGAAAGATTTGACGGCGAAAGAGAAGATATAATAAATGCGCTTCCCTCAAATGGTGTGGGAGCATACTGCGAAATCGGATATGACATAAAAAGCAGTATTAATGCAACATCTCTTGCAAATAAATTTGAATATGTCTATGCATCTGTCGGCGTTCACCCTCACGACACCGACTCCCTCACCGAGGACGATTTAAACACAATTAAAAATCTTTGCAAAGAAGAAAAAGTTGTGGCAATAGGAGAAATCGGTCTTGACTATTATTATGACAATTCAAAAAGAGAAAACCAAAGATTCTGGTTTGACCGTCAACTTTCTCTGGCAGAAGAGATAGACATTCCCATAACTGTTCACACAAGAGATGCCATGGCAGACACTATAGACATTTTGAAATGCCACAAAAACGCAAAAGGCATCATTCATTGCTATTCGGGAAGCAAGGAATCTGCAAAAATTCTTCTTGATATGGGATTTTTCATTTCCTTTGCAGGCCCCCTGACGTTTAAAAACGCATCAACTGCACTTGAAGTTGCAAAATATGTACCCTCTGACAGAATGCTCATTGAGACAGACTCACCCTATCTTGCACCTGTTCCCTACAGAGGAAAAAGAAACGAGCCATCGTTTGTTGCAGAGGTTGCAAAAAGACTTTCTGAAATCAGGGGAATTTCCTTTGAAGAAGTTTCTCTTTTAACATTTGAAAATGCAAAAAATGTGTACAGAATAAAATAAGGATGTATTTTGTACACTTTTCATATAGCAATATGCGACACATAGTGATATAATAATAAAAAAATTAGCAGAGCAGAAATTGCGCGTAAAGTGTCGGCGAATGGGAGTATAGTCGCCGAACGAAAAGGGTTTGGTCTGATATTTATCAAAAATCCCTTGCGATGCAATTTTTCATCCGCTGTTACATTCACATTTAAGTAACAGCCTTTCTGCAGTAAAGAGAGGTTTTTTTAATGACAGAAATTTTATTTTTAATCCTTAAAGTGTTCATCATCTGTGCCATTTCGGTTTTTCTCGGAAGGAAAACAGGACTTTTCAATCTGAGCCGCGGTGCATCAATTTGTGCCATGCTTATTCTTCTGTTCCTGTTTGGTGCAGAAATCTATTCGTCATTTTTCAGAAATGACATTTCTCTTTTGGTGATTTTCAAGTCCTCATTTTGGAATTTCACCCTTGATTTGTCCTTTGGGATAAGAATTTTTCTTTTAACCCTGCTTCTGGGACTTCTGTGTTCCTGTTTTGATGTGAAGTTTTCACTAAAGGTGGGCGGAGTGCATCAACTGTGCACTTTGGCAATGCTCATTGCCCTTGCCGTTGTCCTTGGAATATATGGAACGTTCCGCATAGGAATGGGAATTAAGATCAGCACAAAATTCATTCCTGTTTTCGTTGCAGGTGCACTTTTCGGTCCCCTGTGGGGCGGTTTGGTGGGTGCGCTCTCTGATGTGATTGCATTTATCATAAGTCCCGTTGGCGGAGGACTCATTCCTCAGATTACCATGGTTGAATTTCTCTATGGGTTCACCTACGGTCTTGTTTTTTTCAAGGTCAATTCCTGGTCGGGATACAAAGCCGTGATGAAAATAGTTTTTGTCATACTTCTTCACATCTTTGTTTTCAATCTTGGTCTCACATCCTACTTTCTGGCACCGATTCTCAACATGGAATATAAAGCCGCAATAATTAAACGAACACCTGCGGCACTTGTTAATATGGCAATTCAGTTTGTTTCGCTTTTTACCTTGTCAAGATATATCGGGGTGCTGAGAAAAACTGTTAAATAACATGGGTTTACCCTCTCAAGGAGATATTCAATGAAAGAACTTTTTGACAAAAGTTTAATAAAAGGTTTTGAAAAAAGACCGACTCTTTTGCTTCACAGTTGCTGTGCGCCCTGTTCAACAAGCGTTCTGGAAAATGTCTGCAAAGATTTTGACGTTACGGTGCTTTACTATAATCCAAACATTTTTCCTGAGTCCGAATTTTTGAAAAGACAAAAGGAGCAGGAAAGATTCTGCAAAGAATTCATGCCGGAAAAAAACATCAAATTTGTAACTCTGCCCTATGATGAGAGGGAATTTTCAGAATGTGTAAAAGGTCTTGAAAATGAGCCTGAAGGCGGAAAAAGATGCACAGAGTGTTTTATGCTTCGGCTTGAAGCGGGAGCAAAATATGCAAAAGAAAAGGGTTTTGATTTTTTCACCACAACCCTCTCTGTTTCGCCTCTTAAAGATGCAAAAAGACTTAACGCAATCGGAACAGCCCTTGGTGAAAAGTATGGCATTTCCTATCTTGTTTCCGATTTCAAAAAGAAGGACGGATACAAACGCTCCTGTGAAATATCAAAGGAATATAATATGTACCGTCAGGATTTTTGCGGATGCAAATATTCCCTTGCCCAAAGGATTTCAGACTCTGACGGATTCATATTCGACCTTGACGGAACTCTTCTTGATTCCATGGGATTTTATGAAAACTTTTCCGCAAACATAGTTTCTCACTTTGGAAAAATTCCAAGTCAGTCAATCCGCGAGGAAGTCCGCTCAATGACTGTTGAAATTGCATGCTCCTATCTTTGCAAAGCCTATGACCTTCCCACATCACCCGACTTACTTTTTGCATATGCCACAGAAAAAGTGAAAGAACTCTATGAAGAAAAGGCAAACCTGAAAGACGGAGTTATGGAATTTCTTGAGTGGGCAAAGAAAAAGGGAATCAGAATGTGCATTGCCACCGCATCACAAAAAGAAGAGGTCATACTCTCTCTCAAACGTCTCAAAATTTATGATATGTTTGAATTTGTCCTCACCTGCCCCGAACTTGGAACAACAAAGAGAGAACCTTTGATATATGATGAATGTTGCAAACGTATGGGACTTTCAAAGAAAAATGTCACGGTTTTTGAAGATGCTCACCACACAATGAAAACAGCCTTTGAAAGCGGCTACCGTGTTGTTGGCGTGAAAGAGGAAACCGAACTCGGGTTTATGGATGAAATCTCAAAAAACTGCCACATATATGTGGAGTCTTTATCCCATCTTATACACAGAGAAAATCTGTGACCTGCCCCACATTTACAAAGAGGCAGCCATTTGAAAGGAAGATATAATATGAAAAAAATTCTGATAGTTGTTGATATGCAAAAGGATTTTGTTGACGGCAGTCTCGGTTCTGACGAGGCCGTGGCGATTGTTAAAAATGTTACAGAAAAAATCAGGAACTTTGACGGAGATATCATTGTCACATATGACACACACGGCGAAAACTATATGGAAACTCAGGAAGGTAAAAATCTTCCTGTCCCCCATTGCATAAAAAACACAGATGGCTGGAAACTCGATTCAAAAGTTCAAAAGGCACTTGAAAACAGAAACTTTAAAACAATAGAAAAACCAACCTTTGGATCAACAAAACTCATTGAATATATAAATGACAATTATAATCCCGACAAAACTGAAATAGAACTCATCGGTCTTTGCACAGATATTTGCGTTGTATCCAATGCACTTTTGCTTAAGCACGCGGGAGTTGAACCCCGTATGCCTTAAACTTGATAAATTTGCACACTTTCAACTTGTCGCTCTCGCAAGGCGCCAGCCTTGCTTCGACCTCCGCATTGAAATTTTACTAAATTTCTCTGCGTTTAAGGTC
>JAZQJX010000105.1:0-6106 GCA_045541875.1 Clostridia bacterium | reverse complement strand
TTTGCGACAGTGCGAGGCAAAAACACATTAAATGCTGAGGCATTTGCGAGTATTTTACCAAAGCAGTGGCGTAAAAACCCCCACCCAAAACGGGTTCGGATGCTGACGCAACTGCTTAAGCACACGAGATAAATCAAAATTATCTATTTTAAAACCGCATAAATTAAAATATTAAGAAAACACACCTCGCATTTTTTTCGAGGTGTGTTTTTCCATTTTTGTTGTTTGCACTAATTATTACAGTATTTTAGTCCAAATCTGCTATGCTGAAACTCTTTGCATCAATCTCATATTTTTTACCATAAAGTTCCATAGATGATTTTTTATCTGCAAAGTTATAAGCATAGAGTTTTTTGTTTCCGTTTTTATCCATCCATATAACTGCACTGATTTCAGGAACTTTATCTGTGAATGTGTAAGTGCTGTTGTTTTTAAGTTCGTTTTCTCCCTGCCATGTGATTTCAAACGTGTCACAGGAATACTTCGGAATTTCGAGAAGTCTTCCATAGAGAATATCTTCTTTGTTTTCCTTGTAAAAATCTGTTCCGCGTTTTACAGCGTCAAGATAATCCTTCTTGGTTTCAAGTTCATGCATTTCTCCTGCTTCAATGCTTGGAATCATTCCCCAGAGAATATTTTTGATATAGTTATATTCAAAGCGGTCAAGATTGTCAGGGAAACAACAGATTGAACCGTAACTTAAGGCATAATCACCATATATCATGCTAAACAGAGGAACGGGAATGGAATTTCCGTTTTCCATAACTGAATTGAGAGCAGTATGCTGGAAGCAAGTGTCAAGAACCAGGAAAAGGTCAAAAACATCAATATATGTTTCACAGCAGGATTCTGTTGTAATAATACGATCTTTACCCATAATGGATCTTACGCCGCGAAGCATTGCGTGGTATGAATCATTCCACCAACTCCCTCCACCTATGGGGTGAGGATGTTTCTCATCAAAGCAAAGCATTGCATTGAAAGATGCTATCTGATCAAGATATACTCCGTCAAAACCTTCGTCCACAGCAAATTCTCTGCACATGTCCATAACCTTATTCTGCCAGAGGGCGCAAGTCGGACAAATTGTGACAAGACGCTGCTGCGGTGACCATGGTTCGTTGGAGATTTCACCGGATTCTATTTTTATTGCTGCTGTGTCTACACCAAATTCTTCCCATGATTTCGTGGTTTTCTCCCAAAGTCGTCCGTTTGTGTAGGGTATTTTTACGATACCTTCATCACTAAACCGTTTATTCCACTCTATGAGTTTCTCGGGCCAACCGTTTTTCCTTACTTCATCAGGGAAATAGTCGGGTGAATCCCAATCATGTTCGTGATTGAGATTCCATCCGTACCAGTGAAGAGCAATATTACAGTCAAGATAATCTTTAAGCATTAAAGATGTGTCATAGTACTCTTCAGTTCTTGTGCCAAGTTTTCCGTTTGTGTGATTTACTCTCCACAGGTCTGTTTTTAAAACGTTTTCAGGGATATGCTTTTCTGAAAGTTTCTCCTTGCACCATTTCTGTTTTATAGCCCATTTTCTGTACAATTTTGTGGCATCCTGCCAGTCTCCCTCATACATTTTCAAAACAAATTCATAGGGCATACAGTAGTTTGTGGTTTTTCCCATATTCTCAGGATAATTGATTATTGAAAAATCCATTGCGTGAAGATCTTTATTATATGACCATCTGAAACTTTTTATGTTGGCATTTTCATCTTCCGTTGCAAAATAGTAACCAAATTCTCCAAGGCTGTAAAATGCTGTGTACTGATAGGAAAGACCTGACGGATAGTCATTTTCATAGGCATAACTTCCTCTGCCCATCCAGAAAGGATATTTGTCAACTTTGCTAAGGAGCGAATCTACAGGATTTTTAAGAAGAGTACCATTTTGATAGCCAATTAAAAGATAATCCTCTTTTTCAAATCTGAGACCTTCAAATATGGGGAATATGACCTTCCCTACACCGTTTGATCCACTAAGATCTGCGTTTATGCTCCAGTATATTTTTCCGCATTCCTCAACCCTTACTGTAACGGTTATCAGGGCTTTTTCATTTTTCCAGAAAAGTTTAAGCATACTTCCGTATATCTGATGTGAAAACGAGGTCATATTTTCAATTTCAATGTCGCCATCATTTGTTTCCACCCTCCAAAGTCTGCTTAAAAGGGATATTTCATTCTTTCCGTATTGAACGGATTTTAAACATCCTTTTTCACCATCAAAGATAAGGGTTGTTTTTTCATTTCCGATTTTTATCATTGCTGTTTCTCCATCTCGTCTGTTATTTCTTTATAAATCTGTAAAGTATGGTAAGTGCTTCTGCTCTTGTTGCATTATCACCGGGTGCAATTGTTGTCTCTGTTCTGCCATTGATGTATCCGTTTGCAACAGCCCAACCGAGTGATGCGTGTGCATAAGAGGAAACAAGATAGGAATCAGAATATCCTGAAATATCCTTTGAATCTGCTACGCCATAGCCTTTGAACTGTGCGTATCTGTAGAGGATTGCAGCAATCTGCTCTCTTGTGATTAAATCATCAGGTGCAAAGGTATAGTTGTTGTAACCTGTAACTATGCCGTTTGCTGCTGCCCATGCAACTGCATTTGCATACCATGAATCCTTTTCAACATCAACAAAGTTTGAAGCCTCAGATGATGCTGGCTGGTTTTCAATTCTGTATAAGATTGTGACAAGCATTGATCTTGAAAGGTTAACATCAGGTCCGAACTGTCCCCATCCAAGTCCCTCACAATAACGTCTATCATACATATATCTGACAGGTTCAAAATACCAGTCGCTCTCTTTGACATCGTTGAAAGGATTCAGCCATTCATCTTTTGATACGGATTCATGATCAGTTTCAACTTCTGACTTATCTATCCATTTTGCATAGAGAGTGGTTTTTGCACTTACTGTATATGGAAGAGTTACTTTTTCAGTGAGTGCCTCGTCAAGATACCATCCTTCAAAAACAAATCCATCTTTTACAGGTGTTTCCACAGAAAGAGTTTGGCCGTTTTCAATTTCCTGCTTGGGAATTTCATTTCCGCCGTTTGTTACAAATTCAACCTTATATACAGCCTTTCTCTCTCCGCCGCCACCGCTGCCGCCGCTAACTGCAGACGCTGCATAGGTATACCAACTTGCAATGATTTTTACGTTATTTGCAGGCATTATGAATGTTGTGACTTTGTCACGGGGATTATCAAGTGTAACACCTGCAGGTTTCCAGCGGTTATACTCTGCTTTTGGTTTTTCTCCGGCGTTGATGGTTACGGTTTGACCCTCATAATACTCACCTGCGCCTGAAATTTCAGCGTAACTTCCGCTTATTTCAACTGTATATTTAGGAATAACGTGCCAATTTGCAGTAAATGTTTTGGGAGTTGTATCCATAGTGAATTCGATGACTTTCTGAGATACATCTATATTTTCAATTCCTTCAACAGCCCATCCGTCGAATCTATAGCCTTCTCTGTCACCTGCATCTACTCTTACCTGTGCACCTTCACCATAGAGTCCGGCACCGGTTTCGGTTGCATAACTTCCGATAACTTCAACCTGATATGAGATAACTTCTACCCAATTTGCAGTAAAGGTTATAGTCGTTGTTTCTTCATCTGTTATTATGAATTCAATAACCGGCGAAGTTGCATCTTCTACTTCTACCCCTTCTACACTCCAGTTTACAAATCCGTATCCGTCTGTTCTCTGGCCGGCATTAATTATTACTTTATCACCGACAGAATACATACCTGCGCCTGAATTTTCACCTGCTGCACTTTCATTAACTGTTACTTCTATATTTGTTTCCATGAGAGAAAGCACATAAGGTCTTGCTGCTAATTTGTCTTTTGAATAAAGATATGCTGTAGCACCTGAAACGCTTTCGCTGTCGTCAGTAACTACCAATATGCCTTCTTCGCCGTTCTTTTCAAATCTGAATTCTGCTTCGGGGAATGCGGCTTTTACATCACCGATGGTTGCTCTTGAAGGAGTTATAATTTCAGAGCCTTCCACTGTGATATAATCATCCGGATTTTCATCTGTAAGATTTATTGCAGCATGATTATCAAGATGTGCAGTTTCATATATCTTAATGTTGTCAAGATATACTACCCTGCCCTCAGATTCTGCCTGGTCAAAGTAGAACTTATTATATGCCCAGTTAGTGCCGGATTGGAAATTAGGAATTACTACGCCGTCAGCAATTAATTCGCCGTTTACCCATACATACGCAAGAACGCCTGCTGTTGTATCTGTAAAATCTGCTGCTACTGCAATGTGATACCATTTTCCAAGTTCAAGTTGTCCGCCGGAAACTATTGTTCCTGCCTCAAAATTGCCTCCGCCAACTTCGTTGTAGCCCCAACGTGCACCAAGTGCAAGTTGACCGTTTTTATTTACGCTTATGATACTTCTTGCTTCATCGTTTTCATTTGTACCGAAACCAACAAATCCGCCTTCGTATTTAACTGAGAATTCATTCCAGAGAACAGCCACATTGGTATAACTTGAAGGATGACCATCGGCTACTCTCATTCTTGAACGCAGAAGATATCCATCAGAACTTCCGCCTGATGTGGGAATGGTACCTTTCATAACCTTTCCGCCTTTTATGGCATCTTCCACCGCAGAAATATAGTATGGATCGCCGCCCCACTCATGACTGATTGCAGTTCCGTCGCTTTGTTTTGCGCCACTGAAATTATTCTCGCCCCATGTGGTCCAGTTTTCAAAGTTAATGTCAAAATATGTTTTGGTTACATCAGCGATATCACCGGGAATTTCGGGATCATCAGGATTATCAATTTCTCCTGCTATTAAAGTGTAGCATTTGTAACCTATGTTGTTTGCTGCATTCACATAAAGTGTCGCATCTGCTGCAGTATCTGCATCTTCCAAGAGTGCACCGTCTTTAATAAATGCAAGGGTGCAGCCATCTGCTGTAATAAGTGCCTTTACATCTGCAACTGTTGCATCTGCAGGAACTGTTACCGCATCTTCGTTTACTTCAAGTGAAGAGTCGAAAGTAACGCTGATTTCAAAATCTTTTGAAGCGTGGCTGTCAAGAGTTGCTGTTTCAAATACCTTAACATTGTCAATATATGCTACTGTATTTGCATCTTCTGACTGGTCAAAGTAGAATTTATTGTATACCCAGTTTGTACCGGATGCAAAACTGGGAATGGCTACACCATTAGCAATTAATTCACCGTTTACCCAAACATATGCAAGTATGCCATCTGTTACATCAGTAAAGTCTGCAGCAACAGCAATGTGATACCATTTGCCGAGTTCAAGTTGTCCGCCGGAAACTAATGTTCCTGCTTCAAAATTACCTTCCGCGCCAACTTCGTTGTAACCCCAGCGTGCGCCAAGTGCAAGTTGACCGTCTTTGTTTACGCTTATGATACTTCTTGCTTCATCGTTTTCATTTGTACCAAAGCCGGCAAATCCGCCTTCGTATTTAACTGAAAACTCATTCCAGAGAACATCAACATCAGAATAACTTGAAGGGTGCCCCTCCGCTTTCATTCTTGAACGGAAAAGATAGTTACTTCCGCCTGTCGTTGGAACTGTAACTTTCATTACATTTCCTGCTTTATCGAGAACCTGGGCTGATATCATCTGCCAAGGATTTGCTCCCCATTCGTGATTGATTGCTGAGCCATCACTGTTTTTTGCACCGTTGAAGTTATTGTCGCCCCACGCTGTCCAGTTTTCAAAGTCAATGTCAAAATATGTGTAAGTTATGTCAGCAACATTATCAGGGATTTCAGGATCCGTATCTGTGCCGGGACCGGGGTTTTCGGGTTCTTCTGAACCGCCGGGTGTTTCTGTATCACCTACAACTGCTGTTTCATATACTTTAACATCATCAAGATATGCTACTGTATTTGCATCTTCTGACTGGTCAAAGTAAAATTTATTGTATACCCAGTTTGTACCGGATACAAAACCGGGAAGTGTCACACCGTCAGCAATTAATTCGTCGTTTACCCATACATATGCAAGCACACCTGCTGATGGGTCAGTAAAGTCTGCGGCAACTTTAATGTCATACCATTTGCCAAGTTCAAGTTGTCCGC
>JAZQJX010000104.1:0-21352 GCA_045541875.1 Clostridia bacterium | reverse complement strand
CGCACCGTATGAGGGTGCTTGTTTCGTCGGAAGTTTTGGCATACATCGCCTTTTCTGTTCATCTTCGCCTACGGCTTGATTCACAGGAGGCGATAGCAACCGCTACGCCTTTTCAAGCCTTCCTTCATCTGCCACCGGCAGTTTAAGCAGTTGCGTTAGTATCCAAACCCGCCTAAAACAAGTAAAATTAAAGTTTTTCTTTGTTGTCGGTCTTGAAATACGACAGTATTTCTTCGCCCTTCCGCCTTGATAAACATGTAATTTTATCTTGTTTTAGGTTTGGAAAATTTTCGGCGTTGTGTTTTTGTGTCAATGTGAGGCAAAAACGCAGTAAATGCTGACGCATTTGCGAGTATTTTAACAATGCAGTGGCGTAAAAACACAACGCCCAAAACGGGTTCGGATACTAATGCAATTGCTTGAGACTTGAAAACTACCAACTTCGCTTAACTCAGTTGGAGAGAATACCTGACTCTTAATCAGGGTGCTAAAATTTAAGTCCTGAAGATACAAAAAAAGATGCCCCATAAGGCATCTTTTTTGCTGTATAGGAAATTACGCAGAATTTAGTTCGCGAGACAAGATGTATATCAAATTACGCCCGCGACTTGGGTGCAGGCTCAGCCTGCTTTTTTGTTTTTAATTATATCACTTCGTTTTGTCGATATTTTTTTGGTGGCATTCCGTAATAGGAAGTGAAAAGTTTTGAGAAATAAAACTGGTCATAGAACCCGTATAAATCACTGATTTCTTTTATTGTCATATTGGTGTGCTTTAGTGAAATAGCTGTTTCTATCATCAACTTATTAGCGAGGTAGTTTTTTACAGATAAGCCGGTTTCGTTTTTAAAGCATTTACTTATATAACTTTTAGAGAAAGAAAGTTCGCTTGCTATATCATCAAGTTTTATGTTTGCACTCAGGTTGTTGTTTATATAATCAAAAGTATGTTTAACAACATCTGAATATGGGTTGATTTTATCAAGTGAAATATTCGAACTTATCAGACCGTCGCAAACAGTTTTGTATAGAATTGATTTAATCTGGAGAACGGGTAATAAATCGTCTGTGTCCCAGTTATCAAGCAGAATTTTGATTTCTTCGTTTCGGTTTTCCAATGTGATAATATCTTTCACTGAAGAGAAAATGTCAAAATTTCCCTGACAATATATATTAAAGTGAAAATAAAATTTCTCAAGGTATGAATCGCATTTGAAAGAATAATTGCTGTCTGCCGGCAGAATGTATGCATTGCCCGGGGTTATGGTTGTTTGCTTACCATTACAGAAAATATCAGCACTGCCTTTGCAAACGAAGTAGATTCTGCTAAAAGGGACAAATAAATTGCTCATATGCCAGTTCTGGTCTAAAATAGCATAACTCATTTCATATATGCTCATTTTCAGACGTTCGAGTTCGTTTGAAAAAAGTGTGTTATGCAGCACTTCTTTACAGTCAGAAGAATTAATAGAAGTAATTAAACTGTTTTGATTCGATTTCATATTCATTCTCCTTTCCGCCGGCATTTTTCATTGGCGATTGAGGTGTTTTTTGCACATGATTTTTATACGCACTTATATAGATTACACGCAAAGTATATCACCTTTGATTTTATTTGTCAAATTAAATTTACATAAACTGCAAATCAGATTTGCAATGGATACAGCCTAATATTACAGTAAAATTATGGAAAGTGAAAAGCCAAAAGTGCTCATAAATACATATTTTCTATCCGAAAATACATTTTCGGATTTTAGTAGTTGTGATATTATAAAAATATAATCAGAATAATAAATACAACTATAAATTTTTGAGAGGAATTTTCATATGGAAAAAATTAAAAGAGCAGTACATTTTGATTTTCATAATATGCCCGGAATTGATAATTTTGGCGAAACTTTTGATGCTGAAAAGTTCGCAGAGAGACTCAGGCAGTGTCATGTTGACTACATAAACATGTTTGCCCGTTGTAATATAGGCTTTTCATATTATCCCACAAAACTCGGAACTGTATATCCAAATATGAAAGGAAATCTTCTTGGTGACGTCATAAAAGAATGTCACAAAAGGGGAATAGGTGTTACGGCATATTTAAATGGTGGGCTCAATCATCAGCTTATGATTGATAAACCTGAATTTATGAAAGTACATAAAGATGGTACAGTATACAAGGCTGACAAGATAAATGACAACTTTTTCCGCTCGCCTTGCTTTAATACAGGCTATCGTCAGTATTTGCTTGATGAAATCAAGGAAATACTGCAGCAGAATCCCGATGGTATATTTTGTGATTGTCTTATGCCGGAAAGTTGTTACTGTCCATCTTGCATAAAGAAAATGAATGAATTGGGAATTGACGTAAATGATGATTCAAAAGTTTTTGCCTTTGCTCTTGACACATTGCGTGAAGTTTTCTCTGATATTCGTGCAGTTGTACCCAAAGACAAACGACTCATTCTCAACAGCCATCCCTATGATGACTTATACTGGCACCAGAGCCATGTAGAGGTTGAGTGCCTTCCCACAGATGCACAATGGGGATATGATTATCTTCCTGCCATTGCACCATATTATCGTCATTTCAAAGATAATCTGATATACATGAACGGGCGTTTTGTCCGCGGATGGAATGACTTTGGCGGAGTTAAAACAAGAGCGGCTATTGAAAATGATGTATATGATGCGTTGTTTTTCGGATATGCTCCATCCATTGGTGATCGTTTGCATCCTGCATATGGAATGGATGATGAATTGTTTGATATTGTAAAAGATACATATGATTTTGTAATGTCTCTTGAAGCCTATACCGATAACACCGCTCCAAAGGTGGAAGCCGCAATTTTACGTAATAAAATCACTCATAAAAATGCCAGAAGTTTTTTATCCGAAGGTGACAGAGGAGCAGCCAGAATGCTTTCTGAACTTAAGGTGTCATATGATGTTGTTAATGAAGACATGGAATTTGGTAAATATAAATTACTCGTTATTCCGGATAATATAGACATAACTGACAAACTTAATGACAAACTCAAAAACTTTAGAGGAAGCATACTTTCAAGCGGAAAGAGTTTCAGACAAGATGGCATATGGGATTATCTGACAGAGGTATCTGATGATGAGTCCGTCAGCGCATACTATCAGAGCGGAAGTAATGTGCGCGCTATGTATACCGATGGCATAAAAATGAAAAGCGAATATAGCATAGCAGACAGAATAGAGCCTTATTATGATGCTCATTTTGACGGACTTCACGCTTATTGTTATTTACCCTACCGTAAAAGCGAAGGATATAGTGCGGTAGCCTTATGCGGCAACAGAGCCCACATAAGTTTTAAAGTTTTTGAGTCATATCTCAAATATGGCGGGGTTTTTCATAAGAAATTGGTTGAAAAGATTCTTGATACACTTTTGCCTGAACGTATCATATCATCCGATTCGCTCCCGTCTTCAACACGTGTTTCGGTTTTGACATCAGACAATCATGATATACTTCACATAAAGTCAACATATCCCGAACACCGCGGAAAAATCGGCGTTGTTGAGGAACATAATGTGCTTGCTTCCGGTGCGGAAATAACCATAGATGGTGAATATTCACAGGTGTATACAATTCCTCAAAAGGAAGGCGTAGAGTTTAATGTTTCAAATGGGAAAACACAAATTACTCTTCCTGAAATATGCGGATATCAGGCTTTTTGCCTTGAAAAATAAACCATATGGCGTAATTGTCGGAGGGTATGATATGAAATATAGAGAAAAAGAGGATGTAACAAAATCGTATAAAGAAGATTATATAAGAGGTTTAGAGTACATAATCGAAAAACTCCAAAAAAATGCCGAAGAAGTCAGAGAAAATTATGTTGCAAATATTTTTTCGGATCCTGACAAATATCGTAATGATTTTAAACAGATGTTGGGATGGCCGTTGGTGAATCATTTTCATGACAGGATTCCGGAAGTTCATACAACACTCTTGTCAGATGAAGATGGCTACAAAATATATCGTATGCAGTTTGAAATCCTTGACGGATTAAACATGACAGGATTATTTTTCAGACAGGATGGCGAAGAAGAGAAACCGTTAGTAATTGTACAACATGGCAATCTCGGCACCCCTGAACTGATTTCAGGAGTGTATGGTGACACTTTCAACTATAACGATATGCTTCAAAGGGTGAGGAAATATGATGTGCACATCTTTGCACCGCAACTCCTGTTGTGGAGTGGGGATTATGATGTGGAGTTTGACAGACAGATAATTGACGGCAGATTAAAAAGGGTTGGCAGTTCAATAACAGCGATAGAGGTGTATGGTCTTACGAGAGTTCTGGATTATTTTGAACAGGAAAAATATATTTCTTCATATGGTATGGTAGGACTTTCATACGGAGGATTTTATACTCTTTATACTACCGCTGTGGATACTCGTATAAAATCTGCAATATCTTGTTCATATTTCAACAAAAGAGATAATATTTCCCGTCCGGATTGGACTTGGCACAAATCTTCGGAAATGTTTGATGATGCTGAAATTGCATGTTTGATTTATCCCAGAAAACTGCATATAGAAGTGGGAAATATAGATGAATTGTTTGATTACAGAGGTGCTGTTGAATCCTATGATAAATTAGAAAGATTATGCGCCGGAGTCGGAACAGAATGGGTGGAATTTAAAGTTTTTGACGGAGTTCATGAATTTTTTGGGGATGATGAACCAATACAAAAATTAGTGAATGATATCAGATGAATGAAATATATTTCTGATTTCGGAAGGAGTTTGTAAATATGAAAGTAAGAGACAAATTATGGCTCTTTGCCAGTCGTGACCACGATGATGACATCTGGTACGGTAAGCGCGGAAGCGACCAGATTAGACAGTGGTCAAGAATTACACCCGCAGAGGGTGCGGCAATTCTTGGAATTGAAAATGTGATGATGATCACATCAGATGGTGTTCCCGTTCCGTTTTCAGCAGATGCCTATGGATATATGGAAAGTTTTTGCAGAATGAAAAACGTGTGGTGGAGTGCTGTGGGTTCTGCCGGATGCAGAGTAGGAAATGAAGAAGATTTTGCTGTGGATCTTGCCAAAAAATATCAAAATCTCACAGGAATCTTTTTTGATGATATTATGATTCCCGGAGCTTCTTTGGAAGAAGCAAAAGAAATTATGAGGAAGGTTAGAAAAGTTGCAGATGAAGGATGCGACAGAAAGCTCGAACTTTGGGCAACTTGCTACACTTCGCAACTTAAAGATTATTCAGACCCTGAACTTTATGAGCCCCTTGATGGTATAACTATTTGGGATTTTGATATGAGGACGATTCCTAAAATTGTTGAAGGATTTGAGGCATATGAAAAGTTCTTGCCAAATAAGAGAAAGATGCTTGGAATATATCTTTATGATTACGCCAAAGGCGTATCTGTTTCCAAAGAGTTCATGAAAGCAAAATGCGAGCAAGGGCTTCAATGGATTCGCGAGGGAAGATGTGAGGGTCTTATCTTTCTTACCAATTGTAATATGGGCATTGGACTTGAGAGTGATTATTGGCTTCGTGACTGGATTGACGAAGTTGGTGATCGGGAAATATGAGAGGAGGATGCAAAATGAAATTAAGAGATAAACTTTGGCTTTGCACCTTTCGTGCTCATAATGATGACCGTTATTATGCATTAGAACCGGAAAGACGAATTGGTTGCTGGTCAAGGATTACTCCGGCTGAAGGCGCCCACATGCTTGGAATCAAAAATGTCATTATGGTAATGTCTGATGGTATTCCTGTTCCTTTTTCTGTTGAATCGGAAGGATATGTTGACAGTTTTTATCGCATGAACAATGTGTGGTGGAGTGTGACTGGGTGTTTTGGATTCAGGTTGGGTCTTGAAGAAGACTACATTCTCAAAATATCAGAAAACGATTCAAAGATAAATGGTGCATTTGCATATGACCTTTTGAATTTCACAAAGAGTGATGAAGAAGTGAAATCAATTCTTGAAACTTCAAAAGAAAAACTTGAGAAAAACAAAAAAAATATTGAACTTTGGGCATCGGTTCAGTTTGATGCATCAAAGCATTATTCTGATTCGGGATGCTGTGATGCTCTTGACGGTGTTGTGGTTTGCAATAAATATTCAGAGGAAATCCCCAATATGGAAAAGCAGTTTGAAGAATTTGAAAAACTTTTCCCGGGCAAGAAAAAAATGCTTGGTATCAATATGTATGATTATCTGAATTTTAAAGCCTTAACTGCAAATGATATGGAAATTCAGCTTAATCTTGGAAAAAAACTTATTAAAGAGGGCAGAATTGAAGGAATGGTTATACATACGAACTGCAATTTAGGCCTTGGGTTTGACAGCGAATTCTACACACGCAAATGGGTAGATGACTTTGCAGATGAAGAAATATAAAATGAAAAAGTCTTTGACATAAAGAGGGGGATAGACATGAAAACGTAGATGTTATTGATGGGAAACCAAAATGTTTTTAACATTATTCGTGGGAAAACTCAAATCCACACTATAACGCTACTTTTTAAAATGCTATGACAGACTCACGAAGAATTATCAAACCGCTCATTAATGATAATATGAAGGTTTGATAAAAACAGCAGGTAATAAATTTTATTGAGGTGATTAATAATGAAAAAAATTTTAAGTATGATTCTTGCGTTAATGCTTATCATCACTGCATTACCAACGGTTTCATTGGCAAATGATTCCATCGTTATTCAGGCATATGGTGATGCTTTGGTAAAAGCCAGCAACCAGTGGGGATTTGATGATAATACCGCCGGTGAGTATGGTCTCTGGAACAAAGTTGGCACCGGTGCCAATACCAACAGAGCAAATATGTACTATTCATTTGAAATCCCCGAACTTTCTCAGGGACAGGTGGTTGAAAGTGCGGTATTCACCGTATATATGAAAACTCCCTACATGTCAGATGCAGGCGACCATATGAGATTCTATCTTGTAGACAAAAACTGGGATGAAGCAAAAATGCGTTTTGCTGACCAGCCTCTTACGATTGAAACAGCGGATACAACTCCCGAGAAGTATTACTTCCCCGTGGCAGATCCCGATATGACATATGTTCCCGGTGTTAAATATAACTACACCAAATTTGATATTGATGTTACAACATTACTCAACAAATATGTTGCAATGAACAATAGTGATGTCAGATTTTCATTCCTTATGGCACCATATTGCAAAACAGAACAGACTGTATGTTCTGTTATAACAAGAGAAAATTCCGATGCAACAATGCACCCGACTCTCACCCTTCAGACAAAGACAGTACAGGCATTAGAACTTGCATCAACAACACCCGAAAACGGTGCAACAATAGGAAAGAATGACGCAGTAAGTTTCACATTCACAAATAACATTGATGCAACAACAGTATCTGCATCAGATTTTGCAATCACAGATTCTCAAGGCACAGTATCTTTAAATGATGAAGATATCACAGTTGCAGATTCCACAATTACTCTTAACAAACAGTGGACATCAGGCGAATCCTATGAAGTGACACTTTCAGGTATCAGCGATGTGAATGGTCAGTCACTTGCAACTCCTGCAACACTTTCATTTGGCATCACAGGTAATTACGTATCCGGCACACCCATTCAGGCATATGGCGATGCAATGGTAAGTGCAAGCAATCAATGGGGATTTGATGCAAACACAGCAGAAGAGTATGGATTCTGGAACAAAATTGGTTCAGGTGCACAAACCAACAGAGCAAATATATACTATTCATTTGAAATCCCTGAACTTTCTCAGGGACAGGTAGTTGAAAGTGCGGTATTTACAGTATATATGAAAACACCTTATATGTCAGATGCAGGTGACCATATGAGATTCTATCTCGTAGATAAAAACTGGGATGAGGCAAAAATGCGTTTTGCTGAACAGCCTCTCACAATCGAAAAAACTGACACAACTCCCGAGAAGTATTACTTCCCCGTGGCAGATCCCGATATGACATACGTTCCCGGTGTTAAATATAATTACACCAAATTTGATATTGATGTAACTTCATTGTTCAACAAATATGTTGCAATGAACAAAAGCGATGTCAGATTCTCATTCCTTATGGCACCATATTGTAAGACAGAACAGACTGTATGTTCAGTTAAGACAAAAGAAAATTCCGATGCAACACAGCGCCCGACTCTCACCCTTCAGACAAAGACAATACAGGCATTAGAACTTGCATCAACAACACCCGAAAACGGTGCAACAATAGGAAAGAATGACGCAGTAAGTTTCACATTCACAAATAATATTGATTCAGCATCAGTATCAGCATCAGATTTCGTTGTTACAAATTCCGCAGGTTCTGTAAGCATTAATGATGAAGATATTACAGTTTCCGATTCCACCATCACAATTAACAAACAGTGGACATCCGGAGAATCCTACGAAGTGACACTTTCAGGCATCAGCGATGTAAATGGCCAGTCGCTTTCATCTCCCGTAGCACTTTCATTCGGCATAGAAGGGGATTACATATCCGGCACACCAATTCAGGCATATGCTGATGCAATGGTAAGAGCTGATAAGCCATGGGAATATGTTGGGAACAGTGCGGAAGAATACGGACTTTGGAATAGAATTGGAGCAGGTGCACAAACCAACAGAGCGAATATGTATTATGCTTTCGAAGTTCCTGAAATTCCCGAAGGTCAGGTTGTGGAAAGTGCAATCTTCACAGTATATATGAAAACACCTTACATGTCAGATGCCGGAGACCATATGAGATTCTATCTGGTAGATAAAAACTGGGAAGAAGCAACTATGTGTTTCGGTGATCAGCCTCTTACTATTGAAAAATCTGATACAACTCCCGAAAAATATTATTTCCCTGTTGCAGATCCCGATATGACATATATCACAGGTGTTAAATACAATTACACCAAATTCGAAATAGATGTTGCTCCATTGCTTAATAAATACATAGCAAATGGAAACAGCGATGTCAGATTTTCATTCCTTATGGCACCATATTGTAAGACCGAGAATACTGTATGCTCAGTTAAAACAAAAGAAAATTCTGATGCAACACAGCGTCCGACTCTTACAATAAACACTGCAACACTTCAGCCTCTCAGATTTGTATCATCAACACCTGAAAGTGGTGCAACAATAGGAAATAATGATAGCGTTGTTTTCACATTCAATAATGCTATTGATGTGACAAGTGTAACTCCCGATAAATTCAGTGTTGTTGATTATATAGGAAACGCAGTTTCGGTAAGTGCAGGAGATATTTCAGTATCCGGTGCAACAGTAACTCTTGCCAAAGCATGGGATAAATACAGTTCATTCGATGTAACTATTTCGGGCATTTCCGATATATATGGTCAGACACTTGCATCTTCTGCCAACATTAAGTTCAAAACAGAATCAGTTGTGTCTTCACAGTCAATCGGAGCAGCAAGCGTTGTTTCAATGAAATTGTCCGGAGAAACTGTTGAAGTACAAGACGGTGCCTCCAACGGAAAAGTAAGTGGTGCAGGCCGTTATGTTGTATACAAATTTAATCTTCCTGAAGCAGATGCTTCCAAGATTTTGGCAAATGCTGAATTTACATGGTGGTCTGAATGTGACTCTGATTATGATGGCAAGGTGACAGTTGTTCCTGTAGGTAGTTGGACAGATGCATCAGGTATTGACGTCGATTACTACAATTCAGTTGCATCTGCAATGGCTGATTCGTCAAACATAGTGGCAACATTGCCTATGGATTTTGGTCCCGGATATACAACCGTAAAAACTACTGTTGATGTAACCGGTGCAATAAATAATGCCCTCGGAAACGGCAAACAGATTGCATTTGCATTTACATATCCCTATACACATAACTACTATACAAGCCTCTGGTCATCAAATGCACCTTCCATAAAACTTAACTATATTGAACCTTCATTTGATGCAATTTCATCTGTTCCGGGAAAGGGCGGAGTACTTGGCGGAAAAAATGAACCTGCAAAATTGACTCTTGCAACAAGTCTTGTAAATACTTCCGATAATCTTGGATATGTAAAACTTGTCAGAGCATATGACAACAGCAATATTTCAGCAAAGGTTGAATTTGATGCATCTTCCAATACTCTCAAAGTAACACCGCTTGTATCACTTGACGAAAGAGTGCAGTACAAAGTAGTGTTTAAAACAGGTCTTAAGGACACCTTTGGCAACACTCTTGCAACAGACAAAGTCGCAACTGTATTTACCGTAGGTGCAGCTCTTGAAATTTTTGATTTCAAATTCACAAATGAATTAACACCCATTTACGATACATGTACAACAATTGAAAATTACAGTGCAAATTCCAATGTAACTGCAGTTACAAAAGTTAAAAACAACTCATCCGGTGATGCAGATGCAATTATGGTTATCGCTATCTACAGTTCAGATGATGAACTTTTAAGTGTTGATGCATATACCGGTAAGACATATGCTGCTGCAAATGATGTGACACAGTATGCAAAAACCATTGCGGTTCCAAATGATGCAGTTGGTACAAAAATCAAAGTATTCATGCTCAATGGAATGGATTCTATCAGACCTTTAACCGAACATGCTGAGATAAATCAGGTACATTAAGTTTAGTCTGACAAATCTCATCAAGGAGTGTTCAAATGAAAAATATGAAAATATTTATTACAGTTATATCCGTGTTAATTGTGATGCTTGTGTCCTTCGGGGCACAGGCATCCGGTAATCCGGATATAACAAAAAACATAATTAGCGGTGAATTGATTGTAAATGCAACTTTTGACGGATGTATTAATGATCCGGTCTTTATTCAGATTGTTCCGGGAGACACGGATATTGATGCAATGGATGATATTGCATATGGTCTGTCAAAAACTGTGTATATTGATCAAAAAAACAGTGACGCAAGTGGAAACGCTGTTTTCAATATACTATTTGGCAAATATGAAAGCGGTAATTACATTGTCAGGGTTCACTCAATGACCAATCCCGGTATGGTTTCAGACAAGCATTTTCAACATGTGGCATTAAATGATGTTAAAAATGCGTGGAACAATCTTACGATTTCTCCGAAAGAAAATCTTTCACTTATCCTTGATGCATGCGGATGCGGTGACGAACAGATATTATCCTTCAGAAGTGATTCTGTTCTTTTGGAGTATATATCGGACTATGGTAATATTGGTGAATTGAATTCTGATAATTTTGATACTTTGATTAATAGAATCAAAGTTGACTGTGAAAACATTACCATTTTCAGAGATGCAATGAAGAAAATTGAAAAAGCGGAAAACTATTCTGAAGTAAAAGCGATTCTGAAAAAAGAAACAAATGCAAATGCACTTGGGATTTCAGACCTTATTGACCGTTACAAAAAGCTTAAAAACACACGTCTTGTGGACAAAGAACTTGCGGGCAAAAGATTTGATTCTGTGAAAGATTTTCGGGATGCATTCCTAAATGCACTTGTAAATGCTGAAAAATCAACAGAAGATTCAGGCGGTTCCTCAGGCGGATCTTCAGGTGGAACTACCGGTGGAAGTTCAGGCGGTGCAGGTTCATCAACCATAGGTTCTTCAATCAGTAACACATCCGAATCTGACAAAAACAAAAATGAAGCTATGCCATTTAAAGATATAGATGGTGTCGTATGGGCGAAAGAGGCAATAGCCGATCTTTATTCAAAAAATATTATCAATGGAAAAGACGCAGACTCTTTTGCTCCCAATGACTACATATTGAGAGAAGAATTTGTAAAGATGATAGTTGCACTTTTAGGGGTTGAAATATCAACTGCTGAAACTTCTTTTTCAGATGTGAATCCCAACGCATGGTATGCACCATATATTGCTTCATCTCAAAGGGCAGGCTTTATAAAGGGATATTCCGATTCTGTTTTTGGTGTAGGCAATCACATTACCCGTCAGGACGTTGCAGTTATTTTAAATCGAATTGCATCTCTTTCAGTCGGCGAAACTTCTGTAACATTTACTGATGAATCGGACATTTCGGATTATGCTGCAGAGGCAGTGAATAACCTTTCAGCAAGTGGTGTAATAAATGGTTCAAACGGAGCATTTATGCCAAAGAGTTATTCCACAAGAGCAGAAACTGCATGTATGATTTACAGACTTTCCAAACTTATGAAGGAGGAAGTATGATGAGAAGAATAATATCGGCAATTGCAATGGTTGCCCTGATTGTGACAATGATGCCACAGATTATTTTTGCAGCATCAGCCCCTTCTGACGGAATAAGAGAAACGAATGTTCTTTTTGAACTTTCAGTTACAGATTTTCAATTACCAACAGAAATTCCTGTCACCAGAGCCGCTTTTACACGTTATGCGATGAAACTTGCAGACATACCGGTAACACCTCACGAAGGGACTGTTTTTGAAGATGTAGCCTCGTCAAATCCGGACTACGACTATATTATGTCTGCAGTAGACTTTGGACTTATTTCATATGGTACAAATTATAGACCTAATGATTCCATAACACTTAGCGAAGCATCAAAGATTATGGTTAAACTTCTGGGATATGATTATGTGGCTGAATCCAAGGGCGGATATCCAAACGGATATTTGCAGACTGCTCTTGATATTGATTTGTTAAGCGGCATGTCCCTTAAGGAAAGAACCCTGTCTCAAACAGATGCGGGAATCATTCTATATAACAGCCTTCATATCGAACTTCCTCAAATAACATATACGGATGAAGGAAAATATGAATATAGGGTGGGAAGTGACACAATTCTTGGCAAATTCCGCAACATGACTTTATTGAATGGCACAGTAGATGGTACTCCCGCTTACGCAACAAGTGATGAGAACGGACTTGGCGATGGGAAGTTATCCATCAACGGGGTCGTGTATAATTCAGGCAATATCAATACATCCAATCTTTTTGGATGCAAAGTTGAAGCCTATATAAATAACGAAAGCAAAACAGTGGTTTCATGTCAGGTGTCAGATTCTACCAGAATTATCAATATATATGCAGAGGATATTATTTCATATAATAATCGTAAGTTTACATATGCAGATGTAACCGGCAAGGAAAAGACAGTTTCAATAGGCCTTGGCACATGTGTATTTTATAATGGTAAGATATTTGATTATGATTCTTCAAAACTTGTTCCTGAATCAGGCAGTCTCACTTTTGTTTCTGTAGGTTCAGGAGAAGTGACTGCACTCTATATCAATTCATACAAAACGGTTGTTGTAGACCGTATTATGAAAACAGATTATATAATTATCGACAAATATTCATCAGATAACAATCTTACACTTAATCCGGATAAAACGGAATATACAATTACCACTCAGGATGGCGAACCTATCGAGTTCGATTCTCTTGAACAGGGAGATGTTTTGAATGTGGCTATGTCTGACGATGATACATATGCAGAAGTGATATGTGTACGAGACCGGTTTATGGGTACCTATTCAGGCTATTCCAATGACTATATTCACATTGACGGAACAGAGTACAGATTAACCTCCGGCATAAAAGACAGGATTTCATCTTTGCTGACTCTTGGTGGCGAGGCCATATTCAGCCTTGATATAAATAACTGTGTGGCAGACGTATCACCTGTCGGTGCTGTAGGTGAGAATGTTGGTTATCTTTTTTGGGGCAGATACATGGAAAAAGGTATGGATATATCCATGTATGCAAGAATTCTTGATCTTGACGGCAAAACATATCTCTATAAATTTGCCGACACTTTCAACATTAATGGTGTAGGGTATAAAGATGTTAAAAAAGCATGGGCAGATTACAAGAGCCCTGATTACAACTCTCTCATCTGTTCAATGGTTCTTTATTCTCTTGACTCAAAAGGCAATCTGAAGAGTTTGACATATTCCGACAAAGAAGGCGGTAAAGGCGGACTATATGTAACTCATACTGTTGAAGAAGCAGACAGATATCACACTTTCCAGCGGTATTACAATAATGTGGGAAATGATATTATTTGTGACACCAATCTGGTTGTTTTCAAAGTTCCCGGTCCGTCATGGTCTGTTGACAATATTGACGAAGAGGAATATACAGTTGAATCTCCGCTGTATCTTGAGACTAATGATGTTGCAGTGGGGTATAAACTTGTGGGATATACCACCACAGAGAATGAAGTTCTCTCTAAATATCTCCTTATGCAGAAAATAAGCGATGATGGAGCAGAAGATGTTGTAGGCTTTATAGGGCGTCCCTACATGATAAATTCAATCACCAAGGTTATTGTTGATGAAGAGCCCCGTGAAAAGATGACTCTTTGCGGTCATAGTTTTGGTCCTGATAATCCAAAAGTTGTTTATTCAAAAGAAGAAACAAGTTTTAGCGATGCCGGACTTGCCGGTGGTGACATTATTCAGGTTAATACCACCGAAAATGACGTTGTTAAATCATTTAAAATAGTCTACAAAAAAGGAGCAGAACTTTTAGCCGACGGAACTGACAGAATGGCAGGCACAGCACGTGTTCCTGAATTGGATATTTCCCTTTGTTATGTGTATAACTTCCGTGGAAGCGGAGTGCATGTTGTGCGAAAATCATTATTTTCAGATAACATTGCGGAAACAGATATAAAACCTCTTTATTATCCAACTGCCAAACTATTGAGATATGATGACAAACTCAAGTCTGTTGTCAGTGTAAGTGCGAATGAAATCAAGGACTATGAAAACTTCAAAGATGATAAAGCTCTTGTTATAACTGACAGAACATATTATGCATTTGTGGGTATGTTTATAGTGGGTTGAGGTATAGAATAATGAAAATAAGCAAGGTTGTAACCTTAATAATAAATATTATTTTGATTCTGAATATATCTGTCGTAAACGTCGTGGTGAGGGCGGCTGATGATGGAGCGATATTTCCTGTGATAGATTCAGGAATGATAGAAACAGAACTTATTCCGGTCATATCCAAAGGACACCCTTTTATTGTTGCAGACAATGATAATTTCAACAGAGTCCGTGAAAATGCTTTCGGCAAAGATGAGATTATAACTAAACAGTACAAACTCATAAAGGAGAAGGCGACAGCACTACTTGACGAACCTCTTCTTCGCGTCACATATGATATATCTTCAAATTCATATATCGGTACGGCGGTGGAATTTTGGAATAATATTATGAATCTTGCCTTTGTATGGCAGATTGAAAAGGAAGAGTGCTACGCAGAGCGTGCATGGGAACAAACCCTCATTTTTTGTGAAATGGAAAACTGGGGAAGATATCAGATGATAGATAATGTGCAGACAGTTTTTGGTGTTGCTCTTTGCTATGACTGGTTATATGACTGGCTGAATGATAGTCAGAAAAAGATTCTTGTCGACAGTCTCAAAGAAAAGCATTTTGATGAAATTCTTGATTTATATGAAAATCCTGATAAACCGGAATACAGATGGTCTCTTCATCAAGCAGTCTTTGCAGGCAATAATCATGGTATTATGACCAACACTCTCACATTTCTCGGTGCAATGGCAATAGCAGAGTTAAATATGGATTATTCTGTGAGAATAATGGAACATTCTTTAAAAGTTCTTGAAAATCCCCTTGCGAGATGGTATCCCGATTCCGCTTGGTATGAAGGCTTGGGATATTGGAGTTATACAGCCCCCTACATGGCAAAACTTTTTGCAACAATGAAAAACTCATTTGGGAATTGTATGGGATATGAAGACATTCCATATCTTATGAATGTTTCGGATTTTCCGATATATGCTCAAAGCAGTGATGGATCATTTGTGTGGAATGATACCACTTTGAGTGTTGATATGCGTATTCCTGTTATATACACATTCGGAGTGCTGAAAAATGACGTGGCACTTCAGCGGTTTGCTCTTGAAAACACCCCCATAGACACAGTTGCTGATGCTGAATTTTGTCTTATGTATAACCCGGATATGAACTATGATGATGATTTTCATCCGTCTCTCGACAAATTCTTCCGCAGTACAGACCTTGTGACAATGAGAAACACGTTTTCCGGCGGTCAGGAAACCTGGTGCGCAATGGCAGTTCAAAAAGCAGCGGTTTCTTCGGGCATGATGAACTCGGGTACAGTTTCCCTTGATGCTCTCGGTGAACGCTGGATAATGAATCATGGAAAAGAAGAATATTATGACGGATACTGGGATGCTAACACCAGATGGACATGGTATCGCACAAGAGCCGAGGCTAACAGTTGTCTTGTAATCAATCCGTCAGAATATGGCGGTCAGAATATGGTTGCAGAGGATGTTATAAACACTTTTGTGTCGGGAGACGGAAGCAGTTATGCCATTTCAGATCTCACAGAAACGTATCTTGGACAAGTAACATCCTACAAAAGGGGTGTGAGTTTGGAAAACGGCAGAAGGACTTTTGTTGTTCAGGATGAGTTGTCTATGGCAGAAAATTCGGATGTTTATTCATTTTTCAATATATACAAATCAGATATTGAAATTATGCCTGATGGAAAAAGTGCGGTAATTTCAAAAGGTCACAAAAAACTTTATGTTGAAGTATATTCCGATCAAAGATTTACTTTTTCTGTTATGGACAGTATTCCCCTTCCAACATCACCACTTCCTGCATATCCAAATAGTGACAATTCCGATTTCAAAAAACTTGCTGTTTTTTTTGATAATATAAAATCTGCAAATATAAGAGTTTCTTTCACACCGTACCTTTCGGAGGAAGAGATAGATTCGGTAAAAGGTAAGCCTTTTGAATCTCTTGCAAACTGGAGTGTGGAAAATGCCACAGACATTCCCGAACTATCTGACATACGGTTAAACGGGAAAACAATCGACGGCTTTAATCCGAAAAAGAGATATTATGAAATTGTCAGCAAATCAGATTCTGTATCGCTTACAATATCGGCAAATAAGGATTTGTATAATGTGAAATCAGAATATGATTCAAAAGACAAAATTTATAAAATTACTGTTTCTGATAAAAACAATCCGTCAATTGCGAATTGCTATATAGTTGATTTATCATGTGAAACCCTTGTTGTTACACCAACGGTTACATACACACATTCGTCATTTAAAGGCGTGATGATGCCACAGGAATTTCACCGTCTTGAAAAAAACAACAATTTTGGTGTTTGGTATGTGAAGGATAATGCTCCGGCAAATACTAAACGCGCAGTTTTAACTTTGTATGCAAAACCCGAAGGAGTTAGTGTTAATACAACACTTAATGTATGCAGTGTTTTGTGGGATAATAATCTTGGAGATTTAAGTCATGCTAACTCGCCGATTGATCCAAGGGAAGATTTAAATGTTGAATTGACTTCTTCTGTGGCGTCGGCAAGCGGTAACGAATTTGTAAAAATCGAATATGATATCACTTCTTTAGTTCCTAAAGATGGGGGAGAATATACAGTAGCATTTCTTCCGAAATATTCCGATACCGATTTTCTCACTGTCGCATCACATTTGAACAGTGATAAATCTATAAGACCGAAGATTCAATATCTTTATAAATAGCTAAACAACATTCCAATCAATATGTTTAAGAAAGGATTGGTTATATGAAAATGACAACAATTATATCATTATTTCTGATAATTATCATTGTCCTCTCATCTGTCAGCGTCTATGCTGCCGGGGAGGAATCTGCCAATGTGTTTTATGCATCGGAAGATTCCTACATTAAGAGTGGAGCACGCTGGGAAGACAAAAACTATGGTGATGAATCAAATATGCTTTTCGGTAAAACATACAACCGAACTGCGTTTTTGAAATTTGACCTTACAGGCGCAGATCTTTCGCTCTATAAAGGCGCACTTCTGGACGTTAACGTGAAAACTGTATCTTCAAGCGGAAGCATTGACGTATATGCAGTTTCATCAGATTGGTCAGAGAAAAAGCTTACATCATCAAACGCTCCATCAGATTATGAACTTATAATAAAATATAATGTGACTCAGGCAGGAGTTGCAACAGTGGCATTTAACATAAGTAAGGCTTTTGAAAGAGCAAAAGCGGAGGGGAAAACAGAAATTTCCCTTGCATTGAAGTCAGACGTTGGATGTATAAACATTTCATCCTCTGAAAATTCAGATATCTCTATCAGACCAAAACTCACTCTTACAGAGGACAATGCTTATATTAAAGGTCAGGTGGATTTTGAATTTCCCGATATAACTCTCGGCGATATTCAGGAGGAGATGACCAAAACAATATCAAGAGGCCATCCATATATTTTTGCAACCAAAGAAAAGGTAGAAAAATTAAAAAAATATGCTTTCGGTGAGGATGAACTTCTTACTGAATATTATGGTAATGTAAAAAGGAAGGCTGATGAACTTCTTGCAGTCGACATTAAGAGAATTCCGGATAATACATCAAGCCAGTCCTATATCGGAACAGGTATGGAATGTTGGCGTGATGCTATGAATCTTGGGCTTGCATATCTTGTTGAAGGGGACTACAGATATGCGCAAAGAGCCTATAAACAAGCAGAATACCTTTGTGGTCTTGACACATGGGGAACATATCAGATGATTGATAACTCTCAGACGGCTCTTTGTGTAGCCCTTACATATGACTGGTGTTATGACTGGATGAGTGCACAGCAGAAAGAGGTTCTTGTATCGGGACTTCGCAGATTACATCTTGATACAATGAGTGATCTGTTGAAAAACCCATCAAAACCTGAATACAGATGGTCCCTTCACCAGGCAACATTTTCCGGAAATAACCACGCTGTAATAGACTGCTCGTTTGCATTTATTTCGGCAATGTCAATTGCAGAGACTGATTTTAATTTCTTTACAGATTTAATGGTCATGACTGCAAGACAGTTGGAAAAACCATTTTCAAACTGGTACCCTGATTCAGCATGGTTTGAGGGTGTTGGCTACTGGAATTATGCCGGTAAGTTTACGGCGACATATCTGCTTTCATTAGAGAGTGCATTCGGGCATTGTCTCGGATATGAAAACATAGATTGTATTATGAATGTTGCAGATTTTCCGATATATGCACAGAGCGATCTGGGCGGATTTGTGTATACCGATTCTGATGAAGGAGTTGACTGTCTTGATCCGTTGATATACAGTCTGGGATACCTGAAAAAAGATATAGCCCTTCAAAAATATGCACTAGACAACTGTGTAAAATCCGGAGCAGTTGATCCTATTTTTGTATTGAACTATAATCCTCAAACGGACTATAATAGTGCTTCATTGGATTTGACTCTTGACAAGTTGTTCAGAAACACAGATATCGTAACCATGAGAAATACCTTCGACGGTAATCAATCCACATGGGCTGCAATGGGTGTGCAGAAAATCAACAGAAGCGGAGGTATGATGAGCAATGGCTCAATCGGATTTGACGCTTTTGGCGATCATTGGATATTAAATCATGGTAAAGAAACATACTACTCTGACTACTGGGATACAAATAAGCGCTGGACATACTACAGAACCAGACCTGAAGCCAATTCATGCCTCGTTATTGATCCTTCGGAACTTGGCGGGCAGAATTTCGATGGTGAAGGTTCAGTAGATGTCTTTAAATCCGGAAAAGGAAGCGCATTTGCCATAACAGACCTTGCATTAACATATGCGGGTCAGGTTGAAAGTTATATGCGTGGGATAATGCTTACCAATAACAGAAACAGTCTTGTTGTTCAGGATGAATTTGTTCTCACAAAGCCATCAGAGGTATATTCTTTCTTCAATATTTACAAAGCGGAAATTGAAATTTGTGAAGATGGCAGAAGTGCTATTGTTACAAAGGGTAACAAAAAGATGAAGGTTACAGTTGAATGTGACAAGGATTTTGAGTTCGGTTTTATGAAATCTGAACCCCTTCCCACATCGCCTGTTCCGGCATATCCAAACTCATATAACCGCGAGCACAAAAAACTTGTAATTCACTTTAATGAAACAGAAGGTGCAAATATACGGGTTACTTTTACCCCGTATCTTTGCGAAGAAGAACTTTCGGCAGTAGATTTTGGTGAATTTATCCCTATGTCTGAATGGACAGTTACAGATGAAATAAAAAAAGCACCCATTCTTTCTGACCTCAAACTAAATGGTAAGACTATTGAAGGATTTAATCCGGCAGACAGATGCTACATTTCAGAAAATGAATTTGATGCATCTTCCGTAACTCCTGTTTATGACACATCAAAGTATGATATGAAAATTAGTTTTGATGAGTCAACCTGCAGTGCCTATATTCTTCTCATTGATAAAAATGACGCCAAGAATATGAATAGTTACACCATAACAATCCCTGTTGTCCGCCAACCCAATTTTGTGGATACAAAAGGTATGGATGAACTTTCAATTGCAAATATAACAGCCCCTGTACCTCAGACACAGAACGGTATTGAAAACATGTTCGATGGCGACCTTTCAACAAGATGGTCTGCAGAGGGAGCAGGAACAGTAATGGATATCACTTTAGATAAGGTTCGCGAAGTGGGATGTCTCGGATTTAATCACTATGAAGGTGACACAGGCAGAATTCAGTATTTTGACGTTCATCTTTCTACGGACGGAACCAACTGGGAAAAATTTGAGATGTTTGAAAGTTCGGGTGTAACCAACGCAATGGAATATTATGACCTTAAGAACACAAAAGCAAAATATATTAAGATTATATATAATGCTGTTAACAATGGTAGTTGGAACTCCGTTTGTGAACTTAGGATTTTCGGAAAATAATCATTTTGAATTTTTGAATATTTAAAAGAGATAAGAAAAATCTCGCAGCTTAGGTTAATATTTTTGATATTAAAGTGGACAGTGAATTTTTGATTTCACTGTCCTCAACTTCTTGTGCGCCGGGCATATGTAATAACTTGGCGGCGAAAGTCCGCTACAGGCCTGACAGTATGGACTGTTAATCAAAGACAAGGGCGTAAAATTCAACAGTCCGGTGGACTGTAGAATAGCCCGAGAGTCCCTGCGAGGTGAAAACGAGCAAGAATTGCGAAGTTTGAAGCCGTCGAGTAGAATACGAGAAGGTGAATATACGAAAAAAAGACACTTTTCAGTGTCTTTTTCGTATATACACCATCAGGGACTCGAACCCTGGACACCCGATTAGATTGATTGGTCTGCCAAGTTTTGCGGATAGCAAACATAGTAGGTGCGACACTTGCGGTGCCCGAAGCAAAGGGCATACCCACAAGGGGCACGCCCTTCCAAGGCCGTCAACTTCTACGACTCAACCTCGCACCGTATGAGGGTGCTTGTTTCGTCGGAAGTTTTGGCATACATCGCCTTTTCTGTTCATCTTCGCCTACGGCTTGATTCACAGGAGGCGATAGCAACCGCTACGCCTTTTCAAGCCTTCCTTCATCTGCCACCGGCA
>JAZQJX010000103.1:0-33844 GCA_045541875.1 Clostridia bacterium | reverse complement strand
TCCTTGGCTCACAGAACGACATGGCTACGATCCGACTTAATGAGTCCTACACCGGACTCTGCAAAACTTTTTATGAGATTATAGTCATATTCTGTGGGTTCAATTGAAAACTTTGCAGGATAGGGGCCAAGGTTATAGGTTACCTGACCGGGGAGATAGTCATGAATTCTTGTTCTTCTCTGACATCTTTTTACGGCATTTGCCGCATAGTTTATGTTCTCTAATCTTTTTCTTTGTTTTTCAAGTGTTATTTCTTTCATATATATTGCACCTCCGATGTATATCCGGTAAATGTTGTTTTTGTAATGCGGTCATGTTTCGGGCGGATAATATCCGCCCCTACGCATTTCTTGTGTTTGATGGTAACATGGTCATGTTTCAGGCGGATGGTATCCGCACACAATGTCCTTGTGTTTGATGGCTACATGGTCATGTTTCGGGCGGATAATATCCGCCTCTGCATTATATTTATTTCGTAGGGTTCGGCGGTTTGCGACGAACCGCTTCCGGCACATCCTGAAGGCTGTGCCCTACCATAACCAACGGCAATTCTTATTACTGCTTCAAAAGTTCGCCTGCCACCATAACAGGTCTTCTCATTTCCCAGCCGTCAACAATATGACAGATGATTTCCGTGTCAGAATCTGCACCAAGTGCAGGGACATTCATAAACGCAGGGCCATTGGCGGGTGCTGTCGCCTTTGCGGCTCTTATTCCTGTCATTTCGCCATCTTTGTAAGCACAGACAATTGCCATGAGAGGTCTTGCCTCACTTGTTTTGTTTGACACAACAACGGTTGTTGAAACATTTGCACCGTCGGTAAGTTGTGATTGATATTTTGCCTGATAGGAACCTGCGTTAAACATCAGTTGCATTACTGAAATATCCTTTTTGGGGCTTTTGAATTTAAACATCAAATCTCTTTCAATTCCCCCTGCTCTTCCAAGAATTTTATATTCTGAGCCTTCTTTAACGGAAGAATCTGTAAGGGTTATATCTGCATAGCCTTCTGATTCGTTTATTTCAATTTCTGCAAGATTTATCCATTTTTTGTTTTCCGTGTCATATATTTGCATCTTCTCGCCGTCTTCATATACTGCGATTTGTTTTCCTGCCTGAGAAACAGGTGCGTCAAAATGTACTCTTATTTTTTCTGTTCCTGCGGGAACTTCTGTGGTGAAAGGAACAAACTGCGAACCGTCGTGATACTCGGCAGAAGAAATTGTGGGAGTTGAAATTTTTCTTGTAAGGGTGAAATTGTCCATGAGAAGATATCCGTCAGCAGTCTGTGAGTTTGCCCACAAAATTCTGACCTCTGCTCCGTTGAGTTTGGAACACGAGCCTCCTCCCATTTTTTCGCCATCAACATATATGTCATATTTTTCTGCTTTAAAGTCAAATTCCGTTCTGAGTTTGTACCAGGTTTCTGGCTGAAGTTCAAATGAGCCAACCTTTCCGTTTTCAATGATTCGGTGAACTCCGGGAACGGTTTCATATTTGAGTCTCATTCCCGAATCGGAAATGAAAACATCGTGTTCAAAAACATATATATCTCTGTTTGTTGATGGAAGAGTAAAGTTTATGAAAGCAAGATACGAATCTGATGCATTTACCTTTCCCACCATAAATTTAAATGCCGCAGATCCGTCAGGCCCTTCACCTTTTCCAATCACGCCGTTGGGGGCTTCGCCGGGTTTTTCTGCATTTGCATTGAAGCCTGTAAAACCTGATGTGGAAGCGGTTACGCCGTCAAAGGATTCAAAGTCTAAATTTTTAACTTCCGTTTCAGAATAGTCCCTTACGGTGAATTTCACCTGACTCTCTTTAACATTCTCGCCTCTTTTTATGGCAATTACTTTAAAGATGTGAGATGCATATTCTATTTCTTCCAAAGTGTATGAAAGTTCACCGTCTCCATCAAACTCTGCCACAATTTCATCATTTAAGAGAAACTGCACTTTGTCTGCACCGGAAACCGATGCACATAAAACTGCATTTGATGAAGATATTGAAGAGTTTGCCTCAGGTGATGTTATGGTCACCGAGGGGGCTGCTGCCCCCACGGGAATGTATGTGAAAATTAAAGCAAG
The DNA here is from genome assembly GCA_045541875.1 of Clostridia bacterium. GTDB lineage: Bacteria > Bacillota > Clostridia > UMGS1810 > UMGS1810 > RGIG1828. The sequence continues at coordinate 31,753 of JAZQJX010000103.1, read as the reverse complement.
CAAAGTTATAATTGAAAAAAGTTTAAGTTTCATTGTCTTGCTCCTTTCTTATAAAATCATTTTCCGAAGAAGGAAATTTCTGTTGGTGAGTTCCATCCGCCGGATTTTCCGTTAACCAATGTGAATGTCACTCTGATATATCGGCATTTTGTTTCGGGGATTTTGTAGTATTCCTGCTCCAGAGTCGTACCTGTGGTTTCGCCTGTGAAGATGTGTTCATAGGATTCACCGTCGGTTGAAACGCTGACCTCAAAGGTCTGCTTTCTTCCGTCATTGTTTCCGCCCTGCCATACAGAAAGTCCAAGGTCGGTGATTGACTTTTCTTCGCCTATGTCAAAGGTGAGATAGGGTGTTCCTGTTGCGGCATAACGGGTTTCAATGTCGCCGTCAATGATGTTATCAGGTCCGTTTTCTGCCTGGTCAATCTGGCTTGCGGCAATTGAGTAGATGAAGAACTGTTTTGAACCGTTTTCCAAAGTTTTAAGTTCCTGTGCCACAAGTTTTATTGCATATACTGATGTCTGTCCGCCCTCGCCTTTTATTGTCACATAGGCATTTCCTGTTGGAGTTTCAGGATATTCAATGGTGATTTCACCGTTGCCTTTTGCTTCAATCACAGGCATTTCGCCGGCAGCATCATAATATCTTGAATAGAGTTTGTTTTTGGGTTTGAAGCCTTCAATTGTTTCACCGTCTATCCTGAGGTCTTCAAGAAGGGGCTTTTCATAGATTGAGCCTGAATCAAGAGTCCAGTCTTTAAGAGGTACAACAGGGAAGGAAACAGGCTCGTCAATTCCGGGCCACTGGAAGGTGAAAGCAACTGAAATTGTAACATCTTTCACATCTTCAAGGTGAAGAGCGAGTTTATTTACCTTACTGTCGTTTTTGTCGCTGAAAGGAACAGGTGATGAGGGAAGTCTGAATGCAGGCATAACCTCAAATTTTCCGTCAACGTCAGAAAGAAGTGTTGCTTTCATATCCTTGTACTGTCCGTGGAAGATGGCACTTTTGCCGTCTTCTGAAACGGTGATTGGAACGCCTGAGTGCATGAACCAGTAGAGTTCTGACTTTTTGGGCATTTTGAATTCATCCTGAACAATAATGCTTTCTCTTGAATCTGTGAGCATCAATCCTCTTACAACGCTTTCGGCATCTCTTGCATATGCTTCTGAAATGTCGGTTATTGCAAGGGCTCCGCCCTCGTTTGATTCAAAGCGGTCAATGACTGCTCTTCCGGCATTATCCTGACCGTGGAAAAAGTCGGGGTTGATGACGGGAACGTTGTGTCCTTCTGCTCTTTTTCTGTAAAGATAGTTCTGAGGACGGTCAGCATATTCCGCCGAGCCAAGGTCATATATAAAGTTTGAACCGTAAGCATCTATGACAATGTTTCCGCAGTCCCACTGAGAGTGTGGCCCTGAGACAGGTCCTGAGTGGAGGGCTGTGAAAATTGCGTTTTTGCTGTATTCCGAGTGCATCATAACAGTTTCGATTCCTCTTGCATAATAGTCAAGGGGTACTGTCATTTCGCCGCCTTCTTCAAAATCGGGGCGATAGTGGTGGATGTCAACTGTTCCGCCCACGTTTTCCAGGAAGTAGTTCTGAATTGCAGGATTGTTTTTCTTGTCTGCATAGAAAAGAACCTGATTATTGAGTACTGATGTCTGGTTTGCATCACCAAAGTTGAATGTTCCGTGGTCACCGTGGATTGCAATGAGAAATTCCACAGTTTCGTTCATTCCGGGTGCGTCCATATAGCCAAAGTCTGTTCCGAATGCAGAATCCAGAGCATCTATGAAATGCATATAATACTGTGAGTTATAAAGCCAGTAGGTGGTACCTTCAAGCCACGCACCGTCGGGGCCGTAACCTATACCTGTCTGCTTTATGCTCTGCATTGCATAGTCAAGACATTTTATGGTAAGTTCCGGTTCGTCTTCATAGATTGCAATTGCCGCATTTACGACACCTGCATTACAAACAGATATCCAGTTGTCAACAGCCTTTGTCTGTGCCCACTTAAAACTTCTTGATCTGGAAAGGTCATCCTCATAGTCCTGAATTGCGGGAAGAAGACCTTTTTGAACTATTGTTTCTCTGAGAAGTGTTTTTTGCTCGTCATTCATCCAGTCATAGAGCCAGTCATAGGAAACACCGAGACCGTAGAGATATTCACCGGTGGTCAGAAAGTGCCATGTGTCAAGACCTTCTTCAAAGTTACACACTGCCTCAACGTGCTCCCAGAGTTTTGCGGCATAGCGGGTGTCGCCTGTCAGCATATATGCCTTTCCGAGAGAATTTGCAAGGCTATAAAGTGTTCTTGCTGTGCCAAGGTTTGTGTTCTGGCTGTCCCAGCTTTGCTTTATGGTGGGATCGCCAAGTTGTTTTTCCGCACCTGCAATGAGTTTTTCAACTGCTTCTTTCATGTGTGAATCGGTTTTGGAAAGTTGCCAAATTCTATCCCAGCCTTCTCTGTTTTCAATGAGTCTGGGGTGTTCGTTTGGCTCATATCTTTCAGAGAAAAGTTTCATCATTTCAACTGCGGGAATATCATCAAAGGAAAGTGCTTTTGAAAGTGCCAGGAACATTGGTTCACCAAGTCCAAGGTCAAAAAAGTTTTCCCTTTGTGAAAAGGCAGCCAGTCCGCTTTTGTCAAGGGTTGCAATAAGACCTGTTTTTTCGGCAAAAAGATTTGCGTCCATCATTTCGCCCGTCTCTTCAATTCCAAAAACTTCTTTTGCAAATTTTGTGTTTATGTATCCTTTTTTCTCTATTCTGTCATACACATAAACATCTTCGCCAAAATCTGTCACTTTGCCGTCGTAATAATATTTCCCTTTATAACTGCTTACGGCAAGCGAACCTTCCATATGTTCTTTCAGTTCTTCATCAGATGCTATCATTCCGTTTTCGGAAAGGGTTGTGGATGTTGTCCATTCAATTCCCTTTGCCTCTGCAACTTCTGTGGGCATCTTTGCTGAATATATATAGAAATTATCAAGATATCCTTCGCCGCCGCCAAGGTTTAATCTGATTTCGCCAACGTCTGTGAAATTTGCAAGGGCTGTATTTATCTGTGATGCTTTTTTAACTGCATCAACATAGATATCGCAAAGACCGGTTTTTATGTCAACATCCAAAGTGATTCTTGTAAAGCGGTCTCTCACGCCCATAAATTCAAGAATTTTTCCGTCGGGTCCCACAATGTTTCCGCTTGAATCAACAGAAACAATTACTGTTGCTCTTCTGTCAAGAGCATGAGGCATCAGAGTGAGACTTGCACCGGTTGTGTCAAGATACATAACTTCAAAAGTGAAAATAAGATTCTGAGAGGTATATACCGAGCCGTTTGTAAAACCTGACACTGAATTTGTGGACTTCCAGTAGAGAACATTTCCTTCTCCAACGGGATTTGGTCTTACTTCAAATGTGTTTCCGTTATAAGTTGTCTCAGGAGGTGTTGCTCCGGGAAGAGTTGAATCAAAGTCTCTCTGGAACACATAAAATATGGGCATTTTGCCTTCGGGAGCATCTTCAGATGCAAAGGCTATGGTGCCAAAAGATGACATTATCATAAGAAGTGAAAGTAATAAACTTATATATTTTTTCATTGAATCTGCTCCTTTCATCTGTTATATACGCCGATAATCTTCGGGTGTGACCAATCCAAGAACATTATTACATCGCTCGCTTCATCTTCACCAACAGAAAGAATTGTTTTTACATCTGCATAGGTGCCGGCTCTCATTTCGTCTTTTTCCACATCATATATTACATATTTCTGAGCGGATGATGATTTGAAAATGATGTCATTATTAAGGTCAACCCCTGAGAAGGGACTTGGTTTGGATGATGCCTTAAATCCGATGTGGGTTGGTGATACTGAATATATCTTTCCTGAAACGAAGGTGTTCTGAGAAATAATGGTATCACCTGTTTTTGAAAAGTCGATGTTGAAAACTCCTGTTTCTTTGTTGTATTTTATAAGGTTGATACCTGCAATATTTCCAAAACCGTCCGGTTCATACTGCATAACATCGCCCTTTGAGGGGATGAGGTCTTTATCTTCAAAATATGGAACAATGCCTGATGCTATGAAAAGTTTTTCTTCTTTTCCGTCTTTGAAAACGGTTATTGCATAGGTTTTTTCACCCTCAGCATCCAGGGCTTTTGTAACATTATTTACAAATACCACAGGTGAACCGATTTTCACATCCACCGGTGAAATTCCGCTTCCCTCCATTGAATAGTTAACAATTGCCGCAGGAGCAAATCCTGCATCATAGTCATAAAGGTCAAGTGTTACCTTGTCATTATCCGTAAAGCCTTTTTGTCTCACGCTGAAAAGTTCAGCATCATATACAAGATCGGGGAAACGGGCAAGGTCTTTTGGAACTTCAAACACAACGGGGGATGCATATATACAATAGGGGAAGAAGTTGCCTGTTCCTCTGTACATTGCTTTTCCTTTTTCAACAAAGCAGGTGAGGGAGTTGTCAACGCTCCAGTCAGACTCTGCATATTTTTCTTCAAATTTTTCTTCTGTTCTGAATGAGGGAGTGTCAATTCTTGTGATGTTTTTATCTTCATCAGCACTGTATTTTATGAGCATATATGCACATCTTCCGGTGTTTGGATTAATAAGTGCATTTTTTACACTGTCAGATGATGCACTCATAGGCACTCCGTCAACAATGACTTTGCTCTTTAAGGAAAATGTTTCTTTCACATTTTGTGCTGTGAGAACGTTCAGTTTGACATCGCCGAAACTTCCGTCGAATTTTGCACCTAAAAGATAGCCGTAATTCATTCCGCCAACGCCCTGACCTGAATATTTTTCAATTGCCGCAATTTTTCCGAGATTGTCAAAATATACGGTGATACGGCTTCCGACTTCTATATCTTTGTCGTTGTAATATTTTTTGAAATATTCACTCTTTTCATAAAGCGTGCCGTCTATGGTAACATAGTTTGTTTCAAGAGATTCAACGGTTGCACCGTGGTGAATGTTATAGCCTGCCTCTGCATATGTAACATTTCCGTCGTTGTCTTTGTATACAGAAAGAATCATATTCGGCAAAAGTTCATCTGCACGGGCAAACTTTTTATCTTTTCCGTTTACGATAGCAACTGCGTCTTCAATGGTAACGCCCGGCTCTCCGTTTTTGTCATAGACAGTATTGTCTGATACGGAACTTATGAAAATTGTGTTTGGAGACTGAATATGTACCACATCAATTCCCGACTCCAGATTATTGTCTATAAGAACAATTTTTCCGTCATCGAAACTGAAACCGTTTTCTGTTGTTACTCTCCAGTTACGAAGTTTTGTGTAGCCTGAATCGAAGGTGTATTTTTTAACTTTGTTGTCGGGGGTGTAGTAGGAAATGTAGGAACCTGTATATTCTTTAATGTCTTCTTTTTTGAGTTCGTACACTTTGTTGTCTGATGACTTAATGACTGCAATTGCTTTTCTGTATTTATCATAGACAACTGTCACTTTAAGACCGAGATAACTTTGAATGTCATCTCCCTGATATATGAATTTTTCTCCGTCAACTTCAATCTCGTCATCTTTTCCCACGCCAAGGTGCATGGTGGCTCTGCCCGAAGTCCAGGCAACGCCCTCTTCAACATAGTAGGAGAAAAACTTGGTGATAACCTTTGTGTCTGTTTCTTTGTAGTAAAGAACACTTTCGGGGGTGTCAATTTTTACGGATTCAACATCAACAAAGTTTGAAAGAAGAGTGCTATGGATAAGTGCTTTTGCATCTTTAAATGTGAGAGGCTTATCGTGACCGTAGGACACATCAGACAAGATGTCGAGGTTTCTTGCAACAACATAATATCCTGTGGGATAACCTCCGCCCACAACTGCAGGCTTATCAAGACCGAGAGATGAAACTATCATCTTCACCGCCTGACCGTAGGTTACGGGAGATGAGGGTGCAAAGGTTTTTTCACCAACACCGTTTGCAACTCCGAGTTTTCTTGCAGTTGCAATCTCTTTGGCAAAGGGGGTTTCTTCTGTGACGTCGTCATATACCGCTTCAAACTGAGAGTCGGCATTGATGAGTCTTACTGCCATTGCAACAAACTCTGCCCTGGTGAGAGCATCGTCGTCTCCTTTTTCTATTCCTTTGTCAATTTCAAGAGCGCTCAAAAGTTTGGTGCTTTCTTCATAGGAAGCATCATTGACATCTGTGCCGGACACAGTGGCCGAAACAGACAAAATCATAGCAACAGCCATTACAAGTGATGTGATTTTTTTCTTCATACGATTTTACCTCCGTAATTTTGCTTTTATAAAATGAATGGATTTTGTTTTCATACATACTGAAAATGCAGTGATGTCAGGACACGGGGGCACCTGTACATCATACTATAATTTTATCACACCGCCCCATTTCACACAATGTCAGAACTTTCCATTGTACTGACCGAAAAAAGCATATTTTACAAGAGTTTTCTGCGATTTTTGTGGGTTTTGTCAAATAGGGTGTATGGTTTTTGTGCATTGCCAACAAAAGTTATTGAAACAATCCTCAAATCTGTCATTATCTGACATTGATGTTTGATTTTGTCAGATATCAGGAGTTTGTGAGGCGTCAAAAACAGTGATTGATGAAAATAAGTTTTTCTTTTCTCCGGGTGGAACAAAAGGAACGTACCCGCCTGAGATATTCGGGGCGTTCACTATGCAGTTTTGGGGTTCTAAGCATATGTATTCATCAGCACTGCCGTTATATATAAGTCTATGAGTGTAGGCTGTGTCGTTTTCATAGATAATCCCCTTTTTCATATCAAGATCATATATAAACATTTTTCCATCGTCTAAAACCTCATAATGACGGCTGACAGGCACTTTTGCCGGAATAAATCTGCCTTTTAAAAGATCACCTGTGATTTTGTCATCTGCATATTTTTTCCCTGTCGGAAGATAGTCTTTGTCCCTTTCAACACACTTTCCCACAAGGACCCCGACTCTTACAGATTCAATATCTGAAGTGTCTGAAAGTTTCAGATTAAAGGTTGTGTGAAATCCAAAAAGGAAGGGCATATTTTTGTCTGAGCGGTTTTCAATGCCGACTCTGATATGAAGGCTGCCCTTCTTTAGTTCATACTCTGTCTCAAGAGTGAAGGAATGGGGAAATTTCATATACTCTCCCTCTGATTTAAAAATGCACAAAGCATAGTCATTGCGCGATTTTGCAAGAGTAAAGCATTGTCTGTGCAATTCCCCGTGAAGTTGACAGGAGGTGGATTCTTCGTTAATGCCGAAGTCATAATTTCTTCCCTCAAAGACAAATTTTCCTCCGCTGATTCTGTTCACCGGAAAAAGCGGCGGCATTCCGTAAAGAAATGGATTGTCGGGTTCGTCTGAGTTTGTCTCTCTCAAAATATTCAGACCGTTCATATGCAAACTTACACAATTGGCACCTTTGGAGAGATTAATTTTTGCAGTGCTTTCACCGGATTTAAGTTCGATTATGTTCATTGTCCCATTCTCCTTTTATACATTAATTTTAATTTTTTTTACAGCATTTAACAAGCAAGAAAAACAGGGAATCTTTGCACTTATGTCTGTACTGTTTATGTCATAACAAACACAGTTTTCTGTCATTATCGGACATTCGATTGACATGTCACAACAGATTATGTTACACTTTTTTACACAGATATTATCTGGTAAAGCGGTTGCGTCAGCATTTACTGTGTTTTTGCCTCGCATTATCACAAAAGGAAGGAGTAACATCTATGAATACCACAGAACTTATGCAGGATTTTCAGAAACTTTCCGATACGGAAGTGTTTTATAAGAGAGTGTTTAATCAAAGAGGAGAAAAGTATGCAAACAATGAATATCTTGACTCTTTTGACTTTATGGATGTTATAACCCGCAATTCCGTTTTCGCCACTCAGGCACCGGAACACGCCTTTGTTCTCCCTGATGAGATCACAGATTCCCACCACTTTTTCCGGTCGAACAAAGATGCTTCTGTCACAATTTTCCGTCATCAGCGCTACACTCCCGTTTTTAACCACAAGCACACATTTTTTGAATTTGTCATTGTGCTTCAGGGAAGTTGTCTGCACATTACTGCAGATTCAAGATTTGAAATGAAAGCAGGAGAGATGTGTCTTATTCCCCCGGGTGTATATCACGGCGTGTGGGTGTCATCCAACAGCGTTGTTCTCAATATGCACATAAGAAAAAGTTTCTTCACAAATGTATGGTCTAATTTCTCCTTTGAGAAAAACCCTGTTTCCACTTTCTTTTCATCATCCATCTACGGAAATGATCCCAACAGATTCCTGAGATTTTGCACAAACAATGATGAAGATCTGAAAGAACTTATTTTAGGAATGTATATTGAGCATCATTTTGAAAATATATATAAAACACAGGTTATTGAAAGTCAGGCAATCATTCTTTTTTCAAGACTTTTAAGGCGTTATGAGTCAAGCATAATACAAAACAGTTCCTCAAAATATTCAGGAACTGTTTCGGATGAGTTTATAACCTATATTGAACAAAATATTGCAGATGTGAACTTAGAGAATATGGCAAAGCATTTTAATTATTCTCCTCAGTATATATCCAAAAAAATAAAAGCCGCTTCAGGATCAAGTTTTTCTGAAATTGTTAAACAAATACGCTTTGAACAGGCAAAAAAACTCCTTTCCCACTCCAATATGTCTGTGGGAGAGGTGTCAAGAACTCTCGGATATATGAATGCCGAAAACTTCACAAGAAGTTTTAAGACAATGAGCGGAATGAGTCCTAAGGAATATAAGAAAAGTCTTTCAAATAACGAACCTAAAGTTCCCGTCAAAGCAGAGGATAAATCTGATGCTGCTGCGCAAGAATAATTTGATATACTTCTTTTCTTTCAAACTAAATTCTATGAAAATCTTATATAGTTAAAAAAGCAGGCTGAGCCTGCACCCAAGTCGCGAGCGTAATTTGATATACATCTTGTCTCGCGAACTAAATTCTGCGTAATTTCCTATACAGCAAAAAAACAGTTGCACACTTTCATCAAAAAGATGAATATGTGCAACTGTTTTTAATGTACAGAAGATTTCGAGTCATTTATGACATACCGGAAATTCTCAAGAATTCATATCGACGATTTCATCTCCGATGAAACCATTATCTCTCCGGTTTTCCAAATACCGGCATATCGTTTTCATCCCAGTCTATGGGTTTTATCCACACACTTCTCCCTGTCCAGCCTGAGCCGGATTCAAGGTTTGCGTGATAGACAACATAGTCAACCTCTCTGCCATTTTCCGTCACTGTTGTGAAAGAACAATGGCCGGGGCCGAATATATCTTCGGTTTTTTCAAAAAAAGCATAGGGGTGCTTTGTCCAGTTTTTCATATCTGAAATTCCCCCGCCGTTATAGGTCATAACACCGAGGCAATATTCATCACGTTTTGAATCATTGGCACTGAACACCAAATGAAGTTTTCCGTTATGAGTTATTATGGCAGGCCCCTCATTTACAAGATTATCCTTTGTTTCAAACTCAAATTCAGGTTTCATGACAGATATAAAGGGTTTTTCAACTGATGTGGGAGATGTCATTTTTGCCATAAACATCTCTGTACATTTTGTCCAGATAAACCATCTTTCTCCTTCATGCTCCAAAACCGTACCGTCTATGCTCCACTCATCTTCAAGACCTTTCATTTTGCCAAGGCTTTCAAACTTTCCGAAGGGATCTTCGTCTTTTCTTTCAAGAACACACATTGTGTGGAAATCGTCACCGTCAACAAGGGGCGATGCATATATATACCACGCACCGTCTATATGATGAAGTTCAGGAGCATACCACTCGGTATATCCCATATCATCAGGAATCGAGTGAACTTTCACCCTCTCGGCGTCTTCAAGTTCCCAGAGTTTTTTTGCCCTTGCAAGATATACACCGTCATTTATATAGTAACAGTGATAATAATAGTCCTTATATCTTGTAACGTGGGGGTCTCCAGTAAGATTGTCCCCTTGACATTTTATTATGGGATTCTGATATTTTTTCATTTGAAGTCTCCTTTTACAAATATGGGATGAAATTTTGCAATTGTGTCTTTTCATCTCTTTGCTCTCAAGGGATTTTGAGGGATAGGAAAAAAGATTTGGAATTGTTCGTTCGAATGCCAGACCTTCCGTCTGGCACGTCAGCCCGAAGGCGTACAAAGGTACGTCAAGGGTGAGGTTTTGCAATTATGTCTTTTCATCTCTTTGCACTCAACAGATTTTGAGGGATAGGGAAAAAAGATTCAGAATTGTTCGTTCGAATGCCAAACCTTCCGTTTGGCACGTCAGCCCGAAGGCGTACAAATGTACGTCGAGGGTGAGACGGACAATTATGGACTTTTTTTACATCCCGTATCTGTTATCTGCAATGCCAGATGCCTTTTGCATATTCCATTATTGCTCTGTCAGATGAGAATATTCCGGCTTTTGCAATGTTTGTGAGAGACATATCACCGAATTTATATTTATCCATATAGGTTTCGGATACTCTCTGCTGTGCTTTTACGTAGGAATCAAAATCTGCAAGTGTCATGTAGGCATCAGCTGTGCCATAGGCATTTGTGAGAAGGGATTTTGCGATGTCGTCAAATCTTGCACCAAGAACATTTGATGTGAGCATATCAAGAACTTTTTGAAGTTCGGGATTTGTGCGGACATAGTCAAGGGGTGAATAGCCCTGTCTCCACAGTTCTTCAACCTCGTGAGATTTGAGACCGAAAAGGAAGATGTTGTCCTCGCCTACCTGTTCGGATATTTCAACGTTTGCACCGTCAAGTGTTCCAAGGGTTACGGCACCGTTTATCATAAGTTTCATGTTACCGGTTCCCGATGCTTCTTTTCCGGCAATTGAAATCTGTTCGGAAATGTCCGCTGCGGGGATGATTTTTTCTGCAAGAGAAACCCTGTAGTCCTCAATGAACACAACTTTTATTTTTTCTCTTGCCACAGGATCGTTGTTAATTGTGTTTGAAACTGCAACAATAAGACGGATAATCTGTTTTGCCATGAAATATCCGGCTGAGGCTTTTGCCGCAAAAATAAAGGTGCGGGGAGGAATGTCAAGGTTTGGATTTTCCTTGATTTTATTGTACATATAAAGAATCTGAAGTACATTTAAAAGTTGTCTTTTATATTCGTGAAGTCTTTTTATCTGAATATCAAAAATGGAATCAGGATCAACATTAATTCCGTTTGCCGTTGTTATATAGTCTGCAAGACGGATTTTGTTTTCCTTTTTGATTTCATAAAGACGGTCAATAACTTCCTTTTCACCTTTGAATTTGAGAAGTTCTTCAAGGTGAGTTGAATTTTTTCTGTATTTTGTTCCGATGAGTTCATCAAGATATGATGAAAGTCCGGGGTTTGACTGAAGAAGCCAACGGCGGTATGCAATGCCGTTTGTAACATTGGTGAATTTTGAATTGTCAATGTTATAATAATCTCTGAAAATGCTCTCGGTGAGGATGGTTGAGTGAAGTTTTGAAACACCGTTAATGGTGTGACAGCAGGCAAGACAAAGGTTTGCCATTCTCACTTCGCCGTTTGCAATAACTGCCATATAGTCAATTTTTGCAAAGTCTCCGGGATAGATTTCATGGAGTTTTTGCAAAAGTCTTCTGTTAATTTCAGCCACAATCTGATATATTCTGGGGAGTTGCTCTCTGAACATATTTTCGTTCCATCTCTCCAACGCCTCACTCATAACTGTGTGGTTTGTGTAGGAAAGGGTTTTCTGTGATATTTCCCAGGCATCATCCCAGCCATAATTATATTCATCCATAAGGATTCTCATAAGTTCAGGCACGCAAAGGGCAGGGTGAGTGTCGTTGATGTGGACAGACACCTTTTCTGGAAGATTATCGAGGGTTGAATATTTCTTGAAATGCTTTTTGACAATTGTCTGAAGAGAAGCACTGACAAAGAAATACTGCTGTTTGATTCTGAGGATTTTTCCGTCCATGTGATCATCTGCAGGATAGAGAATTTTGGAAATCACCTCTGCTTTTGTGTTTTCTTCAAGAGCCTTTGCATAATCACCTCTTGAAAACGCAGTCATATCAAGGCTTTTGGGTGATTTTGCACTCCAGAGAACAAGTTTGTTGACAGCCTTTGAATCATATCCTGAAATGTACATATCATAGGGAACGGCAACAACTGTGCTATAGTCTGTGTGAACTGCCCTGTATCCGTTTTCATCAAAATGTTCATCAACTCTTCCGCCAAACTTTACCTCAACAGATTCATCGCCTCTGGCACTGAGCCACACATCACCCATATTCAGCCAGTCATCAGGGAATTCCATCTGCCATCCGTCTATGATTTTTTGTTTGAATATGCCGAATTCATATCTGATGGAATAGCCTGTTGCAGGAATGTTGAGAGAAGAAAGTGAGTCCATATAACAAGAAGCCAGTCTTCCGAGTCCTCCGTTTCCAAGGCCTGCGTCGGGTTCAATTTCATAGAGTTCATTAATGTCCACCCCTGCCTTTGAAAGAGCCTGAGCAAACTGTTTTTCAATTTTTAAATTTGCAAGGTTATTGCGAAGTGAAGTTCCAACCAGAAACTCCATTGACATATAGTAAACCTGCTTTTCTTCTTTTTCCTTAACTGATTTTGAAAATTCCACATTCTTTTCTATTAAAATATCTTTTACAACAAGACAAAGTGCTTTATAGAGTTGTTGTTTTGTTGCATCGGAAACTGCACATCCAAACTGTTTTTTGCACATTTCCTCCATCAAAGCAATTGCTGTTTTCTGATCCATTTTCATTGTTTTTTGTTTCTTCCTTTCATACCGGAATGACCGGATTTATATATAATATTATATGATTTTTTCTTTTTTTAATAAAAAGAATTTCTATTTGTCTATTATAGCAGAATAAAGTCTTTTTAGCAAGAGAAAATTCCGACCTTTGAAGTTCATTTCCTGACAATAAATGACTATTTCAATGAATACAGAAAAGCCGATTTTGTATGAATTTTAAAAAGTTTTTCCTGTTTCCACAATAAACGGGGCTGTAAAAACCAAAAGTTTTTACAGCCCCGTTTTGCAGTCAATGAAATATCAAACATTCCATAGCGTTATTCAAAACTAATATTATAGAGTTCAATCTCTCCATCACCCTCATAGACAAGATACAGGGGATATATACCATCTTCAAAGGCTACATCTACTGTATAACTTTTCACATCAAGGTGAGGATTCAATCCAATCTGAGCCATAGGCACAGTCATTTCATCGTCGGTATATATCCTCAGACTTCCGCTCGTATAACTCTTCACATTAACGGTAAATTTGTTTTTGCCGGAGAAAGAAAAATATTTGTATCCCACAACATCTCCATTTCTGATGTTTGAAATGTAGTTTATTGCCGTTACATCTCCGTCAGGCTTATCCTGAACATATTTTGCAGACGAAGTTATAAGGTTGCAGGCAATGTGAGCACTGTAACTTCCCTTTGCAGGAAGAGGCACAGACGAAAGACCGCAACTTGTCACACACACCTGGTCAATTGAGCCGTCTTCATTAATATATATTTTCTCGGCGCATGCCTGTCTTGAAAGTCCGGAGCCTGTCTGACGGTGATAGAAGATATAGTATTGACCATCCACACAGGCCACACTTCCGTGATTGTTTCCGGGAATCGCTTTTCTCCGGGTATTACCCTTGTAGCCATAGTCAGTGTTATTTACTATAACGCCTCCAAAGGTGAATGGACCAACAGGTGAATCTCCGGTTGCATAACAAAGATTTGTTCCGGAATCGGGCGAATATATAAAATAATATTTTTCGTTAATCTTTCTCATACTTGCAGCTTCAAAGAATCCATATCCCTCAAAACTTGTGCCGTCTGAGGTATGCCATCCAGGAGCAATCAAGCGCGCATCTGAAATAATGGTTTTCATATCGCTTGAAAGTTCAACGCAGAAACATCCCTGAATCTTTCTTCCGGATGCTTCAAGGTTTGTGTAACTTGGATTTGAAGGAACATACCCCATATAAAGATATACTCTGCCGTCATCATCCACAAATATGCCCGGATCAAGCGGCATGGGGTCGTCCGTTTTGCTTCCCAGAGTTGTACCATCAGAGTAGGATATTCTGCCATAATATTCATAGTGACCTGCAGGAGTATCACAAACTGCAACACCCAGTGCGCCTGTGCCGTTGATGGAATAGTAAAGATAATATCTTCCGTCTGCACCCTTTGCAACATCAGGAGCATGGAGCATCATTTCTCCGCCCTTGTAGTTGGGATCGTCTGCACGGTTGAAGATTTCCCCTTCAAATCTCCAATCGGAAAGGTCATCTACAGGTGCTGACCAGCCCATATATCTTTCGTCGCAGTATATATCTGAATTGTAGGTGTCGTGGCTTCCGAAAACATACAGTCTGTCGCCAAACACATATGGCTCACCATCGGGAACATATTCATATCCGGGAAGAAAAGGATTTACTGCATAATTTATCATTTGGCTTTCCTCGCTTGTGCTTATAATAACATTTGATGCCAGGGCCATACAATCATCTAATGAATCCCACACAAAGAGTTTGTAGGTAACAGGCTTCTCTTCACTTTCGGGAAGGGGAATTGCAATTTTACCATATCCCACCCTAATGCAATGGTTATCAAGTTTTGTTAATGCCAGCATTTCATTGTCATAACCATACGCACAGGCAATGAGAGTATGAGTTATATCACCATCGGTATTGTTGAAATATTCAACCGTAATATTGTCAGAATCCACATCTTTTGTGCCATTAAATATTTCAAGTCCTGATTTTGCTTCCTTGCCGTAAGCATAGACTCTTATATTATCCACAAGCACTTTACCGCTGCCATCAAAATTAAAGGTGATACCAAAGCCTTCCGCCTTTGAAAGAGAAGAAATCAGGTTTTCGGGGAACTTCAATTCTTCACCATCAAGCCATGTATAAACCCTTGTGCCATCACCGGTCGAATCCATGGCAACACCAAGTCTGTGCCACTTATCCGAAGCAAGAATAATTTCCTCGCCTGAAGATGTTGTGCAAGCCACAGAGCCTCCTGCGACAAAAAGTTTTCCGTCAGAGGTGATTTCAAAAATGTTTCCTGTTGCATCCATGGAAAGGGGGATTACAGAATCAATGAACTTAAAGGAAATCTCATACCACATTGTACAGTTTGAATAGTCTGCATCAGACAGGGTGAAATCCGTACCTTCACCTATATGCCAACTTCCCTGATTTCCCGATGCTGACAGGAACAAAGAATTGCCGTCACCATCAGGCTCTTTTGTAAGAACGGGGGAAGGTGCATTCTTTTCAATAGATGACAGGGCAGAAATATACTCAAATGTATGTCCGGGATTTGCCTTATTTACCCATTTTGTGTTCCAGTCTGCTTCGCAGTCAAAATCTATTTCATAATATTTTATGGGAAGTACATTGTCTTTAGAAATGGAAGCCTCCACTTTGTAAATCTTAAAGCCGATACCGTTTGGGGAATTAAAATAAACTGTACAACCATCTGCCTCCTCATCAACATCTGCAGATGCACCGTCTCGGGAGATGCTGATGCTTCCGTCTGTTTTGAATGCTTTTTTCACATCCCCGACGCTTGTGCCCTCAGGAACTGTTATTTTGTAGCCGAAAACTGAGATAAAATCTGCACTATCAGTATCTGACACAATTACATCCTCAAAATCATCCCGTGGGTGATCGTCGATTTTCTCACTTGTATAAAACCTGAAATTATCAATGCTTATTTTCCCTTCTGCCTCCTCTGATGCTCGGGCAAAAAGTTCAATATAGCCAAGGTTTTCGGAGATTTGCGCACTCACAATGTTTCCGCTTTCATCTTTTTTAACATCAACAAGGCTGAAATCCTCACCAAGAGGAATTCCTGATGCAAGTTTTGCTCCGTTTATCCACACGTCAAGTTTTCCGCCTTGGCCTATTGGCACACCTGTGGAATCAATGGCAACAGCAACGTGATACCACACTCCCGTCTCCAAAACATAGGAATCTGAAAGAAGGTTTCCGTCACCATATTTCATATATCCATCAAAGTCAACATAAAATGGTGCTGTTCCTTTTGAAAAGTTCCATCCAAGAGATGAGAATGAGCCATCAAATTTAAAAGAAAGTTCTGACCATAAAACGTTCTTTTCAAAGTTTTTATCGTCAAGTTCAAGACGTGCTTTTGTGTTAATATCGGGAGTGAAGCAAAGAACATTTGATTTTTTATCCCTATCCGAAGATAACTCCTGTGATTTTGGCAATTCATCCCATTCAAAGGTGTCCCCATCTGCACCCAGAACCGTTGTTCCGTCGGTGTTTTTTCTGTCATCGGCACTTTGCCAGTTTTCCATGTTCATATCAAAGTATATTTTTTCGCTGAAAGTATATGGATTGATATAGTAAGTGCCAAATGCGGGAGAATCCATCTTTGTTACATAGAGAACTACATCTTGTGCCTCGTCATCGTCAGTCATAGCAAGACCATTCCAGGTGTATGCTCCCAAGGTGCCGTCTGCAAAAGTGATTGCAGATTTAATATCCGAAAGTTTCGTTCCCGCTGGTGTGCTAATGATATTTCCTGAAATAGTGATTTCATCGGTAAGATTTGCATCCGATGCCGAGAGCCCTTCAAACTCTTTTTCTGCGTGGTCATCTACATCCGCTGTAAGATATGAACTGAAATTATCCACCCACACAGTTGATGCTCCTGATATGGGTTTGTCAATCCACAAATCGTAGTAGTTAAAGCCTGCACCTGATTTTATGTTGGAGTTGTTGCTTTCGCCGTCTTCTATTCTTTCACCATTTACCCACACATAAAGGGGCGCACCGCTTCCGGCATCTGCTCCGGCAAAATCGAGAGCCGCCACAATGTGATACCATTTTCCAAGTTCCAACCGATAGCCGTCTCCCACATATTCACCAAGTTTGTCGCTATCGTTATATACTCTCTGAACAAATTTGCGAAGCATACCATCTGAGTCAACATATACCGGGGCTACCGCCATATCATGTTCCCAGCCTGCGGGGGTAAATTCCCCTTCAAATTTAAGAGATATTTCCGTCCAAAGAACATATGAACTTTCAAAATTCTTTGGAATCCCACTGTTGAATCTGGCTCTTGCATAGTGACCTGTGCCATTGGTATCCTCAGTAACCACCCAGGACTTTCCTCCGTTTCTGATATCTGTTGCTAAAGAATCAGATGTCGGTGCAAATGAGCCTGTTGCCCATCCAAAGCCGGAAACAGACGAAGAGTCTATATTGAGTTTTTGAGATGTGCCGGTCCAGTTGTCCATATTCATATTAAAATATGAACCTAAAATATTTGAGCATTCAGGATTAATTTCATATCCTTTATATCCACCTGTGGTGTTGGAAATCACATAAAGATATGCCCTGTTGACAAGACTGTCACCCAAAATAAGGGAATTACCTCTCACAAAACTGATAGTGCAATCAGCAGGGCATGAAACTGCAGAAAGCATCCCCGATGCAGTCACAAAATCAGGAGCGGAAATATAACTATCCTTTACTGTTATATCATCTGAAGAGTTTGCATCTGTAAGTGTCACACCTTCAAACACTGACTCAGGGAATTTATCAAGAGTTTCGGTTGTGTATAGTCTGAAACTATCCACCCACACAGTTGTCTCTCCTGATGCAACCTGATCAATCCAGAAATCAATATACTTGAAACTCCCACCTGCCTTCAGTTCCGATACTGTGTCTGTGCCGGAAGCAATTTTTTCGCCGTTTACCCACACATAAAGAGGTGCGCCGGTTCCGCTTGCATCCTTTGTAAAATCAAGAGCAACAGAAATTGTATACCAATGTCCAAGTTTCAGTTGATAGTCAAGGGGCGTTCCGCCATCGTAATTTTTTCCTGTTTCAGTGGCATTATATACCCATCGTCCGAATCTGTAAAGTTTGCCATCCGAGCCAATGTGAATGGGGGAACGTGCCGCATCATGCTCCCATCCAAGAGGAGCAAACTGACCTTCAAATTTAAGTGTGATTTCAGTCCACAAAACCTCTGAGGAATCAAAGAAAGTTGGGATTGTTGCGTTATATCTTGCCCGGGCATAGTGTCCGGTGGACCCCTCCGAATCTGTTATTACCCAGGATTTCCCGCCAAAGAGTTCATTACTCTCCACACTGTCTGCTTTTGGTGCAAACGAAGATACCCAGTTGAATCCGGAAACGGAAGTGCCGTCATAATTTTTCTTGTCAGATGTGGATGCCCAGTTGTCCATATCCATATCAAAGTAGGTCTGGGATATGGTCCGGGATGCATCTGCATATATATAATATACTTTATATCCGTCTGTAGAGTCTGAATTAACGCAGACTCTGCATCCTGAAACAGTATCTGAATCCGAAGCAGTTTCCCCGTCTTTGGTGAAAGTAACGGTTGTATTTCCAGGGAATGTAAGTGCCTTTTTCAAATCAGCAACCGTTGTTTCGGCGGTGGCAGAAATTCGGTCACCGGAAACGGTGATGTCATCGCCTGAATCTGCATCTTCGATGGACAAACCGGAAAAATCCGTTTCCGGGTGATTATCTAAAGTTGCCGTTGTATACATCATAAAATTGTCTATATATACTGTGGAAGCCGCGCTGTCAGGGCGACAAAAGTTAAAATCAATGTAGTTAAAAGGAGATGCGGCTGTACCGTTGGAATTTTCAAGCCGTAAATTCGAATTGTAGTCTGTTCCATCAAAAATTTTCTCTCCGTTAAGCCACACATAAAGCGGTCCGCCGTCTGCATTTGGAGCGTTTGGATAGTCTATTGCAACAGAAAGAGTGTACCATTTTCCAAGTTCAAGGGGTGATGAACTTATGATGGCTCCGCTTGACTGATTGTCAAAAAAGTTATAGGCGAATTTTCTGATGTTGCCCGAGTTATCTATGTATACAGGTGCAACAGCCATATTATATTCCCAACCAAGCCCTGCAAAACCACCTTCGTACTTAAAGGTTATTTCCGTCCAGAGAGTATTTCTTTCAAAAGTTTTGTCGGCGGCATCAAAGCGAATTCTAGAACGGTTGCCTGTTGCTGCTGACTGTTTTGTAAGTTTCCACACCTTTGAATTTCTCTCGGCATCAAAAACAAGTTCCTCCACGACATCGCCGGCATTCAGATTCCAACTACCGTCAGTGGTGCCTGAAAGAGATTGCTGAACAGTTGTACCATCAGAGTTTAATCTGTCTGATGCTTCTGTCCAGTTTTCCATTGTAAAGTCAAAATATGACCTGATAACCGAACTGTCTGACATTGCAGGAAATGCTCCCACAACAGAAAAAATCATAGCAAAACACAGACAAACAGAGATAATTCTTTTATTTTTCATCGTGTTATACCTCCCTATAAGATATATCTGGCTAATAACCATCATATTTATTGTAGCATATTTCATGTTGACATGTCCTGCAAAAAAATATATAATAATAGACATAATTTTACTTTCAGGATGATTGATTATGTTTTACCAAAATGAACATTTTGAAGGTCCGGACAGAATTTCCAGAGAAGAAAAGCCCAACTTTGATTTCCCTGCTCATATTCACAACTCCATGGAACTTGTGACCGTCCTTTCAGGAAGACAAAATTTGACAATTGACCAAAGGACAATATCTCTCTTTGAGGGTGAGTCTGCCCTGATTTTTCCCTATCAGTTACACTCTTTTCACGGGAATGAGGGGAAGCACTTTCTCTACATTTTCTCCCCAGAGTTGGTTGGAGCATATATAAACAAATATGCAGACTCTGTGCCTTGTGACAACAAATTTGTGATGGGAAGAGAACTCAGTGAAAAACTCTATGGCCTGAATGATTCCTTGCCTCTTTACGAAAAGAAAGGAATTCTCTATTCTGTGTGCTCTTTTTTCGACAAAACCGCCGATTATGAAAAAAGGACTCATTACTACGGAAATCTTTTGCACGAGGTTTTCAACTTTGTAGATAAAAACTATGCTGAAAACTGCTCTCTTGAAATAATTTCCAAGAATTTGTCCTTTAACTATTCATATCTTTCTAGGCAATTCAAAAATCTTGCAGGAATTTCATTTAATAAATATATCAACCACTATCGCATAAACAAAGCGACAGACCTTATATCTCTTGGGAACGAAAACATATCAGAATGTGCCTATAGCGTGGGATATAAATCTCTCAGAAGTTTTAACCGCAATTTCAAGGAGATTATGGGCATCACCCCTGAAGAATACCGTCTGGCAAGGAAGAACAAATAAGGCAAACAAAAAGGAATTATCCAAAATATGTTCTTATCTCTTCCTCACTTGCCATAAATTTTCCCGTGGCCATTGGTCCTTTTCCGCCGCCTCTTCCCGAAAGTGCCTCATTCGCACTTTTTGTCTGGGATGAAACATCTCCGTCTGATGTGACGAGAACATATGAATAACCGTTTTCGTCATCTCCCGATAAAAGAGCGGCAAAAGGAACTTTTTTCTCTAAAAGAAGATTCGCCCCGAATCGAAGTCCATCCATATCCATATCATCAAAGAAAAGACAAAGTTTTTCTTTTGTGGTATCTGCGCTTTCAACGGTAAGTTTAACAATCTGCTTTTTCATTTCGGAAATTTTTGTTTTAAGCATCTGTTGGTCGGAATTGAGTTTTTTGACTCCCAATGCAATTTCCGATTGGGGAACTGATAGAAGATTTGAAATCTCCTTTGCCTCTTTCATTCTGAGATTATAGTCGGAAAGGGCATCAAATCCGCAAAGAATGGAAAGTCTCATTCCGCCCCGATGGCGCATGGAATCTATGATTTTTATTATTCCGATTTCACCTGTAGCCCCAACGTGAGGTGCGCAGCAGGCACAGGAATCCACGTCACCGATGTTTACAATTCTCACATTTCCCTCAATTTCACCTTTTGCCCTGTATTGAATAGTTTCAAGTTCTTCTTTTGACGGATAGAAGGCAGTAACTGGCATATTTTTGGCTATTGCCTCATTTGCAAGTCTTTCGATTTTTTCTATGTCCAAATCTGAAAGTTCACCGCTAAGATCCATTGTGACAATATCTTCACCAAGATGGAATCCCACATTTTCATAGCCGAAAAGGGAATGGGCAATACCACAGATAATGTGTTCTCCGCTGTGGTTTTGCATGTTTCGGAAGCGAAGAGAAAAATCTATTTCCCCTCTTACTTTTTGCC
Source organism: Clostridia bacterium (assembly GCA_045541875.1). Classification (GTDB taxonomy): domain Bacteria; phylum Bacillota; class Clostridia; order UMGS1810; family UMGS1810; genus RGIG1828. Next base: position 10,517 of record JAZQJX010000103.1, on the reverse strand, counting down.
CGATTTCAAAAGGAGAATCAACATAGTGATATATTTCATCTCCCGAAATTTCAACTTTTTTTACACTCTTGCCATCGAGATTGCCTCTGTCACAGCATTGTCCTCCCTCTTCAGGGAAAAATGCGGTCTTATCAAGAGTGATTTTATATTCTGAATCTGTTTTTTCGCACTTCTCTACAGTTGCGTCAAACTCTGTCAGATAACTGTTTTCATCATATAATTTTACGGTCATACTATTCTCTCCATATTTTTTATTAACACATAAAATTATACACAAAAAAAGGTTTTATGTCAATTAAATTGGGGCATTATCCTCATTGACAGGAAAATGGATGGTTGGTATAATGGACACAGTAATCCTTGCTTGTCGCAAGTCTTTACGGCTTCGCCGTTTGTGTGCTGTCGCACTCCTGTGCCATTGACGGCTTCGTAAAAATACCCTTGCAAGCAAGTATTTTTACTCATGGTATAATGGACACTCTTACCCTTGCTTGTCGCAAGTCTTTACGGCTTCGCCGTTTGTGTGCTGTCGCACTCCTGTGCCATTGACGGCTTCGTAAAAATGCCCTTGCAAGCAAGCATTTTTACTCATGGTATAATGGACACAGTAATTCTTTTTACACGGAGATGAAATTACAAATGATGGATTCAATGAAATACAGTTCTGCAAACTACCCTCCACCGAGCGGCAACGATACATCTCAAATCAAAATTTTCCTTGTACTGCTCGTTATATTCTTTATTGTTATGATGATAGTAAAGGTGTATGTTCCCTTTTTTAAGAGAGCAAGATATTTTAAAATGGAAATGAGAAGAAGCGATGGTGAAGAATACTATTACTGGAGAGGACAACTTCGTAAACTCTACAGAAAATATATTCCTTTTGCATCTCTTTTTCTCAGAAAAAAAAGATAAAAAAGACACAGACATCATCACCATTAATACTAATTATGACAGAACCCGCCTGTGGCGGGTTTTTTTCTGTATAGGAAACTTCGTTTCTATACAATAAAAATCCCCGATACTGATTGCGTTTTCCAATCAGTATCGGGGATTTAATTTTAGATTTTTCAGAAATTAAACTAATTCAATTATAGCCATTTCTGCAGCGTCACCACGTCTGGGACCCATCTTCATAATTCTTGTATAGCCGCCGTTTCTCTCAGCGTATTTGGGAGCGATTTCGGCAAACACCTTTGTAACAACATCTTCCTTAGTGATATAGGAAAGTGCCTGTCTTCTGGTGTGTAATGTATTGGTTTTACCCAAAGTAATCATTTTTTCAGCCATACATCTGATTTCTTTTGCTTTAGGCAAAGTTGTTTCAATTCTGCCGTTTTCAAGCAAAGCGGTAACCAGGTTTCTTAAGGTAGCATCTCTGTGGTCGGACGCGCGGCCTAATTTTCTTGTACCGGGCATGCGTGTTTACCTCCTTTTACCAAAATATAGGTTCATAACTTCTGTGAGTTCTTATTCATCATATTCCTTTGAGAACTGGAAGCCTAATGAGTTAAGCTTGCCTACAACCTCTTCAAGAGATTTTCTTCCAAGATTTCTGACTCTCATCATTTCACCCTCAGACTTGGATACGAGGTCTTCAACAGTGTTGATACCTGCACGTTTGAGGCAGTTGAAAGAACGAACAGAAAGGTCAAGTTCTTCAATTGTGAGTTCCAAAACTTTGTCTTTCTTGTCTTCTTCTTTTTCAACCATGATATCAGTATCTCTGATCTCTTCTGTAAGGTCAATGAACAAATTCATGTGATCATTCAAAATTTTTGCACTAAGAGAGAGAGCCTCTTCGGGAGTTATTGTTCCGTCTGCAAAAATTTCAAGAGTAAGCTTATCATAATCGGTAACCTGTCCTACACGGGTGTTTGTAACATAGTAATTTACCTTATCGATAGGTGAATAAATTGAATCTACAGGGATAACGCCGATAACGTTTTGCATATTCTCTTTATTTTTTTCGCTTGTTACATATCCTCTTCCTTTAGAAAGAGTAATTTCCATATAAAGGCGTGCATTGTCACTTAATGTTGCAATGTGAAGATCGCCGTTTATAATTTCAACCTCATGGTCACATCTGATGTCTCTTGCAAATACTTCGCCTTCTCCTGTTGCTTCAATGTAGACAGTTTTGGGAGTATCGCAGTAAAGTTTTGCAACAATTCTTTTAACATTCAGAATGATTTCGGTTACATCTTCTTTTACACCCGGGATTGTTGAAAACTCGTGGAGTACGCCGTCAATTTTAACGCTTGTTGGAGCCGCACCGGGAAGAGATGACAAAAGCACTCTTCTGATGGAGTTACCAAGTGTTATTCCGTAGCCTCTCTCTAAAGGTTCCACTTCAAACTTTGCGTATTTTCCGTCGGGAGATTTTTCCACACATTCAACGCGGGGTTTTTCCATTTCGATCATAATATAACCCTCCATTTCAAAACTATTATTATCTCATACACGAGGGCAGAGTTATTATTTCGAGTAGAGCTCGACAATAAGGTGCTCTTCCACTTCAAAGTCTATATCGTCCCTCTGTGCAAGTGCGATAACTTTACCTGTGATGGTGTTTTTATCCATATCTAACCACTTCGGAACTGCTCTTGAAGAATTAGCCTCAATAATAGCTTTCATTCTGTCGGATGTAGCGAATTTTTCTTTGATTGTGATTACATCGCCAACCTTAACACGATATGAAGGTATATCTAATTTTTTGCCGTTTACGAGAACGTGACCGTGGTTTACGATCTGTCTTGATTCTCTTCTGGTATTAGCAAGGCCTAATCTGAAAACAACGTTGTCCAGTCTTGACTCAAGAAGCTGAAGGAAGTTTTCACCGGCAACACCGGGCATCTTACTTGCAATTTCATAAAGGTGTCTGAACTGTTTTTCGAGCATACCGTAAATGAATTTTACTTTCTGTTTTTCGGTAAGCTGGCGGCCATATTCGCTTTGTTTCTTTCTCATGGGATTAGGATTTCTGTTTGAGCTTTTGTCAATACCCATAACAGAAGGTGAAATTCCAAGAGTTCTGCATCTTTTTAATATAGGCTGCATATTTCTTGCCATTCTATATTCCTCCTGACTTTTAAAATTTAATCACACTCTTCTTCTCTTAGGCGGTCTGCAACCGTTGTGAGGAATTGGTGTTACGTCTTTAATCATACTAACTTCAAGACCTGCTGTCTGGAGAGCTCTGATTGCAGATTCTCTGCCGGAACCGGGACCTTTTACATATACTTCAACGGTTTTTAAACCGTGTTCCATTGCAGCCTTAGCAGCAGTTTCTGCAGCCATCTGGGATGCAAAGGGAGTACTTTTTCTTGAGCCTCTGAAGCCCAAACCACCGGAAGATGCCCAAGATAATGCATTACCCTGAGTATCGGTGATAGTAACTATTGTATTATTGAATGTGGAACGAATATGAGCACATCCGCGTTCAATATTCTTTTTCTCACGTCTTTTACGACTTCTTTTTGCCTGAACAGCCATACTAAACTATCCCTCCTCGGATTATTTTTTCTTACCAGCGATGGTTCTCTTGGGACCTTTTCTGGTTCTTGCATTTGTCTTTGTTCTCTGACCTCTTACGGGGAGACCTCTTCTGTGACGGAGACCTCTGTAGCAACCGATTTCCATGAGACGTTTGATGTCAAGTGCTATCTGTCTTCTTAAGTCACCTTCAACAGTGTAATCTCTGTCGATGATTTCTCTGATTTTCTTTTCTTCGTCTTCTGTAAGGTCTTTAACTCTTGTATCAGGATTGATTCCTGCTTCTTTTAAAATCTTGTTGGAGCTTGCAACACCGATACCGTAAACATAGGTAAGGCCGTATTCAACTCTCTTTTCGTTCGGTAAGTCAACACCTGCTATTCTTGCCATTAGCTTTTTGCACCTCCTGTTTAATTACGTTTACTGTTTTGTATTAATCATAACCATAAGGATTTACAAAGGGGTGACGCCCTTTGTACAGCCGCACCTTATAAGCTATAAGCTGAATTTAATCAACCCTGTTTCTGTTTGTGTTTAGGGTTTTCGCAGATAACCATAATGTTACCTTTTCTTTTGATGATTTTGCATTTTTCACACATAGGTTTAACTGATGGTCTTACCTTCATGATTATTACCTCCTATACACAGTGCAGCCAATTTCATCTGTAATTTTTTGCACTTTGGTTAAAATTTTCGAAAAACTCTTATTTCGCTCTCCAGGTGATACGTCCCTTGCTCAGGTCATAGGGTGACATTTCAACCTTAACCTTGTCTCCGGGAAGTATTCTGATGAAGTTTGTTCTGAGCTTTCCGGAAATATAAGCCTGGATTTTATGACCATTTTCAAATTCTACAATGAACATTGCATTCGGCAGAGCCTCAAGCACTGTTCCTTCCAATTCAAAAACATCTTCTTTTGCCAAGGATAAAACCTCCCTTATCAATATCTTTTCATATCTGACACGTTAATAATTCCGGCTCACCGTCTGTGATGAGAATTGTGTTTTCATAGTGTGCGGCAAGGGATGAGTCTTTTGTTTTGACTGTCCATCCGTCGCTGAGACACTTTGTTTCAAAACCGCCCTCATTCACCATAGGCTCAACTGCAATGGTCATACCTTTGCAAAGCCTTATTCCATGACCGAAGGAGCCGTAATTCGGAATTTCAGGATCTTCGTGAAGCGCCTTTCCGATTCCGTGACCGCAATAGTTTCTGACTATGCTGTAGCCATGAGACTCAATATAGTCCTGAATGGTTGCTGAAATGCTGAAAAGTCTTTCACCGTGACGGGCATATTTCAGACCTTCAAAAAAACTCTGTTTTGTAGCATCAATAAGTCTTTTTGCCTCATCTGATATTTTACCCACAGCGAAGGTGCGTGCCGCATCTGTGTGATAGCCGTCTTTTATGACGCCTATGTCGATGCTGATTATGTCTCCTTCTTTTAAAGCAGTTGCATCGGGGATACCGTGAATTACGGTGTCATTAACTGATGCACATATGCTTGCCGGAAAACCGTGGTAATCCAGAAAAGAAGGAAGCGCACCATGACCTTTTATGCATTCATATGCAATACGGTCAAGTTCTTTTGTTGTTATGCCCGGTCTGACATTTTTTTCAAGTTCTGAAAGGACACTTGAAAGTATCTTTCCGGACTGGCGCATCTTCATAATTTCTGAAGTTGATTTTATATTGATCATTTACTATCCTCCGCAAAATGCTCAGTCAGATAACGCTTTTAAGATATCTTCTGTTGCCTCTGAAAGAGATTTTCCTCCGTCAATTTCAAGAAGATTTCCTTTTCCCTTATAAAATTCAATAAGGGGTTCTGTCTGACTGTGATATACATCAAGACGGGATTTAATAGTTTCCGGGTTGTCGTCTTTTCTTGTCACAAGTTGAGCGTGGCACTTATCACAGGTTTTTCCATCCTTTGTGGGATTGTTTTCTATGTGATAGGTGGCTCCGCAAACCGGACATTCGCGTCTTCCCGAAAGTCTTTTGATAATCTGGTCATCGTCTACTTCAATATCAACAACTTTATCAATTTCAATTCCCATGGCATATAATGCCTCTGCCTGAGGAATGGTGCGTGGAAAACCGTCGAGGATGAAACCGCCTTTGCAGTCAGGCTCTGAAAGTCTTTCCTTTATGATACCGATAACCACCTGGTCGGGAACAAGCTCACCTTTGTCAATGTAGCCTTTGGCAAGCTTTCCCGTAGGGGTTTCGTTTTTAATTGCACCTCGTATAATTGCACCGGTTGATATTGAGGGTATACCAAATTTTTCACTTAGTATCTGTGCCTGTGTGCCTTTTCCGGCACCGGGAGCACCCAGCATAATAAGTTTCATATTATATTCTCCCTCAAATGTCATTAATCAAGGAAGCCCTTGTAATGACGCATAAGCATCTGAGATTCAATCTGTTTAACTGTTTCAAGTGCAACACCAACCATAATCAGAAGTGATGAACCACCGATCTGGATGTTGGAGAGTGCGGGATATACAATACCGATAACAAGAGGTATTACCGCAACAACACCAAGGAAGAATGCACCTGCAAGTGTAATCTTGGAAAGTATTCTGCTTATGAAATCGCTTGTGGGTTTTCCGGGTCTGATACCGGGAATGAATCCACCGTTTTTCTTCATATTATTGGATACTTCTACGGGGTTGAACTGAATTGCTGTGTAGAAATATGTGAAGAATATGATAAGCAGGAAATAGATTACAACATATACCCAACTCTGGGGAGTGAAGAAACTCCAGAACTTGCCCCAGAAACCTGTGGGGTTAGCACCCATAAACTGGATGATTGTTGAGGGGAATGAAAGGATTGACATTGCAAAGATGATCGGAATAACACCTGCCATTGCCACTTTGAGGGGAATGTGAGTGCTCTGTCCGCCATACATCTTTCTGCCAACCATTCTTTTTGCATACTGAACAGGAACTCTTCTCTCTGCATCGGTAATGAATACTACGAAAGCAATCATTGCAATGAAGAATACTACTACAAGAGCAAATACCCACCAAGGAATTACCTTGAGTTCGTAGAAGTTCACCCAAAGTCCGCCAAACATTGTAGGAAGACCTGCAACGATACCGGAGAAGATGATGATGGAAATACCGTTTCCAACACCCTTTTGAGTGATCTGTTCACCAAGCCACATAAGGAATGCAGTACCTGCTGTAAATGTGGCAACGATTGTGATATAACTCATAACACCGGGGTTTGCAACTGCACCTTTGATACCGAAGTAAAGTCCTGTAGCCTGAATAAAAGCAAGGATTACTGTTACGATTCTGGTCCATTTTGCAATCACCTTTCTGCCTTCTTCACCCTCTTTTGAAAGTCTTTCAAGAGCGGGGATTGCAACTGTGAGAAGCTGAAGGATAATTGATGAGTTAATGTATGGAGTGATACTCATCGCAAATATTGTTGCCTGTGAAAAAGCACCACCGGAAAATGCGTTTAGCATTCCGAAAAGGGAACTTCCGTCAACAAGTTGTGCAAGAGCATCTGCATTGACACCGGGAACCGGAATAAAGGAACCGAGTCTGAAAACGAAAATCATGAGCAAGGTGTAAAGCATCTTTTTTCTCAGGTCCGGAATTGACCAAGCATTGCGTAATGTTTTAAACACCTTACATCACCTCAAACTTTCCGCCTGCAGCGACAATCTTTTCCTTTGCAGATTCTGTGAATTTTGCAGCCTTAACTGTAACTTTCTTGGAAACTTCGCCGTTTCCTAAAACTTTAATACCGTCAAGTGCTTTTTTAATGATGCCTGCTTCTTTGAGGGCAGCAGCGTCAACTACAGCGCCGTCTTCAAATTTATTCAAATCGGAAACGTTGATTTCAGCATATTTGAGAGCAAATACGTTGTTGAAACCACGTTTAGGCAATCTTCTGTAAATGGGCATCTGTCCACCTTCAAAACCGATTCTGACACCGCCACCTGATCTTGCGTTCTGACCTTTGTGACCTCTGCCAGCAGTTTTGCCGTTACCGGAGCCGTGGCCTCTGCCTTTTCTCTTTTTGTCCGCTGTAGAGCCTACACCGGGCTGGAGTTCATATAATTTCATGCGCTTGGCACCTCCTTTTATTAAACTTCCTCTACTTTTACGAGGTGGCACACTTTGTTTACCATACCTTTAATCTGGTCGTTTGCTTCGTGTACTTTCTCGTCTCTGATTTTCTTTAAGCCAAGTGCTTTAACGGTTGCAATCTGATCTTTTTTGCATCCGATTGTGCTCTTAACTAAAGTAACTTTTATTTTAGCCATCGATTTTTCCTCCTAAAATTTGTTATCGCTCAAATTCTCATTAACCGAGTATTTCTTCTACAGTCTTACCTCTGAGTTTAGCAACATCTTCTGCTACCTTGAGGGATCTGAGACCTTCGATTGTTGCGCTAACAAGATTGCGAGGATTGTTAGAACGAAGTGATTTTGTTCTGATATCGCGGATACCTGCAAGTTCGAGTACTGCTCTTGCACATCCTCCTGCGATAACACCGGTACCACGGCCAGCGGGTTTGAGTAATACTCTTCCTGCACCGAATTCACCAATAACTTCGTGTGCTATAGTTGTACCAACCATAGGAACATTTATCATATTCTTTTTAGCATCGTCTATAGCTTTTCTAACTGCGTCGGGGATTTCAGCAGCTTTACCTGTACCTGCACCAACATGGCCATTGCCATCGCCTACAACAACAAGTACGCTGAATCTGAAAGTTCTACCGCCCTTTACAACCTTAGCAACACGGTTGATGCTAACGATTTTTTCCTGCAGTTCTAAAGAATCTGCATCTATTCTTTCTACGAGAGCCATTGCTTCTCCTCCTTCTTATTAGAATTCTAAGCCGCCTTCTCTGGCGCCTTCGGCAAGCTCGAGTACTCTGCCGTGATATACATAACCGCCTCTGTCAAAAACAACTGCTTTGATGCCTGCATCAAGAGCTTTTTTAGCAACAAGTTTGCCAACTTCTCTTGCAGCTTCTTTGTTGCCGCCGTTTTTGATTGAATCTTTAAGTTCAAGGCTTGAAGCGGATACCAGTGTCTGACCTTTTGTATCGTCAATTACCTGAGCATATATGTTGCTGAGGCTTCTGAATACATTAAGTCTGGGGCGCTCAGGAGTACCGGAAATATTTTTTCTTACTCTGTAATGCCTTTTTATTCTTGCAGCATTGCTATCTTTTTTACTAATCATTGTGGTTTACTCCTTTCCGATTCTTATTTCTTAGAACCAGTTTTACCTTCCTTACGTCTGATAACCTCATCAGCATATTTAATACCTTTGCCTTTATAGGGTTCAGGCAATCTCTTTTCTCTGATGACTGCGGCAATCTGACCTACAACCTGATTGTCGATACCCTTAACGATGATTGTGTTGGGATCGGGAGCTTCAAGTGTATAATCTTCGCCGTCTTCGAATTCTACAGGGTGAGAATAACCGAGTGTCAGAATGAGCTTTTTGCCCTGTTTCTGGCAACGGTAACCAACACCGTTAATCTGAAGTGTTTTCTGGAATCCTTCAGAAACACCTGTAACCATATTGGCAAGAAGGGTTCTTGTGAGACCGTGAAGAGCTTTGTGTTCTTTCTGCTCTGTAGGTCTTTCAACAATTGCCTGACCTGCTTCAACTGTTATTTTCATATCAGCGTGAAGTGTTTTTGTCAGAGTACCCTTGGGGCCTTTTACGGTAACAAAGTTATTTTCTCCAATCTTAACTTCAACTCCCTGGGGAATTGCGATTGGCATTCTACCTATTCTTGACAATTTTCTTCACCTCCGATTACCAAATAAATGCTAAAACTTCGCCGCCAACATTGAGTTTTCTTGCTTCTTTATCGGTCATGATACCTTTAGAAGTAGAAATGATTGCGATGCCAAGTCCTTTAAGCACCTTGGGTAAGTTTTCATTGCTTGCATATACTCTGAGACCGGGTTTTGATACTCTCTTGAGGCCGGTTATAACTTTCTGTTTGCCGGGGCCATATTTAAGATCAATCTTAATTGTGCCCTGGACTTTATCCTCTATTACTTCGTATCCGTTAATGTAACCTTCATCGTTAAGGATTTTAGCAATCTGAATCTTAACTTTGGAAGCAGGAACATTTACAGATTCGTGTTTTGAAGAATTTGCATTCCTGATACGGGTAAGCATATCAGCGATAGGATCGGTGATTTGCATTGTGCTACCTCCTTTTTTAATTCTTTGTATCTTTTATTACCAACTAGCCTTTTTAACACCGGGAATCTGACCTCTGTACGCAAGTTCTCTGAAGCAGATACGGCAGATGCCGAACTTTCTGAGAACGGAGTGGGGTCTTCCGCAGATATTACATCTGGTATATTCACGGGTTTTATATTTCTGCGGCTTCTGCTGCTTTAATACCATTGCTTTTTTAGCCATGTGATTATACCTCCTGATTATGCTTTGATGAATGGAGCACCCATAAGGGAAAGAAGCTCTCTTGCTTCTTCATCTGTGTTAGCAGTTGTAACAAAGATTATGTCCATTCCTCTGAGTTTATCAATTTTATCATAGTCTATTTCCGGGAATATAAGCTGTTCCTTAATGCCCAGAGCATAGTTTCCTCTGCCGTCGAAAGAGTTGGGGTTGATACCACGGAAGTCTCTTACACGGGGGAGGGCTACGTTAAAGAGTCTGTCTAAGAATTCCTACATTTTGTCTGCACGAAGTGTAACTTTGCAACCAAGGTTCATACCTTCTCTGATTTTAAAGTTAGCAACAGATTTCTTAGCTTTTGTGATAACCGGTTTCTGACCGGTGATTATAGCCAGGTCGTTTGCTGCAGCTTCTAATGCTTTAGCATTTTCTTTAGCTTCGCCAACGCCGATATTAATTACAATTTTATCAAGCTTAGGAATTTGCATCGGACTTTTGTAGCCGAACTTTTCCATAAGAGCTTTTCTTACTTCTTCTTCATATTTCGCTCTCATTCTGGTCATGTGCGAAAATCCTCCTCTCTGTTATCAGTCTAA
>JAZQJX010000102.1:0-28360 GCA_045541875.1 Clostridia bacterium | reverse complement strand
GATCAGAGAAAAAGTCATCTCTCAAAGGCGGAATTTATCATAAAATTCAAATAGAACTTACCTATAATTCAAATCACTTAGAGGGTAGTAAATTAACCCACGACCAGACAAGATATATTTTTGAAACTAATACTATTGGTGTAAAAAATGATGCTTTAAATGTTGATGATATTATAGAAACAGCAAACCATTTCAAATGTATTGATATGATAATTGACAATGCCACATATAAGCTCACAGAAAAATTTATAAAGGAACTGCATTTTACTTTAAAGTCGGGTACATCCGATTCAAGAAAAGATTGGTTTAATGTGGGCGAATACAAAAAACTCCCCAATGAAGTTGGCGGAAAAAAAACTGCAAGTCCCGAAGCTGTGGCACAGAAAATTAAAGAACTTTTGAAATCTTATAATCAAAAGAACGAGCATACTTTGGAAGAAATAATTGATTTTCATTATCAGTTTGAAGCATTGCATCCATTCCAGGATGGTAACGGACGTGTAGGCAGACTTATTATGTTTAAGGAATGCTTAAAAAACAATATTGTTCCGTTTATCATTGATGACAGTCTTAAAATGTTCTACTACAGAGGACTATCTGAATGGAATAATGAAAAAGGTTATTTAACTGACACCTGCCTATCAGCACAGGATAAGTTCAAAAAGTATTTGGAATATTTTAAAGTACCATATAAGGAATGAGAATATAATGTTATACACAGAATTGACCAAAAAAGACGGGTTATGCTCGTCTTTTTTGGTCTTTGAAAATGATTAAAAGTGATTATCTGTCATTTCCGGATATGTTTTATAAATATGTTTACAATAAATTGTCTCTGCTATATAATAAAATCATCCATTACATACACAAAAGGAGAATATATAAATGAAAGTATGTATCATCCAGCCGCCCTATTCACTTGATTATGAAAAATCCGAAATGTATTTCGGATATGAGATGGAACTTCTTGAAAAATGCGATGATTCCATGGATATTATAGTTATGCCGGAATCCTGTGATATTCCCTGTCTTGCCAAAACAAAAGAACAAGCAGAGGAAAGCGTGGAAAAGTTTAATGAAAAACTTCTGAAAAAGGCTTCGGAAACAGCAAAACGTTGCCATGCAATGGTGTTTTTAAATGCTCGTTATGAAACCCTTGCAGGATACAGAAACACCACATATGCCTTTGACAGAAATGGAGAGATTGCAGGAAAATATTTTAAAGAGCATCTTGTGCCGGGTGAAGTTTCGGTTATGAAACTTGACAGCGACTATAGTTTTGAGTTCACCGAGCCTACAGTTATTGAAATGGAGGGAATCAGATTTGGATTTCTGGTGTGCTATGACTTTTATTTCTATGAAAATTTTGCCAATATGGCAAGACAGAACCTTGATGTTATAATAGGATGCTCCCATCAGAGAAGCGACACCCACACAGCACTTCAGATTATGTCTCAGTTTCTTGCCTATAATACAAATGCATATGTTGTCCGCTCGTCGGTTTCCATGGACGAAAATTCCGACATCGGCGGTGCAAGCATGGTTGTGTCTCCTGAGGGAAATGTACTTGTCAACATGAAAAGCCGTGTGGGTATGGAAGTTGTCGATATAGATGTCGGCAAGAAATATTATAAACCTGCAGGATTCGGAAATCCCCCCGCGTCTCACTATGAATACATCGAAAAGGGACGCAGACCGTGGAAATACCGTCCCGCAGGAAGTGCCATTGTAAGGCCCGACAGCATTATGCCTTATCCGAGAGTGTGCGCACACAGAGGATTTAACACCGTTTGTCCCGAAAACAGTATGCCTGCCTTTGGTGCGGCAGTTGCCATGGGAGCAGAAGAAATTGAATTTGATTTGTGGTATACAAAAGACGGCGAAATTGTGTCAATTCACGACGGCTCTCTGGAGCGTGTTTCAGACGGTGAGGGCATGGTTTTTGATCATACATATGAAGAACTTTTAAAATATGATTTCGGATTTAAACATTCTGAAAAGTTTAAGGGGATGAAAATCCTTAAATTTGAAGAGATTTTAAAAAAATTCTCCTGTCATACCATTATGAACATTCACGTTAAAACAGTTGATAACGACTGTGAATATGACAGGGAACTTCTTGAAAAAATTGTCAGTCTCATAGATAAATATGACTGCAGAAAGTATGTATATTTTATGTCAGGAAACGACAATTTCCTGAGACTTGCAAAAGAAGTTGCCCCCGACATCTGCCGCTGCTGCGGAGCAGGAAAAGCACCCTGGGATATTGTTGAAAGAGCAATTGAATACGATTGCAAAAAAGTGCAACTTTTTAAGCCCTATTTCAATCAGGAAATGATAGACAAAGCCCACAAAAACGGAATTGTCTGCAATGTTTTCTGGTCGGATGATGAAGAAGAAACGAAAAGATTTCTTGATATGGGCATTGATACCATACTTACCAATGACTATAATATTATTTCTCAGATTGTAAAATAAGGTGAGAACCACAAAAACCGTTATAACCAAAAAATATGGTGTGAAAAACCCGTTTGAGTTTTTCACACCATATTTTTATGTGTGTTTATGAGAGTCAGCACACTTTGAAAATCTTTTCGTCATATGAAACAAGCGGAAAGGGGAAGCTCCTTTCAGAAAGTGAAGTTTGACCTTTGGTCAAGTGAAGTTTTTGCAACGTAGTAATTAGAGATTGGGGAATAATGATTAGGAACGAATATTAGACACTTCACAAAACCGGAAATGGAGGTGCCTTTTTCCTATTTCCTAATTACTAATCCCTATGTTGGGATCGAAAGGGGATGCCCCTTTCATAAAAGAAAATCACCCTTTGCTTCTGTCAAAAATTTCAGCATCGGCAAGTGGGCCTGTGGAGATTTTTCTTGGTTCTTCACTCCACACTTTGTCTGTCATCATCAAATCTTCTGCATCTTTAATAAGATTTAATGAGCCATCGTGGAACATTCCGTCATACTCAGTGTTTAAAAATGTCTCTAAAATGTCAATTGCTTCCCATTCGCCGATAGTTCTTCCGCCAAGGCAGAGAATATTTGCATCGTTGTGTCTTCTTGTCATTCTTGCAAGATATGTACTGTTCACAAGGGCTGCTCTTATGCCTTTGAATTTGTTTGCCGCAATGCTTATGCCGATTCCTGTTCCGCAAATTAAAAGCCCGCATCTTGCCTCACCTGACTGAACCGCCTTTGCAACTTTTGCCGCAAAGAAAGGATAGCGTGTTGCCTCGATGTCAGGATTATCGTCTGAACCGCAGTCAACATAGGGGATTCCTTTCCCTTCAAGATATTCAATACATTTTGTTTTTAAATAGTGTCCTGCTGTGTCATTTCCGATATAAACTTTCTTTTCCATAATTATATATCACCCGTTCCATTTTATATTTTCGCCCACAAGTCCAACATATGCACCTTTTTTGGCATCATCCGAGTCAGGATGTGAAAGAAGCCATTTGTTGCTTCCAAAGCACATTTTTGCCTCAAAACTTTCATCATTTTCAAATTCAGGTTTTGCTCCGTTTGTGCCTTTGGGAAGAACACACACCATCTGATAGGTGGCGTTTGGTTCAAATCCGCAGGGTGCATAGTGAAGTGTGGTTGCAAAAAGTTCAACACCTGTTCCCTTTGGAACAAGGAAGATTTCGACATTTTTTGTGTCATACTTTCCGTCTTCAATGTCAGATTCAAGACCAAGTATTAAAACTATATCGTCTTTTGCAATGTTAAATTCACTGCTTTTATGATATTCAAGGCAGTTCAGGGTGTCATTTTTGCCATTGCAATATCCCACCTGAATTGGCATACCGCCAAAGCCTCTGTTTTGAAACTCACAAAAGATTTCACACTCTTCAAGGGATGGAACACTTGCAACATATTCAATACCATCCTTTGGTGTGTTGCATCCTTCAAGAGCGGAGAAAAGTTTAGAAAAATCATAGCCTTCCAGAACATTTCCGTATTTTTTAAATTCTTTATCAAAAACCGATTTTACTTTCATGTAGTCCTCCGGATACGTTATTTTATCATAAGATACACAGGCTCCTGGAATTCAAGGGGCATTTTTAATATGATGTCATCTCTCATCTTTTCATAGTCCGCTTTTTTCCATTCGCCATCTATGTCAAGGTAGAAAAGACTTTCAACCTTTGCAAAATCTGAAGGAATATATACTCTTGCACCCGAAACCGTGTCTGCTCCCATGTTTATGAGAGTGAGAATTGCAGAAAATTCTGCTTTATCCTTGGGTTTGTTTGCAATAAGCATTACCTTTGCTTCATTTTTAACATATGCAACATCATCAGAAATTTTTGAAATAAGATTTTGTATGAGATTCTGTCTTGCTCCGTGGAAAAGGGAGAATGAGTTGTTTCCTTTGAGAGTCATTCCCATAACCACAATTTTTCCGCCAAGTGAGTTTTCAAACCATGTCATTGCAGGAGAGATAACTTCACCTTCAAAGTTTTTGAGTTCTGTCACCGTTTTGCAGTTTTCGTCGGTTATTGTGAGGTGTCGCAGTATTCCCTGACCTGCAGGACACCATCCGTTTGCCGCAGGCATTGTACCGGAGCCGAAAGGTTCGCAGACAAATTCCTGACTTCCAAGGTCATACATACGTTTGCCCGTTGAGAATACATCTTCGCCAACTTCCACACCGATATATTTTCCAAAACCTCTGTCACAAAGAGCCTTTGCGCCGTCACCGTCAAGGAAAAGTCCTTTTGAAAGATATTCAAGGATGCTTTCTTCATCTGCGCATCTTAAGAATCTGTCGTCAACAAATGCAACAGGTGATTTTTTTGTGTTATAGGAAATTCCGAACTGGCTGACAGATTTTATCCAGCGGGAAAAATATGCTTCCTCATCTGAAAGCACGGTGTTACAAAAGGGATCATAGAGAACCTCAACCCCTGAAACCTCACATTCTCTTGTGAGATGTGCAATTTCTGTGAGTCTCTTTCTTTCACGTCTGAAAACTTCTGCATAGGGTGCAGACAAATCAAATGATTTTTCCGCAGTTGCAGTACAATGGAAAATTGAGCCGTCAAACCCCCATGAGAATACCATACCAAACATTGTTGCAACATCTTTTTCGGATGTATAGAATTTTGAGTGAGGATATGTATCTGTTTCGTGAAGAAAATCAATATCATCCCCAAGATGCTGACGACTGTAAAGAGGATGGAAAAGTTGTCTCGGCATTTCAGCCGGATCGCCTCCGCAGTAGAAACAGCCGAAAAGTCTTGTCATGGGAGTGTTGCCTTCACCTGCAAGAGTTCTTACAAGTTCATCTGTGCTGTCACCTTCAAAATCCACAGCACCTGTCTGCATATATCCTATTGGGATGTGAGGATATTCTTTGGAAAGTGCGTCTCTGATTGTCTTTGCAAGACCGACAATGGTACTCTTTGAATAGTTTCTCCACATATCTATGAGTTCAAAGTTATTTTTTTCTTTTTGCGCATTTGCAATTTCTTCTCTTGAATAGAATCTTCCTGCATATTCTTCAAATTCCTTAAGGTGCTTTTCGCAAAAACATCCTGTGTCTATCTGAAAATCATCTTCTGTAAAGATAAAATCAGGCTCACCGATTTTCACAAAGGCAAGCATTGACTCACAAAATGCATTTCTGTAATTCTCCCCAAGAGGGCAAATCATAAAAGGATGCTCCGAGCCGTCAGATCTTGTGAACATCTGAAAATCTTCTCTGTAGCCCGCTTTAACCGTTGTGGCAATCCACCATCCGCAGGAGATGCCCAGAGGTTTCAGGGCTGTCTTGATTTCAAGAAAAACCCTTGCACAGTTTTCAAATTCTTTTTTTGGAGGATAGCATTTTCCTCTCCATCCTTTAGAGGGGCAAAAATATATGAATTTTTTCATGCCGTATTTTTCAAAGAGTATTTTCGATCTTGAAATTACTATTTCTGCTCCTTCTTCCGGATCAAGTCTCAAAGGCACAATCATATTGAGTTCTTTTTTGCTCATGGTAAAATTCCTTTCTAAATTCCGGGTTGAATATTTTATTATGTATTTATCTGTTACTCCAGAATTGCTTTTGTATCCAAAAGTCTTTGGCGAAGTTTTGAGATGCTGAGAGTGTGAGTGTCCGAACCGTCTTTTTTTGCAATGGATGCCGCAATTCCTGCCGCCTGACCAAGGCATGCACAAGTGGGCATAATTCTTATTGCGGCTTGTGCCTCATGGGTTGTGCTGATACATCTGCCTGCCACCAAAAGGTTTTTGAATTCCTTTGCAACAAGGCTTCTGTAGGGGATGCGATAGTGTTCATCATCCGAGAAGAAATAGTGGCTTGTACCGCCGCCGTTTGGATCGTGAATGTCAATTTCATAGTTCCCGATTGCAACGGTATCTTCAAATTCGATCTGCTCTTTCAAATCTTCTCCCGAAAGAACATACAGGCCCACAAGTTTTCTGCTTTCTCTCACACCGATTGTACTTGCAACATTAATTAATGTTGCATTTTTGAATGCACCTGATGCTTCTTTAAAGAATTTCACAAGTTCGCCCACCTGACGGCGTGCATCAATTTCAGCCTTGCTCACATCTTCGGGATTTGTGGGATCAAGTTTTATGATTCTTGTGGTGTTAAGGTGAAGTATGCCGTCGCCTATACCGTAAAACGCCATAATATCTTCTCTCGGGCAGGTGATTTTGCCCATTTTCTGATATTCTTTATATTTTTCCTGAATCTGAGGCTCTTCCCTTTTATATCTTTCAATGTCAACTCCGCTCATTCTGAAACAGGTCGTCATGGGCTGACAAAGATTGTCGGATGGTCTTCCCAGAAGATATTCGCATCCTGCAAGATAAAAAAGGTCTCCGTCACCTGTGGCATCTATGAAAAAGTCTGCCTCAAAGTCCATTGTTCCCATTTTTGTTGCTACCGTGACTTTTTTAACCTTTTCGCCCTCGGTCTCCACTTTGTGAAGCATGGCATGGAAAAGCACCTCTGCACCCGACTCCAGAAAAAGTTCATCAAGGACAAGTTTGAAAATTTCAGGTTCAAGTTCTGTGAACTCTTTCCCTGTCATTTCCTCTTGTTTTTTCATCATTTCTTCAAAAATTCCTCCGCAGATAAGACGCCAGTTGCCCTTGGCTTTATTGCCTGACCAGTAGGGCATAAAGGGGAAAACAAGGCTGTTTGACATTGCACCGCCAAAGCATCCCTCTTTTTCTATTAAAAGAACAGAAATCCCCTCTCTTGCAGCACATATTGCACTGCTGACTCCTGCCATTCCGCCTCCTGCTACTATGAGATCGTAGTGTTTCATAAATTATGCTCCTCCTTATTATCTCACATTATCCTGAAAAATCTTATTTTAAATATACTAAAACTTGAACAAACCATACTTTTAATCCATTCGGGCAGTAAAAACCGTCAGGTTCCTAGCCTGACAGGAGTTATCCGAACCTGCCCGAAAAACAGTATTTTCAGTATCTTTTGGATTGTCATCCTTGAAAGGCGACAGCCTTCCGGCGTCTTCCGCACCAAAATCTATCCAAAAATACTTATTTTTAGGGTCGTGGAATTTTTAGCGAGAAGATTTTTGATTGAACGAGGCAAAAACGCAATGAATCCTGACGGATTTATGAGTATTTTAACGAAGTTCAAGTGAAAATCTTCCGCTATAAAATCAGGTTCGGATGACTTCTGTCAGGCTACTGCCCAATATGTCAGTCTATAATATAAATTACCGATGGATTTGCAGATATTGTCCACACAATAACCTTTGATGCATTTGCACCCTCATTCACAAATCCCCTGATGTCTTTTCCTGTTGCCATAGAAACTTCTTCCCTTTTTGTGTCATATCTGTAGACCTGACTGTTTGAAACATTGTAAATTTCAAGTCCCGTCTGATTTTCATAGGCCTCAAGAAGTCCCGGAGTGAGCATCATAAATCCGCCGTTTGCCTTATAAACCTGAGAAAAACTCACCCTTGTACCCTGGAAGTATGAAGTGCTGTTGGGGTTTGAGGCAAAAAGAGTGTTGGTTTTTGCCTTATATATGATTTCCGCTTCCCTGATTTTGTTCTCAGAATCCCTTGCAAACCTTATCATATCACCTTTTTCCGCCTTATAGGTGTTACCGTCTGCAGTGTAGGGCTTGAGTCTGTTTAAGACATTTTCATCGGTTGTTTCATAGGTTGCGTGATATCCGCTTACAAATCCTGTGATTTTTTGCACCGGAAGTCCGTCTGCATTTTTCACAAGTGTCACGCTTTCCACAACAAGTACGGGAGATATTCCGTTTATGGGAGATGAGATTCCGTCATAATACTGAACCAAAACATCTGATACAACAGAATCGTCATTTATTTTATAGGCATCCATACTATAGGCGAGACCATCCACAAAGGAGGGCGCACTCACTCTGTAAAGATTCTCTTCGCCGGAATTGGGAATGAGGAAAACCTTTGTGTTTTCATCAATTGCCACTTTTCCGTCTAAAATTTTGGCAGATGTTCTGTAGGTGATTTGCACAGGTGAGGGGATTTTGTTTCCATCTTCATCTTTTAAAGATGACCAGGTTTTTGAAAAGGCGTTGCCCTTTGGTGAATATATCTTGTTAACATTTCCCTCACTATCAAGACTGTACCACACCACGTCATTTTTCATAGGAGTTAATGCATTTAATTTCTCATTCTTTGTTTTCTTTAAGGAATCATCTGCAAAAATCTTTTCGGCTGTTGAAAATGCCGAAAGATATCCGTCTATTTCAAGAATCTGCACAAGAACACCTGAATCCATTGAGTTCTTTGAGGGTTTTACCCCCAGAAGATATCCAAATTCAAAGTCTGATTCTCTTATGCTTCTTACTGCAGCAATGTCACCAAACATATCAAGATAGAAAAGTGCATTTTCTCCAAGGATAATATCACCTTTGTAGGAAGATGCCACAAAATATTTTTTTGTGTCAAAACTTACAAATCTTTTTCCGTCCTCTTCGCCGACTTCTCTCGGAACTCCCTCAATTTCCTTTGCGGTAACGTATGCATCAACAATTTTTCCGTCATCCGATGCATAGGCTGTGACAATGTCCCACTGAGTGAGGGTTGAGGGAGAAATGGGAAGTCCCGATGCATCATAGAGAGACGCAAATTCATTGCCGTCATTTATGGTGAGAGTTTTTTCATAGTCATATCTGTCAAAAATGATTCCTCTTACACCGTCAACACTTTGCACAACATAGTTGTCATATACCCTGCACACAACTGTGTCACAAATTCCGTCTGCATCATTGTCTATGAGTGTGAGATTCCCTGTCTTTGGTGTGAGATATTCTTTCTTTAAGGGGACAGAGGGAGAATTGTTGTATATGACATCCGATTCTTTTGAAATTTTCTTTTCTTTTACCGTGTTTCCTTTCATATAGTAAAGGATATTTCCGTCATAATCCACAATCTGACTTGCATCAAGGGTCAGTACAGAATAAGAATCAAAGGTGAAGTGTATGAGTTCTTTTGTAACGTTGTCGTCATTGATTTTGTAGTAAAATGTAATCTTACTTCCCATAATGGGGCTGAGATGTTTCGGATTTTTGAATATCTCTTCCCCGATTCTCAACTTTCCCTCACCAACGCCCTGCTTTGTTGTAAGAGTGGAAAATTCGTTTCCGGTAACCTTTCCGATAGCCTGATATATGCCGTGTCTCAAAAAGAGAGTGTCCGCATTTTTCCGGATTTCAAACTGTCCGCCGTTCACATCTTCAACCGCCATTGGTGCAAAAAGTGCATTTTCAAAAATCTTTGCCATGTTATGTTTGCAAAGACTCACATCTGCTTTGAGGTTCATTCCCTTTGTGAGACCAAGTTCTCCGCTTACGGCAAGATATCCTCCCGGATATCCGCCTTTTGCTTTTGCAATGGTATCATACCCAAGTGCGCAAACCATGATTTTCAAAGCATCATTTAAAGATACCGCATCATTTGGGCGAAAGGTTGAGTCACCAAAACCCGAAAGAATTCCAAGGCTATGGCAAATGTGAATTTCAACTGCACCGTCACTGCCTTCTGTCACATCAGAAAAATTCTGAACAAAACCGTAACCTGATTTGTCTATGTTAAGAAGCGCAGTAACATATTTTGCCATTTCTCCCCTTGTGACAGGGCTGTGAAAATCATCACAGTCAAAAAGGGTTCCTGCCTCAATTCCAAGGCTTTGTATAAAAATTTTGCTTTCATTATATGTATCTTTTGTTTCGCTCGCTTTTGCCATTGAAGGAACAGATGCCAAAAGCAAAGATATACACATCAGAAAAAGTAATATTTTTTTTGCCATACTGTCCTCCTTTATTTTTCAAGCACAGAAAGTGCGTTATATATAATCTGAGCAGCCGCCGCTCTTGTGGTATAGGATTTTGGACTGAAAAGATTTTGTCCTTCGCCCTTTACAATTCCTGCCTCCGAGAGAGCCTTTACCGCTTCTTTTGCATAGTCTGAAATCATATGATAATCATTATAGCGCATATTTCCCGAATTAAAGTTCAGTTTTTGTCTGAGTGCGCCGTATATGATTTTTGCCATATCTTCTCTTGTTATTTTGGCATCGGGAGAGAATTTCCCCTCTCCTGTTCCCGAAATAATGCCAAGAGATGCACATTTTGAAATATATTCATATGACCATCTTGTTTTTTCAACATCCAAAAATTCTTTTGCCTCAACACCTGCATCATCTTTCAAAAATGCAAGAGCAATCATTTTTACAAATTCTTCTCTTGTGACTGTTCCTGTGGGATCAAAGCATGTGTCGTTTCTTCCCTGAACAATTCCTCTTTTTGAAAGTTCATCCACCGCATCTTTTGCCCAGAGAGAATCTCCCATGTCGGAAAATGTCTTTTTGTCTTCTTTTTCTTCATCCTGCATTGAGGGAAGAGTTGTGACTGCGCCCGATGAGGAGGATTGTGAGTCGGTTATAACAGTGGAGCCTGAGCCGCCGCCCCCTCCTCCGCCTCCGCCTGAGGAAGATTCTTCTTTTGCATTTATGCACTTGTTGATTTTTTCAATAAGGTCATCGAAGTCTGAAAACTCTGATTTGATGATTTTTTTGTCCACAGATGATGTGTCTGACTTTTTCTCATATTTTTCAAAGTTAACACCATCTAAAATTTCTTTTGCATCCTTCATGAGTTTTTTGATTTCGCTCCAATGCTCTGCCTTTTTAAAAGCACAAAGAGCAATTGATTTTTCAAAGGTTTTCAAAAACTCCTCAGAATCCTCTGAAACTTTGGATTCAAGAAGAATTTCGGAAAACGCCGACAATTTTTCTTTGTCAAAATCTTTGTATATAAGGTTTAGTATGAATTTTTCAAAATATTTTTTGTTTATTCTTTTTAAAGCATCTTCTGTTTCATCAGATGTTTCACACTCTGAAAGAGTGTATATGACAGTTGCTTCGTAAAAAAGATTCTGCGCCTTTGTTACACTGTCTATAATTCCGTTGTTTTCTTTGCTTCTGTTATTTAACATTATCAGGCATGCCTTTTCCTTTTCATCATCCGAAAGTGATGAATAAAGGCTCATATCAAGGCCTAAAATTTCTTTTGCATCTTCAATTTCTGCTTTTAAAGATGCCGCTGTTTCGTTATCCTTTTTTGATATTTTTAAAAGGGCTTCGTCTATGTGTTCTTTTGTCGCATAGAAGATGGGGCTTTGAAAGGCTTTGATTTCTCCCTCTGAAAGGATGTATGCACTATAGTATCCGGAACTGCCGAAAACATCGAACTCATAATCAAAACTTCCGTCTGCACCGGGAGTTATGAGTGCAATGTGATTTATGCATCCCTCTTCTTTTATGTCATCCTTTGTAAAATCGGGATTTAAAACCATAGCCATAAAGGGTTTTTGGCTGTCAGATTTTCCTTTTATTCTGAATTTCTTTTCTTCAAGATTTGCCGAAAATTCATTTTCCAAAATATCTGAGGCTGAACCGAGACTTCCCTGAAGATGTGAAATCACATGGAAAGTTTCGCCGTCCAGAAGATATGCTGTTATTGTTTTTCCCTCAAGTGAAACCTCCGGAGTGAACACATAGTATCCCTGAGACATTTTTTCGCCTGAATAAACATTTGTTCCTGTTTCATCTTCTGTTTTTATAAAGAAATAATCATCATGTTGTTTTCCGTCATTATATCGTACTTTGACCTCTACGGTGTTGTCCTCTTTCACTTTTATTCCGTCTGTCTTATAGAGAGGAAGTGTTGAAAATTCCTTTTCATAGGAATATTCACTCCCGCCTTCCGATGTGATTGCATCTATTTTAAGAACATATTTTGAGTTTTCCGAAAGAGGCGATTGTAAATTCAGAGTCAAAGTTTTTTTGTCTTCCGTGGTAATGAGAATATCTGCTGTATCCCCTGTTTCCTTTTCTTTAAGAGAAATCCTGTTTTCAAATCCGTCAGATACGGCATCTGAAAATGTGAGTCTTAAAGGCTCTGTTAAAGAGAGTGTGTTATAGGAAAGTGAAGATTTGATGTCTGTGATTCTGAAAGATGAATCCTCCAAAGATACATCTTCATAGAGGGAAAAATTCCCGACAACCGCATTTGCAACTGCACCGGATCTTGCTCCGTTAAAGCCAAGGTCAATACGATTTGGTCTTTCACCATTTGTTGAGGTTTCAAAATCAAATGTGTTGTTTTCAAATTCTCCGCCGTCTATCAGAACCTTTGCGATGTCCTTTTCAAAATCAAAGGTTGCCTTGATTCTGTATACTGTGCCTGTAGAATAGTCATAGCCTGAATCTGCACCCATGAGGTGAATTGAAGAATCCGCTCTGAAGTTGAAAATCGGAATCTGAAGTCCACTTGGGAATCTGATGTTAAGATAAAAAGGAGTGTCGCCTATATAGTCTCTTTTAAATGTGATGTCATAGGTGAGAACCTTGAAAGAGGAAAGGCTCATTCCCATCTGTGTCATATACACACCCTTGCCGGAACTTTCGCCCTTATATATTTCCACGCCATATCCAAGGTCGTCTGTATGTACGCTTTTGAAAATTGCTGAGGTGTCATCGTTTCCCGTATTCTCTGCATTTATGGCAAGCATACCCCTTGGGGCTGTGAGACCGTCTGATGTTTCATAGCCTGCAACATCCATGCCATATATTAAAATTCCGCTTGCATAAGAAGATACGGACATCATAAATGCGGATGCCAGTATGAGAACAGGAATAAAAATGTTTTTTATAATTGATTTTTTCATAATGTTACACCTCAACATAGTAATTAGGGATTAGGGAATAGTGATTAGGAACGGATATTGGACATTTCTTAAAACCATAAGAAATGTACCTAAGCCAACATAGGGATTTAAGTGACACCCCAAGAGTGCGAAGCACGATTGGATGGTGGAACTTATGCCAAAACGTCCAATGAGTGGAGCACCCTCTTACGGTGCGAACACGAATTGATGACGTTGACGGCTAGGGAATAGGAACGGATATTGGACATTTCATAAAATCAGAAGGGAAATTCCTATTCCCTATGTATGGTACAAACTCTCCTTTGTCGAGTTTGAATTTGTTGTATTAACAAAAACTTGTGGTTCGTATTTACATCACTTTGCCTGCTTGGCTGTGGTACAGTATATCCGCCTATTTTCTTTTGCGAAAGCAAAATGAGGAAAAACAGAGGAAAAGCGAATAGGAGCGATAGCGACATTATGAGCGAATCTGTTTTTTATCAGTTTGCCGAAAAAGAAAATCAAGCGGAAAGGGGATTGAAAGGGGAATCCCCTTTCAAAAAATCTCCTTCCTTATATTATTTTCCTAAAATTTCCTGTACAAGATACGGTCTTGCGTTATTTAATCCGTCCCACAAAAATGCCTTTATCACAGAGTCTTCTTCTCCGTCACCAACATTTACAGATGCTTCAATTGTTCCTGATTTTTGCTGTTTTTGTGTTGATACTGTCATATCTGCCAAAACTTCACCGTTGTCTGTATATTTTGCAATGATTAAAATGATATCTCTGGGAGCGTTGAAACTGACATCAACACTTGCTTTCATTGTACCTGTTCCAACGGTTTCGGCAGGAGTACCATTAAGAGTGAATTCAACATTTCCTATTCCGTCATCTTCACCTGTTGTAAAGGTATACTGATATGAGGGAAGTGCTTTCCCGAAAATATCTTTAATTCCGTTTGCAGAAACTGTGTAGGTTGTATTTGCATCATATTTAGCATAGGGATAGATTCTGAAAGTTCTTTCATCATCCACCACAACTTTGCATTTTGAAGAATCAATTTCAACACCGTTTTTGGTAAGTTTAATATTTGAAGATGCAACAGTTGAAAGATCAAGTTCATTATTTGCAGTTATGGAAAAACTGTCATAAAGACCAAGGTCTGTCGCTTTGTCTGCAGGGGTTGTGTAGAGAAGTCTCGGAGCATTTGCAGAATAGAACTTGATGTCGTCTATTGTGGTGGTACAGCCTGCTCCGCCGTTATATCCCATCATCAATCTGTATTCTTTGATTGCTGTTGCGTTTTCATCAATTGCAACTTCATAATTGGTTATGAGATTTACACCTGTTGTAAGATTTATAATGTCAACATACATTTTGTGAGCGGTAAAATCAACAAGTGCTCTTACTTTGAATTCTGAGTTTGTTGTTTCAAGAGAATCTGTGGCAGTAACAGGTGATACAGGTGCGCCAACTTGTACCCAGGGCTGAGCAAATTTTGGAACAAGATACTGATATTCCGCGGTTCCGTCAGCATTTGTAAGGTAAAGTCTTGTCTGTCTTTCAATGCCTGTGGCGTCAAATCCGATAGTATATTCAAAAGCAACATTCTGACCGTAATTTGTAACGGCTTTTCCAAGGGTTGGCTGTTTTCTGCCTGAAACAAATTTAAGGAATTTGTTGCCGTCTTCACCTTTTGTAAGGGTTACGGATGTTGTACCGGAAGTGTAGTTTCTCATGGTGAAACCGCCGCCGCCTGAAACGTGAAGTCCGTCACCGCCGGGTGCGAATTCTTTGGCTTCATCAAAGGAATCAAAGCCTTCTTTTTCATATACGTCATATCCTGAGAGAACATCTTCATATATGATGAGGTTATCAATGAGTGCATTTGCTTTTGCTGCACCTGAAGTGTTGATATAGTTAAAACCAATGTCAAGACGGTTTGGAAGGGATGTGAGTGCAGGAATTGAAGCGGTTATGATTTTATTTGTGTGCTCTCCGCCATTTAAGAGAATTTCGGCAAATCCGCCTGTGATATTCATTGTCATTTTAACTCTGTACCAGGTGTTTGCGCTATAGGTTACGCCTGTGTCAACTGCGTTTACAAGGATTTTACCTTCACGGGAAAAACTGATAAATTTCATCTGTGAGCCTGAACGGTAGGCAATATAGAAGTCTGCACCTTTAAGGTCTTCTCTCATAACATCAAATTCGATGGTTGAGCATCCTTTCCATGCAGGTGCACCAACAAGAGAAAGTTCAATTGCCTTGGAGCAGGTGCTTCCCTTTATGAATTCAAGGCTGTTTCCTTTGCCTGAAACGGCTCTTGTTGCAAGGTAGGTGCTTGCATTTAAATCGTCAGCATTATATACTGCATTGGCAAGATTGTTAAATCCATGTCCTGATACAAGTTGTGTTCCGTTTGAACTTGTCACAAACGAGTCAAAATTGTGTGAATAAATGGGGTTTTGCGCATCTGCGCACACGTTTGCCGAAAGCATTGTGATAACCATTATCACAACTGTCAGCATTGATACTAACTTTTTCATAAAAATCTTCTCCTTTATATTATATATTTTCAAGGCTTGTTAAACCTTTTTAATACACATACACTTTTTCATACTTACAGATGGGCTTAATGTCTGAAAAATCCTTCCACACCATCACTTTTGCGTTTTCATAAACTTTTTGAGTTTTAAATGTGATTATATCTTCATCATACGGAGTATATTGCACCTCTGAGAGTTGGTCTCCGTCGTAGAGAGCAAGGAAAACCATGTCACCTTTTTTAATTCCATAGCATTGCACTGTGAAAACCTTGCCTCTTTCAGAAACTTTTGTTACTGTGCCGGAGACCTTTGTTACTTTTTTGAGAACGCCTTGAATTCTGTCATACTAAACCAGTTGTTGAGAGCATTTCCATAGCCGTATACTCTGACAAAACGTGCTTTTCTGTCGCCGATATAGTAGCCTTCAAAATCAAGAGTTGTTCCTGAGTTTTTGCCTGTGTATACCTCTGTCCAGTTTTCACCGTCTTCGGATATGGCAATTGCAAACATTTCTTTTCTTGCATTTCCCGATGCAAATGCCATTGATACAAAACTTATGTCACAAACCGTGCCAAAGTCATAGTCAATGTAGGAACCAAGCATATCCGACGACCATCTGGTGTCGAAACTTCCGTCTATGGTGTTTTGTGCGTGGTTTTCAGCCTGAGGAACATAACTTGCTTCAACCGATTTCACCTTTATCTCATCCATATCTTCGGGAATTCCCACAAACTCAGGCATAAAGATGAAGTTAATATAATATGAACGTTTTATGGAAGAATCATTTTTGTCTCTGATGTCAATTCTTGAAATCAGGTTGTCACCGTTTGACTGAACAACTTCCACATTTCCGTCTCCCCCTGCCTCTATTGGTGCATAGGCAAGAGAACGCTTTGTTGTGATTTCATATACTGTTTTGTCGGGACTGAAGCCGTCAATTGGTTTTCCGCCGAAGTTTATGTAGTCAAGTTTTGGTGCTTCTTTGGTTTGCTCAATAACTTCCCATGAAGATAAAGGAACGTCATCAAAGGTGAAAACAGGCTCTTGTTCATCTGCACAAAGGGGACTGAAAGAAACCTGAGCAGTAAACTTTGTTTTGTCTTTTGTGTGAATTGCAAGTTTTCTAAGGTGTGCAGTTGAATCTCCGTTTGTGGGCTGAGGTGATGTTTCAAGGGCTTTTGCCTCCATAACCTCAAAGGTTAGGTCGTCATCACCTGAAAGTGCGGCATAAATCTTTTTGCCGTCAAGGGAGAGTATTGCACCTTTGCCCTCATCTGTCACGGTTATGTTTGCCTCGGTGTGCATGAAGGAATAAAATTCCATGGGTTCTGATGATTCAAACTCGTCACGGACAACTATTGCCCTTTCGGACTTATTCATCATCATTCCTCTTTTTGCACTCGTCACGCCCTTGTAGGCATAGGCTTTTGAAAGGTCGAGAATTGCAAATGAACAATCAGGCGAACTTTCATATTTTTCTATTTTCACGGGAGCATAGGGGTCAATGTCCCATCCTCTGTCGGGGTTAACAACAACGCAGTTGTGACCTTCCGCTCTTACTTTATAATACTGATAGTGGTTTGAATCATAGTAACTCTGGGTTTCTGTTCCGGGATCCAATATCCATCTTTCGCCAAGCATATCTATAATGTAGGTTCCCGAATCAAGATGCTCCGCTGTTTGCTCTGAGCCGTGGATTGCACCGTAGGTTCCTGTTTTATCAAAGCCGTCTCTCATTACGATAATGTCCTGACCGCCTCTGAAATAGCCATCGGTAAGCCCTTCGCCCTGTGACGAAAATGCAGGATCATACCAGATGAGGTCTTCAACAGAGGGAGTAAAGATTTTGCCTATTTTTCCGGCTCTGTGACCTGAAACTGTGGGATCACCGAGAAGTTTTGCCATATAAAACATCTGAGGCGAGTTTGCGGCACCCTGAGTGGAGTTGTTCAGGTTCATAACGCCGTTGGGCCCGTCGTAACTTATTACAAAATATGCGCCTCTTGCATATCCGGGGGTGAGTTCAAGTCCGAAACTTGTGCCAAGAGAAGACTCAAGACAGGATATGTAATAGGTCATATACTGTGCCATATACTGCCAGTAGGTCTGACCTTCATACCATGTTCCGTCGGGGAAATAGTTTCCGAGAGTCATTTCCACGTGCTTTAAGCCCTTTTCTATGACCGTATAGGCAACATCGTCATAATCGGATTCTCCGAGGATTGAAAGCGATGCCATACAAAGACCGCCGTTTGAAACAGCCTGCCAGTTTGTAACCCTTTGAGACCAGTTGTAGGAACGGTCAAGGTCGGGAGACTGATTGTAGTCTTTCATAACCTCTTTTAATCCTTTTTTATATATGGAGTCTATAACCTGTGACCTTTCATTCTCTGTAAGACTATCATAGAGCCAGTCAAATCCTATGCCGGCTGCCGCACTCATTTCAGCGGTATCCAGAAAATGCCAGGGGTGCCAGTCGGGGAAGGAATCGGAACAGATGTTTAAAAGTTCCGCTTTTGCTCTTGTAAGATATTTTTCTTCATTTGTAACAAGATGTACAAATCCGAGGGTTTTGATTCTGAGAAGTGCCTCTTTTGATGTGGCAAGCATTCTCACGCCATCAGTGAGTCCGTGTTTTAAAAGAGGAGCATCTATGAATTTGTCCGCCTGAACTTTTATTGTTTCAAACCACGAACTCATATCTGAATTGGTTGAAATCTTTCTTTTTATTTGGTCAAGACTTTCAGGGGTTATCATAAGTCTTGGGTGAGTACCTATGGATTTTTCTTCTGCTATTTGACGGATTTTGTCAGATGTCGGTCTTTCGTATATGAGATTTGAAATAACATAAGAAAACAATTTTCCGTCGTCGCCTGTCATTTCAAAATCCGATGCATTATCCCCCACAATGACAATTCCTGCCTTGTCCCAGGAAACCTCTTTTCCGAAGGCTTCGGAAATTACTCTTAAGGGTACATAGAGTCTTGAATTTACAATAACAGGCTTTGCGGGAAGAGGTTTCAATTCGCCGTTTAAGGTGTAGGTATCCTGACCTTCTTTTACAACAAGAATTTTATCTGCCATTGAAATGTAGGCATTTTCACCCTCATAGGTGACCGTTGCACCGAGAGATTCAGAAAGAAATCTCAGTGGAACCATGGTGCTTGAATTTGAAATGAACGCCTTTGCATCATTTTCGGCATCTATCACTTTGGTTTCGCCGTTAACCAGTGCCTTTTTTGCACCGATATACATTACAATGTTTTCTGAAAGTCTTGATTTTACTAAAGAATCCGTAACTGTAACAGATGGAGAGGGTGTTGGCTGGGGACTTGCTTTGGGATACTCATCGGGGGTGAAGATGTGATCTCCGTTATACACTCTAAGATATTTCACATAAGCCGTGGCACTCCCCTCGGTTTCTGCAACCTGAATTCTTACCGCCTTAACATTTTGCACTTTGAACTTTTCAAGGGAATGTTCATATATTATGGTTTTACCTGCTGCCATAACCCTGAAAGTCTTTGCATCAAAGTCTATGATGAGAGCCATATCATAGAATCTTCCCTCAGATATATAAAAAACAGATGTTCCGTCACTCAAAGTCACTTCACCGTTTTTATTAATGTAAAAAAATCTTGCAGATGATCCGAAAGAATCAATAATTTCCAGAACTCTCATTCTTGTGGTCTGGAGTTTTTCAAGGAGAACCGAAGTTTCCAGAACCACCTGACCTTGTGCGGGAGTTGAAAGTGAAAGGTCGATGTGAGCATCTGAGCCTGTTGTCAGAGTCTGAATCTTCACACTCTTTTCTTCCTCTGACGGAACATTTGCCACCTCTATCTTATTTCCTTTTGAGTTGCAGGCAATGTTATTGGGAACAGTTCCCGATGCAAAATCATTAAAGGTTATGTTTTCAAAAACTCCTGCAGCAAGTGAATCCACATTCCCGACGCAGGGCAAAACAAATGCAAGTGTCAGTATTCCTGCAATTATTTTCTTTCCAAAGCCTGTCTTCATACTCATTCCTCCATAGAATATTTTAATCATCCATAATTTGGCAAAATACGCATTATATTAAAACTTTATATTCTATTTTTATTATATCAAAATCAATTCCTATGAGAATTGACAAAAGCAAAAGATTGTAATATAATGATGTAAAAAAACGCAAAACGAGGTGACTAATATGGGTTGCATCTTCTCGGTTGAAGAGCAAAGAAAGGTTATATATGCAGGCAGAAACATGATGGACTCCTCTCAGTATTATTCAAAAAGAGCCCTTGATTCCCACGTTCTGACCTATGTTTTGGAGGGAGAATGTAATCTTAAAATCGGAGATAAAATTGTGCAGGCAAAAAAGGACTGTGTTTTTCTCCAGAGTGCAAAAATACCTTTTGAAACAATAAAGAAAAGCCCCGACAAGACTGCCACAATGTATATTCACTTTGCACCAAACCTTAATGACTCCTTTTTTTCATCACCGCCCGAGGATATGAAACCGCCTTTTGTTTATGTCAACACTTTAGTGGATGCATCAAACAACATAGAAATCAAAAGAAACTTCATAAGACTTCTTGAAGGCTATGATTCAGGGGACACCGTAAGGCAATCCGCTCACCTGAACATCATCTTAAATGACCTTTCAAAAAATCATCTCTACGAAGATTCTGCATATGCCCTGGCAATGAAAATAAAAAAACTGGTAAATGATGCAATTCCGCACACCCTTACAAACAAAGAAATTGCCAAAAGTCTTAACGTGAGCGTAAGAACTGCGGAAACCACATTTAAAAAATGTTTTGATATGTCAATACATCAGTATCTGATTTACAGAAGAGTTGAACTTGCAAAATTCTGGCTTAAGTTTTTCCCCGAACAAAAAATATCTGTCACATCATCAGGTCTTGGTTTTTTTGATGAATATCACTTTAGCCGTCAGTTTAAAGCGGTGACGGGAATGTCTCCCACAGAATATAAGAATATGTTCATTTCAAAAGATTCTGCAAAATAGGGATTTAAGTGACACCCCAAGAGTGCATAAGCACGATTGGAAGGTGGAACTTATGGCAAAACGTCCAATGAGTGGAGCACCCTCCTATGGTGCGAACACGAATTGAAGACGTTAACGGCTAGTAATTAGGGAATAGAGAATAGGAACGGATATTGGACATTTCATAAAATCAGAAAGAGAAGTGCCTATTCCCTAATCCCTAATCCCTAATCCCTATGTTGACTTTTCCTGAATCTGTTGATATAATACTGAAACTATAATAAGAAAAACCCCATCCAAGGAGGACTAAATTATGATAAATCTTATTCCAACCCCGAAAAAAGCAGAAAAAAGAAGTGAGAAAAAATTCTCCGTATCCCCAAAAATTTATTCACACCATGGGGATTTTGAAAAATATCTCTCACTTTTTAAAGAAATGTTTTGTCTGGCAAACGAAATTGAATTTGAAACCGGAAAGGGCGGAATCGAACTTTTTTGTGACGAAAATCTCCCTTCAGGGAAATATGTTATAGATTCGGGCGAAATCATAAAGGTTTATGCATCGGATGACGAGGGGATTCTCTATGCTCTTTCCTCTCTCATACAGATAATTGACGTGTCGGCAGAACTTGAAATCGGAGATTATCTGATTGAAGACTACGGCGAAAAATCATACAGAAGTATGATGATTGACCTTGGAAGACAATGGCATCCTTTTTCAAAACTTTTAAAATATATTGACCTTTGTTTCCTTTATAAGATAAAATACTTAAACATCCACTTTGCAGATACCAATCTCTACACTCTTCCCTCAAAACTTTTCCCCAAACTTTCAAGCAAAGGAAAACACTACAGTTTTGAGGAAATCGAAACCCTCAATTCCTATGCAAAGGAAAGAGGCATCATCCTTGTTCCCGAATTTGAATGTCCCGGTCACGCACCCATTCTGAACAGGGAATATCCCGAAATCTTCTCTGATGTTTTTGAAACAGAATCGGGAACGGCACTTTTCACCGAAGTGGGTGTAAAAATTGAAACAGACGAACTTGTGTGTGCAGGAAGCGAAAAGTCAAGAAATGCCACAAAGGCGCTCCTAAAAGAAATTCTTGAAATGTTCCCCGATTCCCCCTACATAAACATCGGGGGAGACGAGGCAAACATAAATCAGTGGAACGACTGTAAGGTGTGCAGGGAGTATATGAAAGCCCGCGGCATTAAAGATGAAAAAGAACTTTACTGCGACTATGTTGCAGACATAACAAAATTTGTTTTGTCTCTTGGAAGAACTCCCATTGTGTGGGAGGGATTTCCCAAAGAAGGGTGCCACGTTGTGCCTAAAGAAACCATTGTTATTGCATGGGAATCCCACTACCATATGGCATATGACCTTCTTGATGCAGGCTTTAATATCATAAATGCCTCATGGCAACCACTCTACATTGTCCCAAGCACAAAGGAAAGATGGAATTCTGATGATATTTTGGATTGGAACGTCTATAACTGGCAACACTTCTGGTCAGAGTCCGAAGCATTTTTGAATCCCATAAATGTTGCACCCACAGACAAGGTTCTGGGAGGAATGATCTGCGTGTGGGAAATGACATTTGAACAGGAAATAGCCTTTGTTATGGAAAATCTCTCTGCCCTTTCAGAGAGACTCTGGACAGTAAAAAGAGTTTGTTCATCTGATGAATTCAGACAAAAGCAAAGACCTCTTCTTGCAAAGGCTGCAAGAATTATTCAGGACAGATAATTTATGCTTGTAAATATTACAATTTGATGATATAATATAGGATGATTAACTTTGCGCCCATTTGTGCAAAGAACGAGAGGAAGAATATATTATGGAAAAAGAAAAATTCTATATTACCACCGCAATAGCCTACACTTCAAGAAAGCCTCATATAGGCAACACCTATGAAGTTGTGCTTACCGATGCTATTGCAAGATATAACCGTCAGATCGGAAAGGATGTTTTTTTCCTTACGGGAACTGACGAACACGGTCAGAAAATCGAACAGGCGGCAAATGAGTGCGGAATCACACCGAAAGCATATGTTGACTCTGTTGCAGGTGAAATCAGAACAATCTGGGATCTTATGAACACAAGTTATGACAAATTCATAAGAACAACCGATGATTATCACGAAAAAACCGTTCAGAAAATTTTCAAAAAACTCTATGATAAAGGTGACATATATAAGAGTGAATATTCAGGACTCTATTGTGTTCCCTGCGAAAGTTTCTTCACGGAAACCCAGGTTACAGACGGTCTTTGCCCCGACTGCGGAAGACCTGTTACCGAAACAAAAGAAGAAGCATATTTCTTTAAAATGAGTAAATATCAGGATGCCCTCATGAAACACATTGAGGAAAATCCCGATTTCATTCAGCCTGAATCCAGAAAAAAAGAAATGGTCAACAACTTCCTTAAACCGGGACTTCAGGACCTTTGCGTTTCAAGAACATCATTCAAGTGGGGCGTGCCTGTAACCTTTGACGACAATCACGTTATCTATGTGTGGATTGATGCTCTTTCAAACTACATCACAGCCCTTGGCTATGACACAGAGGAAAATTCTGACCTCTACAGAAAATACTGGCCTGCAGATGTTCACGTTATCGGAAAAGACATTCTCCGTTTCCACACAATCTACTGGCCCATTATGCTTATGGCTCTTGGCGAGCCCTTGCCAAAACAGATTTTCGGTCATCCCTGGCTTCTTTCGGGAAATGACAAAATGAGTAAATCAAAAGGCAATGTTATGTATGCAGATGATCTGGTAAAACACTTCGGTGTTGATGCAATCAGATATTATGTTCTTCGTGAAATGCCCTTTGCATCTGACGGTACAATAACCCTTGAAACCATCATTTCACGCTACAATGCAGACCTTGCAAACACTTTGGGTAACCTTGTGAACAGAACCGTTGCAATGGTTAACAAATATTTCGGAAAAGACCTTGTAAATCCCGATGCAAAAGAAGAAATCGACCTTGAACTTTCAACTCTTGCAAAAGAGACCGTTTCGGGAGTCAGCGAAAAAATGAAAGAACTCAAAGTTGCAGATTCTCTGGAACTTATCATTAACCTTGCCCGCCGCTGCAATAAATATATTGACGAAACAATGCCCTGGGCGCTTGCAAAGGATGAGTCAAAACAAGACAGACTCAAAACCGTTCTTTGTAACCTCGTGGAAGGCATCCGCTTTATTGGTGTTCTCATTTCTTCATTTATGCCCGAAACCGCAGAAAAGATTTTTGCTCAGATTAATGCAGGTGACACTTCCTTTGAAAGCCTCAAAGAATTTGATACATCAAAACCTGTTCACGTCGGCGAAGCAACTCCTCTTTTTGCACGTCTTGACGAGGCTAAAAAGTTAGAAGAAGTTTCAAAGGATATGTTTGGCGAAGAAGAGAAAAAGGAAGAAAAGAAAGAAAGTAAGAAAGAAGATAAGAAAAAGGATAAAAAAGAGCCTGA
This sequence comes from Clostridia bacterium, assembly GCA_045541875.1. Taxonomy (GTDB): domain Bacteria; phylum Bacillota; class Clostridia; order UMGS1810; family UMGS1810; genus RGIG1828. The sequence goes on along the minus strand of JAZQJX010000102.1, from coordinate 4,124 downwards.
AACCCCCTCTGAAATCAGCATTGATGACTTTTTCAAAGTGGAAATGAAAGTGGGCGTTGTCTTAGAGAGCAAACCCGTTGAAGGTGCTGATAAACTCCTTGTTTCCAAAATCAAAATCGGAGACGAAGTAAGACAGATTGTTTCGGGGATTGCAAAATATTACTCACCCGATGAACTTGTGGGCAAAAAAGTTACGGTTGTAACAAACTTGAAACCCGTAAAACTTCGCGGTGTCCTTTCAGAAGGTATGATTTTAGCCGCACAAGACGGTGACAAACTTTCTGTTTTATCCCCTGAAAAAGATGAAATTTCAGACGGTTCCAAGATTAGTTGATTTGACCGAGAGGAAAACACTATGAAAAAGATAATATCTTTATTTGTATGTCTTTTGATTATTCTTTCCTGCACCGCATCTTTTGCCGCAGGCGTAAACTATACCGTAAGCCCCCTGAATCTGACTTTAACAATTCCTGATTCCATGGAGGTTTTCACAAGAAACACTTCCCCCGATGACGGACGTTTTTCGGCCATGGGATTCGGCTATGACACAATGATGGAAAGTTTCAAAAGTCAGGACATATACCTTCAGGCAATGAGCACAGATGCAGGGAATCAGAAAGAACTTGTTCTTATCTGCCATTCCACAGATGAAGAGGCATATTCAGACGTTACTTCTCTCTACAATGCTGCCATGGCAGAGGGAAGTACCCTCGAAAATCAAGGAAAAAAGGTTATTGCCGAAGATATTTTTGAGCATGGCGGAACGGACTATATTGTTGTTGAATATTCAGACGTTTTCACCAAAAGAGAATATGTTACAATTCAGTCAGGAATGAAAATCAGACTTCGCCTTACAGATTACGAAGGCGATATAACTTCTGACGAAGAAGATTTTCTTGAAAATATCGTCACATCCATAAAGATTCCAAAGGCAGAAAAAGACGAACCCCAGGAGAAAGAAGTTTTGCCAAGTGATGCTGAGCCGGCCACAGATTTGCCGTCAGAAACATCTGCAAATGACGAAACATCTTCAGACGAAAGCATATTCGGACTTTCAAAAGAAATGAAGGACAAAATTATAAAAATTCTCATTTCAATTGTCGCCCTGCTTCTTTTAATCACACTTCCCCCGTTTATTATGAAACTGTTTCTTTTCAGAAAAGGACTTTCAAGAAGCGGTGCAAAGGTGTTTGCAATCATATATTGTGTGTTGGTTGCTGTACTTTTGATGTATCTTAAAGACAAAAAGATTTTAACTGACATTCCCTTGTATATGGTTCTTATTCCCCTTTTGTGGAGTTATGTTATATACAAAATAGTCAAACATTAAGAAAAAAGAGGGCGGATTTTGTTCCATGTTGGATAAATCACGCCCTCTTTTAAAATTTTTTTAAAAAACTCTTGACACAACGATAAAAAAGTATTATAATGATTGAGTCGCTAAATGAGGCGGCAACAAAAACATGGGAGCTTAGCTCAGCTGGGAGAGCATCTGCCTTACAAGCAGAGGGTCATAGGTTCGAGCCCTATAGTTCCCATCATATATGGCCGAGTAGTTCAGTTGGTTAGAATGCCAGCCTGTCACGCTGGAGGTCGAGGGTTCGAGCCCCTTCTCGGTCGTATGCCTCTGTAGCTCAGTAGGTAGAGCAGAGGACTGAAAATCCTCGTGTCGGTGGTTCGATTCCGCCCGGAGGCACCAAAACAAAAATCCTGTCGAAAGATAGGATTTTTGTTTTGTATTATTCATTTTTCATTATTCAATATTCATCATTCATTTAATTTGACAGGATTTTTAATGAATAATGAATGATGAAAACGCTTCGCTGATGAATAATTAATAATTGTGGAAATTTTGCTTACGCAAGACATTGAATTGTAAGATGCTTTAATATAAAATGGCACCGATAATGACACCGATTTTGGCACCAATACAAAATACATCTGCAACTATTATGTACTCGAAAACCAAAACAAAAATCCTGTCGATAGTACGGGGTTAATAAGGAAGTATGTTCCGCAAGATTAGAAATAGTCTTGCGGAATTTCCTTTTTATCGGGAATAAACTCTTTTTGCGGAGTAAATTCACCGATGAAATTAAATATAATCTGTATCTTTTGTACTCTGTGTCCGCTTGATTTGTCGGGAGCGTGAACAATAATTTTCTTAACAAATTCATTTACGATTGTCGGTGTTAATTCTTTAATGCCGACATATTTTTTGACGATTTCGTGAAACTGTTTGAAATCAATTTGTTGCCTGTCAAAATTGTTTGTTTCTTCTTCAAAAACTTTAATTTGTTTTTGCAACTCCGCCTGTTCGGTTTCATATTCCGCAGACAGTTTCAAAAATTTTTCGTGAGATATTGCACCTGTTATATCGTCCTCATAAATTCTCTTAAAAATCTTGTCAAGCTCCGTTATTCTTTTTTGAAATTTTGCTATCTGTTTTTTCTTGTTTTGTATTTCCTTTGTCTGTTCGTCCAACTGTTGTTTTGCAACAAGATTGAAAAACTTATCTGCATTATCATACATCATTGCAGTAACCTCAAAAATCTGGCTTAACACAATCTTTTGCAATGTTTCTTCTCTTATGTAATGAGCAGAACAATCACCGGTATTGCTTTTGTATTGGGAACATCTGTAATGGTCTTGTGTTCCGTCAAACCTTTTGCAAGTGGCAAAGTGTAATTTGCTTCCACAGTCAGCACAGAATATCAATCCCGAAAATAAACCTTGCTTATTGGTTTTAGTATTTCTGCGTTTGCTTTGTCTTAATTCCTGTACCCGTTCCCATTGTTCTTTTGAAATAATCGGCTCTTGTGTATCATAAAATATCGCCCAATTTTCTTTTGGATTGTCCAATTTCTTTTTGAGTTTATAAGACTTTGTATAGGTCTTAAAATTTGCAGTACAGCCTATGTATTCCATTTTACCTAAAATCTGTATAACAGATTGAGATGCCCAATCATAGGGGTTGTCAGGCAAGGGCTTTCCAGCCTTTTGCAAGTGGTATGCTGTTGTTGTCAAAATTTTTTCTTCTTTTAAGATTTTTGCTATCTGCATTGGCCCTTTTCCATCAGTACATAAATCATAAATTTTCCTTACAACCTTAGCTGCAGACTCGTCAATTATCCATTGCTTTTTATTTTCGGGATTTTTCATATATCCATACAAGGGTTGTCCCAAATGTTCCCCTGACATTCCCTTTGACTTAAATACCGCACGGATTTTCTTACTTGTGTCCTTTGCATAAAAGTCATTGAATAAATTACGGAATGGTGTAAAATCGTTGTCGCCTTTGAAACTGTCAACTCCGTCATTGATTGCGATTAAACGGACATCATTATCAGGGAAAAATATCTCCGAGAAATAACCGACTTTGAGATAATCTCTGCCAAGTCTTGACATATCCTTTACAATGACAGTTTTAACCTTTCCGTCCTCAATATCCTTTATCATTTCTTTAAAAGATGGTCTTTCAAAATTTGTACCACTCCAACCGTCGTCGATATAAAATTGAGGTGTGGGATAATTATTGTCGTTTGCATATTTACTTAAAATCGCTTTTTGATTTATAATACTGTTACTGTCGCCATCCAATGCGTCCTCTTGTGATAATCTGCAATAGAGAGCAGTAATTGTGTCGGGCTTATTCATTATTTAAATCCTCCTTATCGTTGCCCGACAAAACAGAGTGTATATTTGAATTATAACGCGCTTTTTCTGAATTGTCAGCCTCTTTTGATTTAATTTTTTCGGAGAGCATTAAACGAATGATTTTATTATTCAAAGTTTCCGTTCCTGAAAAGGTTGTTTCAACATCGTATGTTGTACCGCCCATTTTATATTTTGTAATATAACCGTAGTCTTTTTGTTGCTTATCCATTCCTATCCAATCCTTTCCGTTAAGTAATTTAAAACTATATAATAGCAAGCATAGCCAATGGATATCCATTAACACAAAATCAAAATTTTCTGCCTGCTATTTTTAACTAAATAGCAAGCACAGTAAGTGGTTATCCACTTACGAAAATCAGATTTTATTTTTGGGTATTCCCAAGCCCTTTTTCATTTCTTTATGTTAAGGAAATGAGATAATAATTTCCGTTCCGATTTCCATATCT
>JAZQJX010000101.1:0-19601 GCA_045541875.1 Clostridia bacterium | reverse complement strand
GGGTACATATTCACAGTGACCTCTGAATGCACCAAGTGAAATCTGACCGTTTTTGTTGATATTCACGATATTTCGTGCAGCGTCATTTTCGTTTGTACCAAAGCCGGCAAATCCTCCTTCATATTTGATGGAGAATTCATTCCAGAGCACATTAATATTTTCGTATGTTGCAGGAAGGATACCATCGTTCATTCTTGTACGTATAAAGAAAGAGTTGTCACAAGCTTCTGTAGTGATTTCTGCTTTCAAAACCTTTCCGCCTCTTTCAGAATCCTCGACTGCTTTCATATACCATGGACTACCTGACCAACCGTGAGAGATTGCTGAGCCATCACTGTTTGTTGCACCGCCAAAGGGGATGTCACCCCACTCGGTCCAGCTTTCAAAGTCAATATCAAAATATGTGTTTGTTACTGCTTCGGTAGATGCTATTGCAACAATGGATGCCATCTGAGTGGCAATCATTGCAACTGCAAGGAGCATCGCCAAAAATTTTCTTTTCATTAATAATTCCTCCTTCCCCTTTACGGGGTTATTTATTTTTAAATCTTTAAGGCTCTCTGCTCAGCACATGAAGATTTTAAAATATAATTTGAGAATTTATGTAAGCATTAATTTGTTTTCTGATATATGTTCATCCCTTATCAAAAATGTCCATATATCGGTTTTGCCTCCGTGGAAATGTTACTTTCCGTTTCGAAGGGCTTTGATTTCTGCCATATTTAATCTGTTTTTCGTTAAAATTTATTTTGCTTTCCGCTATTTAATGATATTCTTAGAATCTGACATAATTTATTTCAGTTTCCATTGCCGGAAAAAATCCGGCAATGGAAAACTAAAAATTAAATATACTTATTACGGAATATAAACACAAATCTCACTAATATCCGAATATCTGCTCCTAATAAAGACTTTGTATCCCTGATCCGCAAATGTTTTAAGTGCTCTTAATTGCTGTGATTTAATTTTGACTTTTTTACCATTTTCAAGAATCCAGATGTTCTCACTGCTGGCTTCCATATACTGCGCCATCATTGCAATATTCCCCGTTTTCGTTGTGGAAGATGAGTCTATGAGTGCAACTGAAAAACTTTCATTTTCTACAGAAAGAAGTTCACCGTAGTAGTAAACGAGTGATCTGTTGTCATCGGTTGCTTCTAATGAATCGCTTATATCCGATTTGCTGTAGTCAAAATCTTTTCTGAAAGTTGTTATATTTGAATACATATCGACTTTACACATAATAAAATCGCCTACTTCAAGATATCCGTCAGAATTTGAATTTGTTGCTTTTGCATAATCTTTATGGCTTTCGGAAAGATACAGAGTATGATATGAATTATCACTACCGATACAGATTTTGAGAGCTTTCTCACCCTTGTTGTCAAGTGCCTGTGTGATATCATATATTATTCCGCCTGTACCTCTTTCATTATCAATATATTCATCGACAGTTTCAGTTTTCATAAGAAAGACTTCTGCTCTTCCGGCCGGGCTTACATTGTAGGGATGAAGGGTTGAAAATGTATGCTGAGAATCGTTCTTCCACGAATCTGTGGAACCGATTTTATATTTATCTTCATCAGATACACCCTCTGTGAGATTAACAATAAATACTGTTGATTCTGAATCTATTGTGAAATGAGGTACAAACACACCAAAAATCTTGTAGTATACTGTATCATCAGGGTTGAGACCTTCCATTACATAAGGACGAAGTGTGTTGGAGTTATCAACACCGGGTCTGTATACACTATCCGCCTGATTATCTGCTTTTTCTTCAGGAAGCCAGAGTGAAGTGATTTCATTATCTGCATTCACGCTATAGCGTACAAGTGTTACACCGTCATCAGAGAGATACTGTTCAAGATTACGGCTTGAAATCTGAAAATCATCATTTATTCTGATTTTGTCTTTCACTTTGTGAACAAGCAAAAGTCCGTGTTCGGTGAATACCTGTACCATTATTCCGGAATCAATTCCAACAGAAGGTTTGACACCAACTATAAGGGCAAGTGCACCTTCAGTAGAACCTCCTGAAAGAACCGCAGCAAGAGAACCGTCATTTGTGAGCATAAATGTTCCTGCCTCTTTTGTGGGAAGTTTTCCCATAAAACGATTGCGAAAATACGGAGTACATTCATATTCAACATCATCAATATATATTGTCTTATCACTTATTCCGGTAACTGTTCCTTTTATTTTATTGTTCAGGACATTAATCTCTACATATTTCCCGTCTTCTGATTCATAAAACTCAAACACTGAACCGGCGGCAATACTACTCAAAGGAATTTTCTCACCATCTGAAAAAACATTATAGATAATATCGTTGGAATTTTCATAAAAAACTTTTGAGCGTGTTTCTCCGGGTCTTTTGAATGTATCTATAACCGTTTTATTTATTGCATCTACAACATCCGCATATGCAATGTCACCATTATAGAGATATACCACTTCATATTCAGAATCAGCGTCCGAACTTACGAGAACGATTTTTCCAACCTCAAAATTATAGTGTTCTTTTGTCACATTGAATGACGCTTTTCCGTTGTATATGGTTGCATAAGTATCTGAAAGTTTCACACTCTTTTCTTTTTTGCCGTCATAATATGTGATTTTATTTTTTTCAAATATCGGCTCGTCACTTTTTTCAAGAGTGAGAGTTTTTGATTTTACTTCAAAAAATGTTAAAACTTTCTGTCCTTTAATTTCCTGCCAATATCCTTCAATACGTGAACCAATAAGTATATTTTCATCACACAAATATGAAGAATCACCGACTTTTATAAAACCATCACTTTCATAAGATGAACTTGAGTGCATATGAGTACGGTCGTTTGCATAGACTATGTCGTCAATTCTGTTCCAGTTATAAAACCTTTCAAGAAGGTTTTTGCTTCCTTCATATGATACTACATAATCGGGATTTTTAACTGCTATTGAATCTATCATTCTCATATCAGCTTCTGCCATATTACGAATCAACTGATAGCATGTTCCGACAGTGAGTGGCTCATTTGAATGAATATCTGTATTTAAAAGTATATCAAGTTCATCCGCAACGTAGAGATATCCAAAGGGCCAACCGCCTTTTCGGTTACATTCAGGTTCATAACCAAGTGCAACAGTTATGATTTTGCAGGCTTCATAGTATGTGATCGGGTCATTTGGGCGAAAATGTGTACCTTCGGAGATAATTCCGAAATCAAGAGCATAACTTAATGCCCAGGCAAATGAATCATCTTTTGAGACATCATAGAAGCAAAGTTCTGATGATTCAAATTCACTGAAACGAAAGGCATTCATAACCGCTTCAATGAATTGTGCTCTGGTTACATATTCATTCAGCAAAGCAGAAAATGATGTGGTAATTCCTGCTGCATCAAGAAGTTTTTTGGATATGTTCGCATTATTGATCTCTTCATCAGAAAGCACAGGAAGAGGACTTACTTCTTCCGACACTTCCTCCGGAATCTGATTTTCGGCAAAAACAGACATTGAAGAAATGAGAATCATCAATGCAAGAAATATTGATATTATTTTTTTCATTGTATCACCCCCATTCTTTCATTAAATGCTCTGTATACCAAAACTGCCGCCTCGCCTCTCGTTATATCGGAGAGAGGATTGAAATTCAAGCCGCTACCTACAACAATTCCTGCATTTTTCATTTTGGAAACTGCATCTGCGGCATAGTCCGAAATGTAGGCACCATCTGCAAATTCCATGGAATCATTTTCATATTCAAATCCGAAATATGTAAGTATTCTGGAAATAATAAGTGCTGCATCTTGTCTCAAAATGAGTTCATTCGGTCTGAAAAGTGCGCCATCACCTAGTAAAATACCCTGTGCGGCAAGATTGGTTATACTGTCATAATACCAATCGGATTTATTGACATCACTGAATGAAACTTCGTTTTCTCCCTCAATGAGAAATGCTGTACATATCATTTTTGCAAATTCTGCTCTGGTAACAAAGTTATCCGGTCTGAAAGTTCCGTCTCCGTATCCGTTGATAATCTTTTTATCAGAAAGATATTTCACTGCTTCCATCGAATAGTGATTATATGTGTCTGAAAATCCTCCGGTAAGTTTTTCATCTTCAGGTTTAATATCAGGAGTCATACCAACATTAATGTCTCCAAAACTTGAATATGACCCTCCTCCGCCACCGGATCCGCCTGCTCCGCCACCGTTTTTATCTGATGAAACATCCTTTTTCACTGCCTTTACTGCATTGTCAAAACAAGATTTGATTTCAGATATTGTCGTTACATTTTTGATGTTTTTAAGCATTTTTGAAAACACATCAGGCTGATTATTCAAGGGGATTGACGCATAATCACTGCCCTGTCCGATATCTGCTCCTATTATATCGGCATTGTCTGTCACAAATTTTTGCACATCTGACCACAAAGATAATGAAGAGCGTGCTTTTGCAACAAGAATGAGTTTTGTAAGTTCCAGAGACACGCCCTCTTTTTTATAGTCAATATCTCTTATAAGACTTTCAAAACTTAATTTTTCATCCTGCGAAAGTTTTGCATACTCATCATATGTTCCACCAAATGCAGACGCATATTCACTCATTAGTGCAGAAATATTTTCGCCATCCTTTGCTTTTTTGAGTGCTATACTTCTGTCTATGGCATCACGAAGAGTATCAAGTGTGTATGCACCATCTTTTGCAAATACTGTATAATCTGAAATTATGTCATAGTATGATCTTATTTTATCTGAAGAATAACCGATTTTTTCCATGGTCCCGTCTACAGAAATGTAGGTCTTCAGAGATGTAGGATTTGTTTCTTCATTGAATTTGTCCACCACTTCCTGTGCGTCTTGTGAGTCAAGAACAAAGAAATTCACATACTGTGAGCCTTCTTCCGACATTGCGTAGAAATAATACGAACCTGCATCAACGGTGTCAGGTATAATTATTTCCTCCGAGAAAACTCCATTCTCTCCTGTTTGTGTAACATATGACAATATGGGTTTATTACTGTCGGAAAACGGGAATTCCAAAACTTCTCCGTTTTCTTTTACAGAATCTTCCGAAGCCATATTCAGGCTTAAAGCCGTTCCGGCAGAATCGCCGACAATTCCGTTTATCTTTATAGAATTTGTTGCAAGTATGTGTGAGGCATTGATAAAATCACTTGCCAAAGCACAAGGCATAGACAGACAAAGACATAAAATCACGGACAGAAAAATTGTTATTTTTTTGTTTTTCATATTGTTAGTCATCCTTTCTTGTATATCTTAATCTGATTTTAAAAACCTTTATATACTCCGCCTTTAACAGGAATACCTGTTTCCCAGTTTTCTATGAAAAAGGCTTCGAAGGTTATCGCGTTTTCATCATCCGGTGTAAGTTGCAACTCCAGTCCATCTTCACCGACAACTGTTTTTGGTGTGGAAATCATCGAAGTGATTGCCCCGTTTTCGTTTTTACCTACAACCACCATTACAACAGTTTTTCCACTTCCTGTGGTATTTACAACGGTTGCTTTGATTGTACTTTCTTCTTTCCACACTTCATCTATATCAAATGCCTTAGACGGAGTTTTAAAATTATACTCATAGTTTTCTCTTACATATATTCCGCTTTCAGAAACTATTGTATCTGAAAGTTTTATTGTATATTCAAAAGCGGAAATAAGAGGTTTCTTTGTTTTGATTGTAAACTCTTTTTTTGTTTCGTCATAAGAAACGCTGTCAACATCAACTATATCGTTACCGCAGTAAAGAGATACAAGTTTTGAAAAATCTATGTTTTTTCCATCTTTTGTTGTAATCAGTTTATCGTTTGTCAAAGCAACAACAGTGTTTCCGCTGACAGAAACAGATTCTATTTCTGTGCTGCCTTTTATTACGTATTTAACATTATCAATGCTAAATGTTGTATCATCAGTCTTTTGGAAAAGAACACTATAAAGTGAACTTGCAAGATTTACTGTTTCACCTTTATGTACAACCGCACCATTTACAGAAGTATATGCAATGGCTTTGGATGTGTCTACAGTGAATTTTATTCTGTACCATTTATTCAGTGGAAGCGTTCCGTATTCTGCTCCGGCGTCACTCGCAAGTGTTGTACCCCTAAATACAAGACTTGCAGCGTTGTCACGGGCATTTCCTCCACCGCACGGATAAATGAATACAAGTCCGCTTGAAAACTTGATATCAAATGTCACTTCGTGGATTGCACCGGGAACATTTCCGTTATCAAGAGCATAAGTATCAAGAGCATTTTTGGGTGTCAAATATCCTTGTTTACCAAATGAAAAAGTAGAACCGTTTGTTCTGTCTGTCCCCACACTGCTTGTACCCAGTTCCTGATAGAACATTGCATCAAGTTGTTTACCCTCAGATGTAACGAATGTTTCAGATGAGAATTGTCCGTTTTTATATATGATTGTTCCTTCAACGTCAGAAAGTGGAACTTTTATATCTGTGCTGCCAACTCCGGCAACCGGTAAAAACTCCTGAGTATCATCTTCCGGTTCTTCGGGAGTAGTCGGCGGAGTTGACGGATCATCTGAATTTTCACCTTTTATTGCGTATTTAATATTATCAATGCTGACTATTGAATCTGCAGTTGTTTGATAAAGAACACTATAAAGTGAATTTGTAAGAACTTCTGATACACCTTTATATACAACTGCACCATTTACGGAAGTATATACAGTTCCTGTGGCAGTGTCAAAAGTGTATTTTACTCTGTACCATACATCGTTAGGAAGTTGTCCGTAGTTTGCTCCGTCACTGTCATTTGTCAGTGTTGTACCTCTGAATACAAGGCTGGGAGCCCAGTCACGGTTGTTTCCTTCGGTGCATGGATAAAGGAATACAAGTCCGCTTGAAACCTTTATATCAAATGTCAGTTCCTGGATTGTACCGGAAACATTTCCGTTTTCCCGAACATATGCATCAAGTGCATTTTCTGTTGTCATAAAGCCCTGTGTACCAAATGAGAAAACAGAACCGCTTGTTTCGTCTGTTCCCACACTACTTGTGCCCTTGTCCTGATAAATCATGGAGTCGAGTTGCTTTGCTGAAGATGAAACATAGGTTCCGGATGAGAAATCTCCGTTTTTGTATATGATTGTTCCTTCAACGTCAGAAAGAGGAATTTCTATATCTGTGCTGCCTACTCCGGGAATCGGTGAAAATTCCTGAGTATCATCGCCCGGTTCATCGGGAGGTGTTGACGGACCTTCTGAAGATTCATCTTTTACAACATATTTAATATTATCTATGCAAACTACTGAATCTGCAGTTGTCTGATAAAGAACACTATAAAGTGAATTTGTAAGAACATCTGATACACCTTTAAATACAACCGCACCGTTTACAGAAGTATATGCAGTACCTGTTTCAGTATCAAAAGTGAATTTTACTCTGTACCATACATCGTTAGGAAGTGTTCCATAGTTTGCTCCGTCGCTGTCGTTTGTCAGTGTTGTGCCTCTGAATACAAGGCTGGGAGCCCAGTCACGGTTGGGTCCTTCGGTGCACGGATAAAGGTATACAAGTCCGCTTGTAACCTTTATATCAAGTGTCAGTTCCTGGATTGCACCGGAAACATTTCCGTTTTCCCTAACATATGCATCAAGTGCATTCTGGGTTGTCAGATATCCCTGTGTGCCAAATGAGAAAACAGAACCGCTTGTTTCGTCTGTTCCCACACTACTTGCGCCCTTGTCCTGGAAAACCATAGAGTCAAGTTGCTTTGCCGAAGATGCAACATAGGTTTCGGAAGGAAATTCTCCGTTTGAATATATAACTGTTCCTTCAATATCTGAAAGAGGGATTTCTATATCTGTGCTGCCGACTCCCGGAATAGGTGCAAAATCATTTGTATCATCGCCCGGTTCACCGGGAGGTGTTGTCGGTTCATCTGAAGATTCATCTTTTACAACATATTTAATATTATCAAGGCTAATTGTTGAATCAGCAGTTGTTTGATAGAGAACACTATTAAATGAATTTCCACCGAATACACCTTTATATACAACTGCACCATTTACAGAAGTATATACAGTTTTTGTGTCAGTATCTAAAGTGAATTTTACTCTGTACCATGTATCCTGAGGAAGTGTTCCGTAGTTTGTTCCGTCGCTGTCATTTGTAAGTGTTGAACCGTTAAGTACAAGACTTGCGCCATTGTCACGGTTGTCTGTTGGGAAGCAAGGATAAAGGAATGCAATTCCGCTTGAAAGTTTGATATCAAATGTCACTTCGTGGATTGTACCGGGAACATCTCCGTTTTCCTGAACATATGCATTCAGTGCATTGTTAACTTTCAGCCAGCCCTGTGTGCCAAATGAGAAAACAGAACCGTTTTCTCCGTCTGTTCCGACACTGCTTGTGCCACGATCCTGATAAATCATAGAGTCGAGCTGCTTTGCTGAAGATGCAACATAGGTTTCGGAAGAAAATTCTCCGTTTGAATATATGACTGTTCCTTCGATTCCGGAAAGAGGAATTTCTATATCCGGGTTGCCGACTCCGTCTATGGGGGTGAATGAACCGGCATAAGATACAATCTGTCCTGATGAAAGCATCATTGAAAATATGATTGTCAATGTTAAAAATGCTGATAATATTCTGTTTGGTTTTTTCATTCTTTTCTACCTCCTGAATTTTATAATATTATATGAACTTGTTTCAGTTCACCGTCGGGTATAACCCATGAATCCATATTTTTATCATACTGTGATATATCTGAACCTTCAATTCCCATTGGGGTTATTTTTGCGGTGATATTTATATTTCCGTTTCCACTCACCTTATATGAAAGCCTTTGATAACCCGCGTTCTGATTCTGTTCAGGAATCTGCGGGGATGTGGGGAAAGGTGCGGCAGGTCCGACTTCTATGGTTCCCTTTCCTGTGGATGATATAAATTCTACCTTAACTTTTTGCGAAGCATTTGCCGGCTTTGTAAGAATTACGGTATGTTCATCAATTATCTCCACATTTGAATCAATACACATCAACCAGTACAAATCAGATTGTCCGGTGAGTGAAACTTCATCGCGGACAACAAGGCTTCTTCTGTCATCAGTAAAGAAAAATCCTCTTTTTGCACTTGTGACTTTAGCTCCGTAAAGCTCGGTTAAATCAGTCTTGGCAATTACTCCTTTGGGCCTAATATCATATGATAAGAGTTTTGCTCTTCCTTCAAGTTCATATCCATATCCCGCATCAGGATTTATTATCAGAGTATTATGGGATTCAGGTCTTCTTCTGAATATATCATAGAATCCCCAGTTCCATTCAAGGTTGTAATCATCTTGACCGAGGTCATGTGCCCATCTCGTTCCCATTGCATCAAAAACAAAACTTCCTGAATCAAGATGAGAATGAGAGTGGATTGTTCCACCGCATTTGAGACCCACATAAACCTGACCAGGTTCAAAACTGTTTCTGGCAAGAACAAGGTCTTCACCCGGATAGTATATATCCAGACCTGATGTATCACCATCATTTGTTTTTTTCTGTTCAACATTATAGTGAAGAAGTGCATCTACTGCATCTATCCCTCTTGCACCATCCAAAAGATTCGCAACTGCATCTTGCTTACCTTTTATTCCGTAGTGATTATATAGCCAGAACATTCCCGAACATCTTTTGAGGTCGGAGTTACCGTCACCAAACCCAAACGAGGCTGCATCTGACTGCATGTTCATAATGTAGTCTGCCGAAAGGTCAAAGGCTTCTGCTTTATCAAGTCCGTAAAGCGTGCCCATACAGGGTTCCATTGCCGCAAAAAGACGGGCTGTATAATTAATTGATACACACGCATAACTCGGCCCTTCAAAGTATGCACCAATGGGAGCAAAAAGCCACATAAATCTTTCGAGCACTGTCATTGTATTTGCTCCGAGATAACTTCCGATCTCAGGATGTACATCCATGAATGCAACTACACAGGCTATGAGTCCGGCATTGCACAATACATTGTGATTATCCTTCATTCCAGGGTCTCCATAGAGAGTGTCGGGACTTTTGTGTGCTTCATTTACAATCCAAAAAAGATTGTTATGTACACACCTTTCCATAAGTTGTTTCTGACTGTCTGTAAGGAGTTCATAGAACCAGTCATAACTTATAGCATAGCCAAGAGCCATGAGTCCGACATCAATGTGATGCGCCGGATTCCAGTCAGGCATATTTGAAATAGCCTCAATCTGCTTCCAGGCAGCGTCAAAGTATTTTCTGTCCCCTGTCATTTTATATGCAAATGCAAGACAAGTCATCCACTCCATAAAATCATCGGCCACGTACAAAAGACGGACACGGTCACGGAGTTCATATTTGAGAATTGGTTCTTTCATTATTTCTTCACAGTTGTCCAGAAGATTTTTGAACCATCTCTTTTTATATTCATTTGTTTTTATTTCCTCTCTAAGACGGCCAAGATCACGCTCCGTTGCTATAATTCTCGGATGTACACCTTTGAGAAGTGAATTATCATAATCCGACAACCATTTTTCGGGAGTTGGTCTTTCATAGAAACAATAATCATTTAATTTCTGCAACTTTTCCTTGTCATCAATCTGTATCGTTTCGTCAGATATAATTATAAGACCCGAATGAATAGATGTGGTATCAAGGAAAACTTTTTTGAAAATAAGTTTTTCGCAGATATCATATAAGGGGAAATACAAAACCCCGTCTTTTTCCTCAAAAACAAATTTTGAAAGCTCTTCTGCAGAAATGTCAAATGCTAATTTGTAAAATTCGGCAGGGGCAAAAACATTATCATTTTTTCTGTATGGCATATGCAAAAGATTATATTTTTCACCATTTATTATTATCTGACCGCTCCTTACGTGAAGAGAAACCTTGTCTTTCATAAAAGCCTTTTCTTCTTCATCATCAAGGAACCAGACTTTATCAGCAGGAATAATTTCCTTTTCCCATACAGGTGCATTTCCAATCTGCGTCGCCGATACATTTTCAAGATGTATCTTTGCTCCCTCTGTTTCTGATTTCACATCAAAAGTAAAAGATATACATTTATCAAAAAATACTGTGATATGGTGAAGTTCTGTGAGTATATCCGCACTGTAGTCACTTGTTATAAGTTCACCATTTGCATATATATCAAAAAGTCTTTTTAACGTGAAGTATTCAACTCTGATTTTTACAGGTTCTAAACCATAGTCTGCAATATGAATACGTCCATCTCTTGTGCGTATTTCACCGTTTTTTGTAAATTCCAGTACTGTTGCAGGAGTGTTGCCTCCCTGGATTTCAAAGTTACCGGATATAAATCCGTCTGTAACCGAAACTTCAAATTCTATGGCAAAATCGCCAAGTACCAGAGAATCGTATTCTATTGTTGAGACATCTTCTAAAAGTTTAACGTCAACACGTTTACTAATTTGGTCTTTGCTTATTTTGAGTGTCATCAACCTGCTCCATTCAATTATCATTCACGGGAACTCACAAACAAAACCGTTCTGTGAGTTCCCACATTTTATTATTTTTTCTTTGCAACAACAAATTCAGTTACTGAGTTGTATGTTTCTCCGTTATTTGCACCACGGAAATTGACTCTGACATAGCGAGCTTTTTGAGCTCCGATATCAAATGCTTCATGGTCATCAGTTTTTCCGCTGTTTGTGAAGGTACCAACCTTTGTAAAGGTCTTTCCGTCATTCGAAACATCAATAGTGAATGTATGTGTTCGTGTCGTTGCAAGATACATCGCAAGAAGAACCGTGTCAAATTCCTGTTCAGATTCAAGATCAAACAGAAGCCATGCATTATTCTCTGATACCCATCTTGTTGACAGATCACCGTCAAGAACATGGTCAGCGGGGTGTTCTGCCTGAAGAACGGCTGATGCTTTAACATTACTCATTGCAAGTGCTGTATAATCGTCAAATTCTACTGCTCTGAAATCTTCTGTGTATGTGGTTATAAATGATATTATATATGTTACAGTATTGGTTTCATCATTTGGGTCAGTTAACTTGATTGTTGTCTGATCTGACAAATCTTTTGCATAATGAATATCCACAATATACTTTTCGGATTCAGCAACAACTTCGGGGACAGGAGAATCAAATGATTTTACACGAACGGTATAATATGCATTGGTTGTATTATAGCTTTCTCCGTCAATTGTCAGAGAATCAAGAACAGGAACCTGTTTCATTTCACCGTCGGGTATAACCCATGAATCCATATTTGTATTATACTCTGATATATCTGAACCTTTAAATCCCATTGGGGTTATTTTTGCGGTGATATTTACATTTCCGTTTCCGCTAACCTTATATGAAAGCCTTTGATAACCCATGTTCTGATTCTGTTCAGGAATCTGCGGGGATGTGGGGAAAGGTGCGGCAGGTCCGACTTCTACGGTTCCCTCTCCTGTGGACGATATAAATTCTACCTTAACTTTTTGCGAAGCATTTGCCGGCTTTGTAAGAATAACTGTATTTTCATCAATTATCTCCGCATTTGCACTGATACACATCAACCAATATAAATCAGATTGTCCTGTGAGTGAAACTTCATCACGGACAACAAGGCTTCTTCTGTCATCAGTGAAGAAAAATCCTCTTTTTGCACTTGTGACTTTAGCTCCGTAAAGTTCGGTTAAATCAGTCTTAGCAATTACTCCTCTGGGCTGAATATCATATGATAAGAATTTTGCCCTTCCGTCAAGTTCATATCCATATCCCGCATCCGGATTTATTATGAGAGTATTATGGGATTCAGGTCTTCTTCTGAATATTTCATAGAATCCCCAGTTCCATTCAAGGTTGTAATCATCCTGACCGAGGTCATGTGCCCATCTCGTTCCCATTGCATCAAAAACAAAACTTCCTGAATCAAGATGAGAATGAGAGTGGATTGTTCCACCGCATTTGAGACCTACATAAACCTGACCGATATCATAACTGTTTCTGGCAAGAACAAGGTCTTCCCCTGAGTAATATATACCCATGCTGGTTGTGTCATTTGTTTTTTCCTGTTCAACATCATAGTAAAGAAGTGCATTTACTGCATCCTGACCTCCTACATTAGCCAAAAGATCCGCAACTGCATCCTGCTTACCTTTTATTCCGTAGTGCTTATATAGCCAGAGCATTCCTGAACTTCTTTTAAGGTCGGAATTACCATCACCAAACCCAAACGATGCTGCATCGGACTGCATGTTAATAATGTAGTCTCCCGAAAGGTCAAAGGCTTCTGCTTTATCAAGTCCGTAAAGTGTGCCCATACAGGGTTCCATTGACGCAAAAAGACTGGCTGCATAATCAATTGATACACTTGCATACATCGGTCCTTCAAAGTATGAACCAATGGGAGCAAAAAGCCACATAAATCTTTCGAGCAGTCTCATTGTATGTGCTCCGAGCTGACTTCCGACCTCGGGGTGTACATCCATGAATGCAACTATGCAAGCTATGAGTCCGGCATTACACAATACGTTGTGATTATCCTTCATTCCCGGATCACCATAGACAGTATAGAAATCCTGATGAGCTTCGTTTACAATCCAGTAGAGATTATTATATACCGCTCTTTCCATAATCGCTCTCTGATCCGGGGTAAGGTCATGATAAAGCCAGTCATATGAAATACCAAATCCAAGAGCCATCATACCAACATCTATGTGATGAATCGGATTCCAGTCGGGAAATGCCGCAACTGCTTCAATCTGCTTCCACGCAGCATCAAGGTATTTTTTATCACCGGTCATCTTGTATGCAAACGAAAGACAGGTTGACCATTCCGTAAAATCAGAACTTACATACATGAGTCTGATACCGTCACGGAGTTCATATTTCAAAGGCCGTTTTTTAACTAGTCCATCGCAGTATGTAATGAGATTTTCAAACCACGCTTTTTTTCTTTCATTTGTTTCAATTTCTTTTTTCAAGCGTTCAAAATCTTCCTCTGTTGCCATAACTCTCGGATGCTGTTCTTTTAACGGTGATGCATTGTAGTCTGCAAGCCATTGTTCTTTCGTGGGTCTTAAATAAAAACAATAATCATTCAGATTCTGAAGCTCATCACCTGTCCACGGCTCAATCTCAGCATCGGAAATTATAACCATGCCATAGTGAATGGCGGTTGTATCGTGATATATGTGTTTTGACATACCTTTCTCAACAATCGCACGAAGAGGCAAATATATTATGCCGTCTTTTTCCTGCGGTGAGCAGAATATATCATATGTCTGACTCTTGACAGAAATTTTCGGTGATTTTAAATCAAGAATAATATTATTTTTCAGACTAACTGTTGTATCAGATATTGAAGGTGTAATCCCATATGCAACTGCGAAAAATTCCGACGGAACCATAAGTTCATCTCCGTTTACATAGGGCATATTTTCAAGGGTTGTTTTTTCATTGTTTACGCAAACAACACCGCTTCTCATGTGTACGGAAACTTTATCTGCCATAAAGGCTTTTTCTGTCTCTTCATCAATGAACCAGGTCTTATCCGTAAGAATTATTTCTTTGTCCCATACAGGTCTGGCATCGGGATCATATATAATTGCATCTTTGATTTTTTCATATGTGGGATATGCCATTATATTATCAAGATAAATGTCTGCATTTTCACCGGGGGCACAGAAATACAGTTCGACATTTACAATTTTATCAAAACGTATTTCGGTGAAACATCCTCTGACTACGCATTCACCATTAACATATATATCAAAGTG
Organism: Clostridia bacterium; assembly: GCA_045541875.1. Taxonomy (GTDB): domain Bacteria; phylum Bacillota; class Clostridia; order UMGS1810; family UMGS1810; genus RGIG1828. The sequence goes on along the minus strand of JAZQJX010000101.1, from coordinate 4,887 downwards.
CTGCTGATTTGCTTTAAAAACCACAGCAATGTTTTTTACTTCTTCATCATATTTTGTGATTTGGGTACCGTTATAACTTATTACATCTCCATCAAGCGTAAATGTGAGAGCATGACCTGCTTCGTTTCCGCTTTCAAATGTCATTTTACCCTCAATGGGGCCTCCTGTCGATGCAAAGTCAAAGGAAAAAACTGCATCTCCGGGAATCATCGCATAAAACTTCGCTCTTCGTCCTGAAGAATTAAGTTCCTGTTTGAGCATGTTGTTTCCTTTATAGTCTGTAACAGTTCCGTCATAGAGTTGCGCACCAATCGGCATATTTTCAAAATCGTAATATAACGGCGGTTCCTTAACCTCTGATTCATCACCCGGTTCATCGGGAGGAGTCGGTGGAGTTGACGGTTCATCTGAAGATTCACTTTTTACAACATACTTAATATTATCGATGCTGACTGTTGCACCATTAGTCTGTTGATAAAGAACACTATAAAGTGTATTTCCAAGAGTTGTTGATGCACCTGTATATACAATCGCACCGTTTACAGAAGTATATACAGTTTTCGTGTCAGTGTCTAAAGTGAATTTTATTCTGTACCATGTATCACGAGGAAGTGTTCCGTAGGTTGCTCCGGCGTCACTCATTAGTTTTGTTCCTATAAACACAAGACTTGCATCTTTGTCACGGTTGTCTCCTCCGCTGCACGGATAAAGATATACATTTCCGTCTGAAACCTTTATATCAAGTGTCAGTTCGTGGATTGCACCGGGAACACTTCCGTTTTTCCGAACATATGCATCAAGTGCAATTTTAATTTTCAACCAGCCCTGGTTGCCAAACGAGAAAACAGAACCGTTTGTTTTGTCTGTTCCAACAGTGCTTGTGCCCTTTTCATGATAAATCATAGAGTCGATTAGCGTACCCGCAGGTGCAACATAAGTTTCGGAAGGAAATTCTCCCTTTGAATATATGGCTGTCCCTTCAACATCGGAAAGAGGAATTTCTATATCCGTATCGCCGATCCCCGGAACAGGTGCAAATTCATCCGGTTCATCTTTTACAACATATTTAATATTATCGATGCTGACTGCTGCACCGTTAGTCTCCTGATAAAGAATACTGTAAAGTGAATTTCCGAGAGTTGCTGATACGGCTGAATATACAACCGCTCCGTTTACAGAAGTATATACAGTTTTTGTTGCAGTGTCTAAAGTGAATTTTATTCTGTACCATGTATCACGAGGAAGTGTTGTTGAGTAGGTTACTCCGGTGTCACTTGCAAGTGTTGTGCCGTTAAATACAAGACTTGCAGCGGCGTCACGGTTGTCTCCTCCGCCGCAGGGATAAAGGTATACAACTCCGCCTGTAACCTTTATAACAAGTGTCAGTTCGTGGATTGCACCGGGAACATTTCCGTTTTCCCGAACATATGCATCCAGTGCATTTTTGGTTTTCAGCCAGCCATGTCCGCCAAATGAGAAAACAGAACCGCCTTCCCCGTCTGTTCCGACACTGCTTGCACCGCTATTAAGATAAATCATAGAGTCGATTTGCGTACCCGCAGATGCAGTATAGGTTCCGGAAGGAAATTCTCCGTTTGAATATATGACTGTTCCCTCAATGCCTGAAAGAGGAATTTCTGTATCCGTGCTGCCGACTCCGTCTATGGGTGCGAATGAATCGGCATAAGATATAATCTGTCCTGATGAAAGCATTATTGAAAATATGATTGTCAATGCTAAAAATGCTGATAATATTCTGTTTGATTTTTTCATTCTTTTCTACCTCCCGAATTTTATAATATCACTTTTGTAATCACTAAAATTCAAAAAAAACACACAACCCTGATATTAATGATATCACATTAAAGTCAATTAGTCGTACACTTTTTTTGGATTTAAGAAAAAAGATTGTTACAGGTGTAGACACACAATTATTCAGTCGCAAAAAACAGACATACAAAAGGCGGCTGCACAAATTTGCAGCCGCCACCAAAAATTCCGTTATTTAATTTTAACCCCGGCTATTGGTAAAGAGCCGTTTTTCATTTTAGCCAAAAGCATTCAAAGCTCCTCACACTTTGTCTGGGCAAAGTGTGAGGATTTTATCAAAGACATATAGTTATATGTCAGATTCTGATTTTAAAATTATTTTATAACGTCTTCTGATGCTATGACAGGTCTTACCGCATCTAAATCTTCCCAAAAGAATACTTTGTATGTATAGCTATCGTTATAAATAGCAGGTGTTTCTTCACATTCCAAAGTGTTTGCACCCTTTTTGAGAGTTACATCTACAGGCGCTGAAATACCAACAAGCTCCTCGTCATCATATGATGCAACAAAGAATTTACCGTTGATGTCTTCACCTGCATTATAGCAGTTGATACAGTAACGGGTGATTGCATTGTCATCTGAGTGATACCAATAACCGATTTCGGGAACAAAGCCTGTAACTGTTACATCATCAACATAAAAACCTTTTGCTGCAAGTTCATAAATCTGATAGTCCGATTCTGTATTGCCGAGGTCATTTTCATTCCATCTGTGATTATCTACAGTAAAGGTATATACAATTGTGTCACCTTCTGTAGGAATAATGGGATATATGGTATCAACTGCCTGACCGGGCTCACTACCCTTGGTTACGCCCAGATTGTCTACAACCTTTGTAAGATTGCCGTTCTTTCCGATTTCTACACTGACTTTAAGTCCATGATCGCTCATCCATCTCTCTGTAACCGTTACAGAAGAAATTTCGTATATGGCATCAAGGGCAGCAACAACTTTAAGTCCTTCTGCTTCTTTGGCAATTTTGAGACTTTTATACATATTGTCACTCTCTTTTATGCCGTCCACCATTGCACTTACGGGATGGTGTGTTTCGTTTCTGGTGCCGATGTTTGCAGAAATGCTGTTGAGGGCATCTGTCATTACATTTACTTTGTCTTTAACAATATCTGAACCAAGTTCTGAAGTTTCATACTGTTTAACAGCGTCAACATATGCTATTGTTCCTTCGTTTGCAGCCTGGTCAAAATAGAAGTCATTATTTACCCAGGTGGATGTTGTTGTGATTTTAGCAATTTTTATACCATCTGCAACAAGTTCACCGTTTACCCAAACATATGCAGTAACACCTGTATTTGCATCTTCAGCTGTGAAGTCTGCTGCAACCTTAATGTCATACCATTTTCCAAGTTCAAGCTGAACATCGTTGAGGATTATTCCCGGTTTAAAATCACCTTCCGATACGCCGCTGGGCGAATATTCACAGTGACCTAATTTTGTACCAAGTACAAGCTGACCGTTTTTGTTGATATTCAAAATATTGCGTCCGTCATCATTTTCGTTTGTACCGAAGCCTGCAAATCCGCCTTCATATTTGATTGAAAATTCATTCCAGAGCACATCGACACCTTCGTAATTTGAAGGATTTCCTGACTTTCTTGCACGGAGAAGGAAGCCGTTGTTTGATGAGGAGTGTCCGCCTGATGTTGCAACATCAACCTTCATAACCTGTCCTCTGTCGGAATCTGTTCCGCGTTTAGCCTTAAGATGTTCTCCGGCACCGCCAAGACCAAGTGCTGAACCGTCCGTGTTTGTTATGAATCCAAGATCATCATTTATCCAGTTTTCAATGTCAAAGTCAAAATATGTTTTTGTTATCTCGAGACCGGGAATTTCAATCTCGCCCAATTCGGCAGTTTCATATACTTTAATATCATCAACATAAGCTATTGTTCCTTCTTTTTCTGCCTGGTCAAAATAGAGTTTCTGGTATACCCAGCCGGATGTTGTTTTGATTTTTTCAACTTTTACATCATTTGCAACAAGTTTATCGTTTACCCAAACATATACAGTAGCTCCTGTAGATGCATCATCAGTTGTGAAGTCTGCTGCAACCTTAATGTCATACCATTTGTCAAGTTCAAGCTGAACATCGTCGAGTGTCATGTACGGGTTATATTCATCTCCGCCTTCACCTGCAACCTTATATTCACTGTAACCGTACTTTGCACCAAGTACAAGCTGACCGTTTTTGTTGATACTTACAAAACTGCGTGCACCGTCATTTTCGTTTGTACTAAAGCCTGCAAATCCGCCTTCATATTTGATTGAGAATTCATTCCAGAGCACTTTAACATTGCTGTAATCTGCAGGAACAACTGTGTCTCTGCCCATTCTTGTACGGAAAAGGTAGCCGTATTCCATGTCTCCAGCTGATGTAGAAACTTCTACTTTTGCAACCCTTCCGCCTCTGTCAGAATCTTCGCCTGTGCTCATCTGCCATGGATCACCTGCCCAATCATGAGCGATTTCTGTACCATCGCTGTTTGTTGCACCGCCGAAGGGGTTGTCGCCCCATGATGTCCAATTTTCAAAGTCAATGTCAAAATATGTTTTTGTTACAGCGTCATCGCCTGTGTCATCATCATTACCGGGGATTTCAATCTCGCCCAATCCATTAGTTTCATATGTTTTAACAGCGTCAACATATGCTATTGTTCCTGCATTTGCTGCCTGGTCAAAATAGAAATCATTGAATTTCCATGGGAATGTTTTATAGAATCCGGGGATTTTTGTGCCATTTGCAACAAGTTCATCATTTACCCAAACATATGCGAGAATATCTGAATCTGAACCTGTGAAGTCTGCTGCAACCTTAATGTCATACCATTTTCCAAGTTCAAGCTGAACATTGTCGAGTATTGTTCCCGCTACGAATGAAGTTTCCGATGTGCCTGTGGGCGCATATTCATGGTGACCCATGAATGCACCAAGTGAAAGCTGACCGTCTTTGTTGATATTCAAAATACTGCGTCCGCCGTCGGTTTCGTTTGTACCAAAGCCGGCAAATCCGCCTGTATATTTGATTGAGAATTCATT
>JAZQJX010000100.1:0-35142 GCA_045541875.1 Clostridia bacterium | reverse complement strand
GCAGTACCTTTGTACAGCTTCGGGTTACCACTCAAAGCATGGCTCTGCCTTGCTTTGAGTTCGATTTGACAATTCTGAATCTTTTTTTCTATTCCCCAAAGGGGCTGTAAATTAATTTGCCGAATTAATTTACAGCCCCTGTTTCTATACTTTAAATGGAGGTTAATTTAAATGACATTTTTCAATCAGTTAAGTTCTGTAGCTTCAGCATTTTTGGAAAGTTCCATAGAGTGCTGAGCGGCAAAACTGTCCTGTGCTTCGCTGTTTTTTAAAGCAATGGCATATTTTCTCGGAATCTGCACTTCCTTGCCTCTTGGTACAATCATTCCGACGCCGTTTACTGCAACAAATACATCATCTTTGTATTTGTCGTTGTCTTTAAAGAGCTTGACAGTAACAAGTTCGTTGTAAAAGTCAGTTTTAGAAACTTTTTCCGCCACTGTCTGTGTAGATGTTTTTGCCATGGTAAAATTCATCCTTTCTGTTTAATTAGTTACCTGAATTTGAAAAACTTGACGAACTTTCAATTCTTATCATATAGTTTTCCACAAGTCTTTCAGCGGTTTTTGTTCCCTTCCATCCGGCAGTTGCTCTCTGGTTGAGAGGATCTGCTGTTCCGCCGGAACCAAGTTGTTTTACGATGTGTGTAAGACCGCCGCCTGTAATTTCTGTCACGCCGTAGGCGTTTGCACCGAGAACAAGGGTGGAATATACATCAAGAGAAGAAGCACCCTCACCCTTGAAGATTTTAGCCTCTGTGCTTTCAACAAATCTTACGCCTGCAAGTTTACCTATTTCGCCTTCAAAAATTTCAGAAGTTGAGGCATATTTATGTACGTCAATCCATTCGGGATCTCTCATAAGGTCATATGAAACGTCAGGATGGATGATTGCCACGTAACTTCCGTTGATTTTTGGAGCGTTTTGTGTTTTCAGGAAACGTGCCGCTTTAAAAATGTCATCAACAGAGAGTTTTGAATCTGCGTCAATGGCATCTCTTGCTTCTTTTCCGCCTGAATACATAACACTGGTACCGCCGTTTAAAACTTCTCTTGTAATGGTGTCAAGAGTAATACCTGCCTGACTTCCGAGAAGCTTTGTGGTTTCAACCAATGTGTTGTCAACGGCAGATAACTGAAGCATATCGGATATTGTAACATAATATCCATACTGGTCAACAGTTGCTGTTACACTTGTAACAGAAAGTGAACCGCCGTCAGGAGTTACGCCTTCTGAAAGGGGAGTTGTAGCCTTTGAAAAGGGCATAAATTTTCTGAACTGGATTGTTTTTCCGCCGTTTGCGGGGATAGCATGTTTCTGACCGAACTGGTCGTGAACAAGGTTTGGTTTTGCATTGTCAATGAGATAATCGCTGTAATAGGTTCTCATTTCGGCACTAAGTCCCGATTCCAAAGTTGTGTTTGGATTTGCATCAAATAAAGTTAAATCTAAAATCATAATATCTCCTTTCGTTAAGTTGCGTCAGTATCAGAAAAATCAGAAACTGATTATTTCACCCTTTGCAACTCTTTTTGCAATTTCTGCTCTTTGCTCAGGTGTAAGCCCTGATACATCTGTTTTGAAAAGAGCGGCACTTTTGGAACTCATACCGTTTTCAGGCGGACGCATTTCTTTTGCCCTCATAGCCTCAATGGCTTCTTCTTTTGCTTCTCTTGCCGCTTTTTCCACCAAACTCTTTATTATTTCATTGTGGTGCGTCGCAAGATATGCTCCCTTAAGACCTGCGCCTCCTTTTAAGAGGTTTATGAATTCAGGATTTTCAGAATCTGCCTCAAGGTCAAATTCGGGATAGTTTTCTTTTAAGAATTCCCCGTCACTTATCCACTCTGATATGGTTCTTTCCATTTTCTTTGCCGCCTTTTCACGGTCAATACTTTTTTTGAGGGTGTCATTTTCAAATTCGAGTTGTCTGAGTTTTTTCAAAACATCAGTCTCCACACCCATTTTTTCTGCCTCATCCTTTAAATAAGAATCATCTGTTTCGATTGCTTCAATGAGGCTTTGTGTGTCACCGTCTTTTATGGCATATTTTTCCATAAGCATATTTACGATTTTCTCATTGTGTTCATTTTTTGCTTTGAGGTCCGAACTTTCTTTGAATCTTCTCTTTAAATTATTTCTCATTCTCTCCTCAAACTGCTCTTTGAACTCTCCTTTGATGAGTTTTTCGAATTCTGCTTCTTTGTCAGGTGACTCAATTTTTTCGGACTGAGCGTCTGTCCTTTCCTTGTCTTCTTTTTCTTCATTCACATCTTGCGAAAGAAGACCAAGTTCTTTTAAATTTTTTTCCTGCTCTGAAATCTTTTTCATTTTTTCTCCTTCCTTTCGTCTTTCCGAAGTGTCAAATCATCCGGTCTTTCCCGGGAGCCAGCGCAGACGTATTTGGGCATTGTGGGTAAAATTTTTCTTTTTTCGTCTGTTGCAAATTCATTATATCTCTTTTTTACACTTGAAATTCTGCTTGCCGATAAAAAAACAAACCCTCTCAAACGCCGCTTTTCAGCGGTTTTGAGAGGGTTTTCAAATAAAAAAGAAAACAAAATATGGAAATAAATCAAAGAATTTCTCCAAGTTTTTTTGCAGTTTCGCCATTTATTGCTTCGTTGATGCTCATAGCAATTATTTTTGACACTTCGTCAATAATGGAGTCAACCTCCTTTGGTGTCACTATCAAATCACCTGCAGATGGCGATAGCACTTCACTTATAAGGTCATACCTGTTCTCGTTGTCAAAGGCGTCCACGGCACCAAAAAGGGGAGAGCCTTTTTTTGCATGGATTTTAACCGCTTCAATCAGAAGTTCTATGGCATCGCTTGCAACTGCTGCCGCTTCAATAACAGTGGGCACTCCGATTGCAATAACAGGCACACCCATAGTCTCTTTTGTGAGTTCCTTTCTTTTGTTTCCTATCCCTGAGCCCGGCACAATCCCGGTGTCTGCAATCTGAAAAGTTGTGCTTATTCGGGAAGTTTTTCTTGATGCAAGGGCGTCTATGGCAATGATCAGGTCAGGCTTTATCTTATCTTTTATTCCGCTTATGATTTCTCCTGTTTCCATTCCGGTTATTCCAAGAACTCCCGGTGAAACTGCGCAAAGTGAATTCATATCTTTTGTGATTTCATCAGGCAAAACACCGTAGAGATGTCTTGTGACAAGGAGTTTGTCAACAACTTTAGGCCCAAGTGCATCAGGAGTGACAAACCTGTTTCCAAGTCCCACCACCATAACAGTGTCGCCTTTTTTCAGATTCAGAATATTTTTGAGTTCGTTTGTCAGAGACTTTTCTGCCGCATCGAAAGCATCTGTGACATTTTCCCGAAGTTTTGGAACTTCTATGGTAACATAGTGACCTCTTGGTTTTCCGACTGCTTCTTCACCTCTTTTGTTTATTATTTCAACTCTTGTAACCGTAACAAAATTTTCTCTGTGGCTTTCAGATTTAATACCTGTAATACTTCCGCTTACTTCAAGATTTTCCACCGCTGCAGATTCTATTGCAAGGTCGGTGTGGATTTCATATTTCATAGTGCCTCCAAAGTCTTTTTATCATATTATTGCACCATAGTTTGTTTATATACTAATGACATATAAGAAACATAAAAAGAAAAGAACTGCCTCATTTCAAATCAATGAGACAGTCCTTTTCGCCAAACAATCATTCCGAATAGTATAATACTTCGATCGGAGAAACACCTTTGGTTTAATTTATGATTTTTTCTTTAAACTGCGGTTCGCAGGTTAAATTTATTCCAAGCCGTTTAAACACCTTTTCATCAACAGGCGAAAGTATAACGCTTGAGTGAAGTTCACATCCTCTTAAGTTCGGAATTTCTTTCATTGCACGTTCCGCATTTGAATCTGTTGCAGCACTTATTGAAAGCGCAATCAGGGTTTCGTCGGTGTGAAGTCTTGGGTTACGGTTGCCGAAATGATCGGTTTTAAGTCTGCATATAGGCTCTACAATCAGGGGAGAAATAAGATGAATTTTGTCATCAATTCCTGCAAGAGTTTTAAGAGCATTCAAAAGAAGAGCAGCAGATGCTCCCAAAAGTTCAGAAGTTTTTCCTGTAACAATTCTGCCGTCACCAAGCATAAGTGATGCGGCGGGAGAACCTGTGATTTCAGCCTTTTTAAGTGCAGGCTCAACCACAAGTCTGTCAGATGGAGAAACCTGTGCTTTTTTCATCAGAAGTTCAAGTTTATATACAACATCTTCCGTCACAGCACCCCGTCTTTGCTCACAAAGCGCAGTGTAATATCTTCTTACAATTTCCTGACGTGATGCTTCCATAACTGCATCATTGTCTATAATGCAGTTTCCTGCCATATTAACACCCATATCCGTGGGGGATTTGTAGGGACAAGTTCCTAAAATTGTTTCAAGCATTGATTTTACAACAGGGAAAATTTCAACATCTCTGTTGTAGTTGACAGTGGTTTCACCGTAGGCTTCAAGGTGAAACGGATCTATCATATTAACATCATTAAGGTCTGCTGTTGCAGCCTCATATGCAAGATTTACCGGATGGGTAAGAGGGATATTCCAGATAGGGAATGTTTCAAATTTTGCATATCCCGCCTGAATACCTTTTTTATGTTCGTGATAAAGTTGGGAAAGGCAAGTTGCCATTTTTCCGCTACCGGGACCCGGGGCGGTGATAACAACAAGTTCACGGCTTGTCTCAATATACTCGTTTTTGCCATATCCTTCATCGCTTACGATTTTGGAAATGTTTGAAGGATATCCGTCAATGTCATAGTGGCGATACACTTTTACTCCAAGAGATTCAAGACGTTTCTGAAAAGCAATGCAGGCACTCTGCCCGGAAAATCTTGTCATAACAACACTGCTCACATAGAGATTTATTGAACGGAAACAGTCAATAAGTCTTATGACATCCTGTTCATATGTTATTCCAAGATCAGAGCGAAGTTTGTTCTTTTCAATGTCTGAGGTGCTGATGACAATAACAATCTCAACCCTGTCTTTAAGTTGCATAAGCATTTTTAGTTTACTGTCGGGTTCAAAACCCGGCAGAACTCTTGATGCATGATAGTCATCAAAAAGTTTGCCTCCAAACTCTAAATAGAGTTTTCCGCCAAACTGAGAAATGCGCTCATTAATATACTGAGACTGCATATGAAGATATTTTTCGTTATCAAAACCGATTGCCGGCATATTAAAACACCTCTTTGGTACTAATTAGGATTCTTTTTTGTATTTTATTGCAAATATAAGTGACAAAACGCAACTTGCAAGAGAGAGATAAAACCACACTGTGGGTATAAATGACACATCAAGGAGTTTTTCACTAAATCCCGTGGTCTGAGAAAGATTGCCTGCAAAAATATTTATTATGATTGCAAAACTGATGATTATTAAAATACAAACAGAGTGAAGAACAAGAGCAATAATCTGAGACGATATCAAAAATCTTGTAGGCTTCTTTTTTATGCAGGATTTCCAAAGTCCGTACAGGGCAAGTCCTGCCGAAAGAACACAAAGATATTTCAAAATTCCGCTTGCAATAAGAACCGTCAGCGCAGCAGATTTTCCGCCGATGTTGGTTATGTGGGTAAGAAGTCCGTGTTCCTCAAGAAATCTCGGAAGAGTGAAAAATGAAATATACAATGAATCAGATTCCAGAAAAGAATCGAGCATGGGAACAGACAGAGAAAACCAACTGGGGAACAAAAAAATCACCGATAAAACGGTTGCGGCAAGAGTATATATTCTAAATGATTTAAATATGTTTTTCATGGGTGCCTCCACTGTAAAAAGCATTTGTAAACACTGAAAATCCACAGAATTTGCACATAAATACATATTCTGCTATAATACCTTACAATTATAACTCAAATACTTTATTTTGTCAATTGCATATTACGTCTGAGATGGCGTCTGCCAAAAGGACACCGCTTTTTTGCACTTCTTCGAGAGTATTTCCGTGTGTGCCCACTTCAAATATCAGAGAACCCCTGGTTTTGTGCATATTAAACCTTTCCTCCCTGAGATTGACAGGCCTTGCAAGTCCGGGATATTTCTCTTCGAGTTTTTCCTGAATTTTAAGCCCGAGAGTAAGGTTTTCCCTCCAGTTTGGATGGTGAAGTCCCATAGAATCGGTTCCGCAAACAATCATAACCTGAGCAAAGGTTTCACCGTCTATGTCTGCAGTCAGTTTAATCGGAGTTTCGTCAGGTTCTGCAATGGCATCCCTGTGAATGTCAAACACAAAGCGGATGTCGGGGTTTTCTTTCAGATGCCTTTCAATTATTTCCATGCTTGTTTTGTATGATGCATTGTATGAAGGATAATCGCATAAAGTGTCATCATATATTACGGATATTCCCCTTTTTGTAAGTTCATTTGCGATGATTTTTCCGACAGAAGTAACATTTTTATCCATATCTTTAGTACGGTAAGAACCATTTTCACCCAATGCCTGACCTGATGGTGATGAATATGTTTCGCATCCGTGGGTATGTATTATCAGAACTTTCTTTGATTGCGAAACAGCATTGTAGGAAATTTTTTTTGATACAAATTCATGCGGGTTTATTACATAGGAAGTTGCGTTTGAAATCTTAAGGTTTGTTGATATGACTGATTTTTCTTTCACTTTTTCACTTTTAGGATAAGTGTTTGATGTGTCCTCAGACTTTTTTTCAGACAAGGTTGCCTCTTTTTTTTCAAGATTTTGGAAAAACGGTGATGATGCTCTCATAAGAGTGTATATGTCGGGGAGAGAAAAAAGATCTGTTGCCTTTTTTTCATGGGATTTCGGGAAGTTAACATTAACCGACGTTTTTGCAATGGGAGTGAGCAATTTGTCTTCCGCTTTGCGTGGCATATTTATAAATAATAATAAAAGCAAAATGATCATAAAAAACGGAATAACTCTTACAGGTAATCCTTTTTTGCGGATTACCACGGTACATATATGATGTTTTCTTTTTCCTGAAATATTCATAATCCGCTCCTGATAATATTCTCTGATAATTTTATGAAAATAATTTTTGGCTATGACAAAGAGTTTCAAATTTGTGAAATTATGTAGCAATTTACTATTGCAATAGTGCGGATACTTTAGTATAATATAATATTGTGGGGTGGGTTTGCCCCTTTTTAGCCTATCCGAGGGCTAAGAATAAATGAATGTATACAAAATAAGGAGAACGCACTTATGAAAAAGGAACAAACAACAAAAACCGTTACAATGCCGGTGCTTCCTCTGAGAGGACTTCCTGTTTTTCCATATATGATAATCCACTTTGATGTGGGCAGAAACAAATCTGTCAGCGCAGTTGAAGAATGTATGATAGAGGATCAACTTTTGTTTTTAGTGGCTCAAAGGGATCCCGAAATTGAAACTATCACTGAAAGAGATATGTATACTGTGGGAACCATTGCCCGCGTAAAACAGATTCTTAAAGTTTCTGAAGATGACGTGAGAGTGCTTGTTGAGGGAATTTCAAGAGCAGAAATTGAGGAATTCACTTCAACATCGCCGTTTTTTGAGTGCAGATTGAGAGAGTACACACCCAAAACAGAATATACAAATGAGGAAAATCTCACAATAGATGCATATGTCAGAGAGATAACCAAACAATGCGGCATATATTTTTCTCTCATGGGCAAGTTTGACAAGGAGGCAGTAAATCCCTATGTCAACATTTCAGATCCTGAACAGTTTTCTGATATGGTAGCAGCCGCTCTTGCTCTTGATCTTGATACAAAGCAGGAACTTCTGGAAGAATTTGACCTTGTGTCACGTCTTGAGAAAATTCTTTCTCATCTTCATTCCGAAATTGAACTTCTGAGACTTGAAAAGATGATAAACCACAAAGTCAAGGACAAGATGGACAAGAATCAGAAAGAATACTATCTTCGTGAACAGATAAAGGTCATAAAAGATGAACTGGGTGAAGATGACGATCCTGATGAAGAAAGAGCAGAAATTCTTTCAAAACTTGAAAAAGTGAAAGCACCCGAAAGTGTGGTTAAAAAGTGTGAAAAAGAACTTTCCAGACTTGAACGTATGCAACCGGGCAATCCCGATGCATCAGTCATCAGAAATTATCTTGACTGGGTGACATCGCTTCCCTGGGGAATATATGATGAAGAAAACAAAGATCTGACACAGGCAACACAGATTCTTGATTCTGACCACTACGGAATGAAAAAAGTCAAGGAAAGAATAGTGGAATTTCTTGCAGTAAGAAATCTTTCCGGCGGTAAAAAATCTCCCATAATCTGTCTCTGGGGACCTCCGGGGGTTGGTAAGACTTCTGTTGCAAAATCCATTGCCAGAGCCCTTAACAGAAAATATGTGAGAATGAGTCTTGGCGGCGTTAAAGACGAAGCAGAAATAAGAGGCCATAGAAAAACCTACATCGGTGCAATGCCCGGAAGAATAATATCTGCCATAAAGCAGTCAGGCACATCCAATCCTCTCATTTTGCTTGATGAAATTGACAAACTCGGTGCTGACCACAGAGGAAGCACCTCTGCAGCACTTTTGGAAGTTTTAGACAGCGAACAGAATTTTTCTTTCCGCGACCATTACATCGAACTTGAATATGATCTTTCAGATGTGCTTTTCATAACAACGGCAAATTCACTTGAAAGTATAGACAGACCCCTCCTTGACAGAATGGAAGTTATAGAACTCGAAGGCTACACAGACAGGGAAAAACTTTCAATTGCAAAAGAGTATATAATTCCCCGTCAGATACAGGAACACGGTCTTAAAAAATCCAACGTAAAAATTGCAGACAGCGCCATACTCGAAATTATCAATTCCTACACAAGAGAATCCGGTGTCAGAGAACTTGAAAGAAAAGTTGGCGAAATAATGCGAAAAGTTGCAAGAATCGTCGTGTCGGGAGAAAAATCATCTGTCAGCATAAGCGGAAAAACCATAGAAAAATATCTCGGCAAAAAAATATTCCGTGACACGGAAAACCTAAAAAAAGACGAAGTTGGCGTAGCCACAGGTCTTGCATGGACAATGTATGGCGGAGACACGCTTTGCATAGAAGTAAATCTTATGGAAGGTTCCGGTAATCTGGAACTTACAGGACAACTCGGTGATGTTATGAAGGAATCCTGCAAAGCCGCCATAAGTTACATCAGAGCAAACAGCGAAACTCTGGGAGTTGAATCAGATTTTCATAAAAATTATGACATCCACATTCACGTTCCTGAAGGTGCAGTTCCAAAGGACGGCCCCTCTGCCGGAATTACCATTGCAACAGCACTTATTTCTGCTTTAACAGGGAAAAAGATCAGTAAAAAGGTTGCAATGACAGGCGAAATCACCATAACAGGCAGAATTCTTCCGATTGGCGGACTGAAAGAAAAATCTCTTGCTGCTTTCAGAAACGGAATTAAAACAGTTCTTGTACCGTCTGATAATATGAGAGACATTGAAGATATTCCCGAAGATGTTCGCACCAATATGAATTTTGTCGAGGCGGATTCAATGGAAATAGTGCTCAAAACTGCACTTGTGTGAGGTGAGTTATATGAATATCCACAATGTTTCGCTGACCATATCGGCAGTAAAACCAAGTCAATATCCTAAAACCGACTTCCCCGATCTTGCCTTTGCAGGAAGGTCAAATGTCGGAAAATCTTCACTTATAAATAAACTGTTAAACCGAAAAAGCCTTGCAAGAGTCAGCGCAAAACCCGGAAAGACCGCAACAATTAATTTCTATAACATAGACAGTTGCATAAATTTTGTTGATCTTCCGGGCTATGGATTTGCAAAAGTGTCCAAGGAAGAAAAAAGAAAATGGGGACAGATGATAGAAACCTATCTTCATACAAGAGACACTTTGAGTCAGGTGATTCTTCTTGTGGACAGCCGCCATGAGCCTACCTCTGATGATAAACTTATGCTTTCGTTTATAAGGGAAGTGTGCCCAAGGGCAGTTGTTGTGGCGACAAAATTTGACAAACTTAAAGCATCTCAGAGAGATGAATCCATAAAAACAATAATAAATGTCCTCAACCTTTCAGGGGACGACATCATAATTCCTTTTTCTGCAGTTTCAGGACTTGGCGTGGAAGAATTCTGGAGTTATGTGGAGGAAATTGTATTAGATGATGGGGGAACAGATGATGAGTGATATATTACAGGGACTCAATGATAAACAAAAAGAAGCAGTTCTTACAACCGAAGGTCCTCTTCTTGTTCTTGCAGGTGCAGGAAGTGGAAAAACCACGGTTTTAACAAAAAGGGTGGCACATATCATAGAATCGGGGCTTGCAAAACCCTGGCAGATACTTGCCATAACCTTTACCAATAAAGCGGCAGCAGAAATGAAAGAAAGAATAGCCGCTCTTGTTGGCGAGTCAAGTGAGGATATGTGGGTAAGAACTTTTCACTCATGTTGCGTGAGGATTCTCAGGAGAGACATTTCTCACATTGGGTACAAAGGTGAGTTTACCATATATGATTCAAACGACCAGAAAAGAATTGTAAAAGACTGCCTGAAAAACTGCGGTCTCAATGAAGACAATTTTCCGGTAAAATCAGTTATAGGTCGTATAAGCGATTGCAAAAACAGGAATATTTCCACAAAGGAATTTGAAGCGTCGTCTGAAAGTAACTACAGGGACCGTCAGTATGCAAGACTTTATACTGAATATGAAAAAATTCTGAAAACCAATAATGCCCTTGATTTTGATGATCTCATTTTAAAAACCGTTGAACTTTTCAAAACCTGCCCCGATGTGCTTTCATACTATCAAAACAAGTTTAAATATATTCTTGTTGATGAATATCAGGACACAAACAGTTGTCAGTATGAACTTGTTCAGATGCTTTCTTCCACTCACAGAAATCTTTGCGTAGTGGGTGATGATGATCAGAGTATCTATAAATTCAGAGGTGCAGACATCACAAACATTCTTAATTTTGAGCGTTATTTCACCGAGGCAAAGGTTGTCAAACTTGAACAGAACTATCGTTCAACCCAAAATATTCTCACAGCCGCAAACAATGTCATTGCAAACAACCGTAACAGAAAATCCAAGAACCTTTGGACAGATTCGGGCGATGGTGAAAAAATCATTCTCCGCGGCATGGGCGATCAGGTGAGCGAGGCGGTATATGTCAACAATCAGATTGAACAACTGGTTTCAAAACAAGGGTATAAATATTCTGATTTTGCCATACTCTACCGTACAAATGCCCAGACGAGAGCCTTTGAAGAAAATCTGACCTGTCCTTACAGAGTCCTTTCGGGATTAAGGTTCTATGACAGAAAAGAAATCAAAGACATTCTTTCATACCTTAGAGTCCTTTTCAATCCCGATGACGATCAGAACCTCACCCGCATCATAAACGTTCCCAAAAGAGGAATCGGAGATTCCACTGTTGTTAAACTTCAGACCTATGCTTTAAGCGTTGGCAGAAGTATGTTTGACATAATAACAGACGGTTCCTATGCAGAAAGTTTTGGAAGAGTAAATGCAAAAATTACGGAATTTGCAGATATGATAAAAGAACTCAGGGAAAAACTCAATTCTGTTTCTGTGACAGAACTCATTGACGAACTTCTGACCAAAACAGGATATGTTTCAAGACTTCTTCTTGAAAGTCCCCCTGATGAAGCAGTTTCAAGAATAGAAAACGTTGAAGAGTTCAAATCCAAAGCAAAAGAATATGAAGAAAAAGTTGAAAATCCAACCTTTGAAGGATTCCTTGATAATATTTCTCTTGTTTCCGATGTCGATAACTATGACGAAAAGCAAAATGCAGTTGTTCTCATGACACTCCACAGTGCAAAAGGGCTGGAGTTCCCCGTGGTATTTATGTGCGGAATGGAAATGGGACTTTTCCCCAGTTTCATGAGCGAAATGGAAGAAGACGGAGTTGAAGAAGAGAGAAGACTTTGCTATGTGGGAATCACAAGAGCAAGAAAAAAACTCTATCTTACATATGCAAAACAAAGAACACTCTATGGAAAAACCGAGGCAAGAATGGTTTCAAAGTTTGTATCGGAAATTCCAACGGAGTATATGGACATAGAACAGAAAAGACAGTCAGGATTCAACGCACTTTATAATGTATCAGCACCCAAAAAGAATACAACTTTGCCAACCTTTAGTTTTGCCGGTTCAAAACCATCATCTGTTTCATCAATCCCCGGTGTAAAACGAGGAGCAGAGATTAAAAGTGAAATGGGCGGATGCGACATAAAGAAAGGCGACAGGGTAAACCACAAAAAGTTTGGAAACGGTCTTGTTTTGTCAGTCACTCCCACAGGAGGAGATGCACAGATAGAAATCTCGTTTGATAATGTGGGAACACGTTCGCTTCTTGCATCTTTTGCAAAACTCACGAAAATATGAATGAACAAA
The DNA here is from genome assembly GCA_045541875.1 of Clostridia bacterium. Lineage (GTDB taxonomy): Bacteria > Bacillota > Clostridia > UMGS1810 > UMGS1810 > RGIG1828. The sequence goes on along the minus strand of JAZQJX010000100.1, from coordinate 22,744 downwards.
TATTTTAGTCCGATAAAGGAATGATAATATGCTTGAAAAACTTAATGAAAACGGAATAGATATTCTTGCAGACGCCATACTTTCTTTAAAGACAAAGGAAGAGTGCTTTGCTCTTTTGGAAGATCTTTGCACAATTTCTGAAATCAAAGCAATGGCACAACGCCTTGAAGTTGCGGGAATGCTTGAGGAAAAAGTGGTATACAGCGACATTGTGAGAAAAACAGGTGCAAGCACTGCAACCATAAGTCGTGTCAACCGCGCCCTTAATTATGGCGCAGGCGGTTACAGATCTGTCCTTGAAAGAATTGCCGGAAAAGACAAAAAGGAGAAGTGATTATGGAAATCTTGCCAAGTTACACGGGATTTTCAGATGTATATGATATTCTCACAGATGATGTGGAATACGAAAAAAGATGTGAATATATAGAAAAACTTTTCAAGAAGCATATGTCCTATGCACCAAATCTCATTGCAGACCTTGGGTGCGGAACAGGGACTGTGTGTTCCATAATGGCAAAAAAAGGATATGATATGATCGGCATTGATTCGTCAGATTCAATGCTCTACAGGGCATCTCAGAAGAAAGATGCCCAAAAGATTCTCTATCTTTTGCAGGATATGGCATCCTTTGAACTTTATGGGACAGTAGATGCATTTTTGTGTATGCTTGACAGCCTGAATTATGTCACCGACTCAGATGAAGTTGAAGAGGTTTTTTCTCTTGTTGCAAACTATTTAAACCCCGGCGGAGTTTTCATATTTGATGTGAACACTCTTCATAAATACGAAAATATTTTGTCGGACAACACCTTTGTGTTTGAAGAAAAAAATGTGTTCTATACATGGGAAAACTCCTTTGACGGAGAATACTGCGACTTTCGCCTGAACTTTTTTGTAAAAAACGAAAACGGGGTTTATAACCGTATCTCGGAAGAACACACCCAGATGTATCACAGTCACGATTTCTTAATGAAAGCAATAGAAAAGGCAGGACTGACTCTTGAAGCGGTATATGGCGAATTGACAGAGGAAGCACCGTCAGAAAATGAACAGAGAGTGTTTTATGTTGTCAAACGGTAACTATGTAAAAGCAATAAAATCAAATGCAGTTTTTTGGTTGATTTTGTTAAATAAAAATAAAAATATTGACATTGACAATAAACTGTGATAAGATACAAGAAATGGGGCAAAGGTTCCCATGAGATATTAACAAAGAGCAAAAGCTCACAGTAATTTAGGAGGCACAATAATGCAAAAAGGTACAGTAAAATGGTTTAATGCCGAAAAAGGTTATGGTTTTATCGAGTGTGAAGACGGCGGCGATGTTTTCGTTCACTTCTCAGCAATCAACATGGAAGGATATAAGTCACTCCAGGAAGGTGAAGCTGTAGAATTTGAAGTTATCGACGGTGCAAAAGGTCCTCAGGCTGCAAATGTGGTTAAGGCATAAGCTGTAATCTGTTTGAGAATATATAAATTTCGATAACGTACCAAATCCCCTCCAAGCAATTGGAGGGGTGTTTTTTGCCTTGTATTATTAACGTGGGAGAAAAGCATTATGGAAAAGAATAACATAATATTTAAAATGAAAAGTATGTACGGAGATTTTAGTAAAAGTCAGAAAAGAATTTCTGATTTTATACAGAATCATTACGATAAAGCGGCATATATGACTGCGGCAAAACTGGGCGAAGAGGTGGGAGTGAGCGAATCCACAGTTGTCCGTTTTGCCTCTGAACTTGGCTATGAGGGATACCCTGAATTCCAAAAGGATTTAAGGGAGATAATAAAGAACAAACTCACAAGCGTTCAGAGAATGGAGATAACATCAAATAAATTTGCAGATAAAGACATTCTCACAACCGTTCTTACATCCGACATTGAAAAACTCAGACAGACTCTTGAGTGTGTCAGACCGGAAGATTTCACGAAATGTATAGACACGGTTATGAATGCAAGAAGAGTGTACATAATCGGTGCAAGAACCTGTTTTTCCATGGCAAGTTTCCTTGGGTTTTATCTGAATCTTGTGTCCATTGATGCAAGACTCATAACCACGAATTCTGCCAGCGAAACATTCGAGCAGATATTTGGTGTCGATAAGGAAGATGCGGTAATTGCCATAAGTTATCCGAGGTATTCCCGCCGCACCTTAAACGCTGTAAAGTATGCAAGCGACAGAGGAAGCAGGATAATTGCCATCACAGATTCTGAAAATTCACCCATTGTGAAATATTCAGACCATAGCCTTATTGCAAGAAGCGACACTTCAAATTTTGTTGATTCTCTTGTTGCACCCCTCAGCATAATAAATGCCCTGATTGTTGCACTTGTTATGAGAAACAGAGAAAAAGTGACTGAAAACTTCCATGCACTTGAGGGTATATGGGACGAATACAGGGTGTATGAAAAGCCTGTTGAAAAAGATGATGAGGTATAAGTGATAATGGAAAATACCGTTGTAGTTATTGGGGGCGGCCCTGCAGGAATGTTTTCTGCATCAATTGCTGCCTCAAGAGGTAAAAAAGTATATCTTGCAGAAAAAAATAAATATCTTGGAAAAAAACTTCTGATTACGGGCAAAGGAAGATGCAACATAACAAATTCAGCATCTATGGAGGATTTTATAGCCAACACCAGAGTTAATGCAAACTTCATGTACAGTGCTTTTTACTCTTTCACAAACACAGACCTGACAGATTTTCTGGAAAGAGAAGGACTTGAGGTTAAAACCGAAAGAGGCGGAAGAATTTTTCCGAAAAGTGACAAAGCATCAGATGTGAGAGATGTCCTTGCATCATATGCCAAAAAAATGGGAGTAGAGTGTGTTTTCTCGTCTGTTAAAGATGTGAAAAAGATACAGGACGGATATGAGGTGGCATTTCAAAGCGGGAAGAAAATCCTTTGCGCATCAGTCATTATTGCCACCGGCGGCGTGAGTTATCCGGGGACAGGTTCCACAGGCGACGGATATAGGTTCTCCGAAAAACTCGGACACAGCATAAGAAAACCCGAGGCGTCTTTGGTGCCTCTTGTTACCGAAGAGGATTTTGTGACCGAACTTATGGGACTTTCCCTAAAGAATATTTCCATAAAAGTTATGAAAAACGGCAGGGAAATATATGAGGATTTCGGCGAAATGCTTTTTACACATTTCGGAATTTCAGGGCCCGTTGTTCTGAGCGCTTCATCTCACATGAAATCCAACGAAGAATATACAGTTTCCATAGACCTTAAACCTGCCCTTGATTTTAAAACCCTTGACAATAGAATCTTAAGAGACTTTGAAACAGAAAAGAATAAGGATTTTATAAATTCTCTTGATGCTCTTCTTCCGAAGAAACTCATTCCCGTAGTTGTGAAACTTTCGGGAATTGATCCGAGAACAAAGGTGAATTCCATAACAAGAGAGCAAAGGCACAATCTTGTGAATTTAATCAAATCCCTTAATTTGAAAATCAAAGAGAAACGACCTGTTTCAGAAGCGATAATAACATCGGGGGGAGTTAATGTCAAAGAAATAAACCCTGCAACAATGGAATCGAAAATCTCACCGGGACTGTTTTTTGCGGGAGAAGTGATAGATGTTGATGCCTACACGGGAGGATTTAATCTTCAGATAGCATTTTCCACAGCATATCTTGCGGGTATGAATGCATAATAAAAAACATAAAATATTTTCAAAAGGAGTGATTGCTTTTGAAAATATTTTTTTTGCCGTATAGGAAAATTCGTAAAAATTCGTTTGCAAGATCTGATGTTAACGAAACTATGCCCGCGACAAGGGGGCAGGATCATCCTGATTTTTTGCCGAAAAAAAGATTTACAAAATCATCGGTGAGCATAATGGGAAGAGTACTGCTGGCATCTCTGACACTTTGTCTTGTTTGCTCTCAGATAATAAAACTGGGCTTTGAACCTGCAAAGAGTGTTTTGTCACAAAATGCCGAAGTTGAACTTGGCAAGGTGGAATTATATACATCACCGCTTGATGAAAATGAAAATGTTTGGGTGTTTGTTGACGGTGAGAAAACAGTTAAAATAAAAGACAATAAAGCAAGCATAACAGTCGAATCAAATGCCACAATAGAGATAATGTCATATGCTCAAAAGGATTTTGAAGTAAGTGTTTTACCTGCGCAAAATGTGACAGTGGCGGGAAACAGTCAAAACATAAAATGCAAAAAAGGAATAAATTACATCTGCAGATGCATTGTTTCATAAAAATAAAAAAATTCAAAAAAACTATTGAGTATTTTGTAGTTTTAATGTATAATATATCAATGTGATATTTGTTCATTTTAAAACCTGATAATATTTTTTATCAGATGAAAAAGGAGCATCAGCCAATGATAAATGTTGCACTTGACGGGCCATCAGGAGCCGGGAAAAGCACAATTGCAAAAAGAGCGTCAGAAATTTTCGGTTTCACATATATTGATACCGGAGCAATGTTTCGCTCTCTTGCATACAAAGCACTGAGTGAAAAAATTCAGATAAAGTCACAGCCTCAAAGCGTTGTATCAATGCTTGAAAGAACAAACCTTGACATTAAAAGATCCGAAAAAGGACAACTTATGATTCTGGACGGCAAAGATATAACCGATTTTATCCGCACCCCCGAAGTTTCAAAAGGTGCATCAGATATTGCAGTTATTCCTCAGGTCAGAGAATGGCTTTTAAAGGTTGAAAGAGAACTTGCCGGGAAATATGATTGCATAATGGACGGAAGAGACATCGGAACAAGCGTTCTGCCTGATGCCGATGTGAAGATTTTTCTTACAGCATCTGCTGAAGCAAGGGCAAAAAGACGCCATAGAGAACTTCTGGAAAAAGGTATAGAAAAAGAACTTTCTGAGGTTATGGAGGATATGAAATACAGGGATGCTCAGGATTCCCAAAGGGAAGTGTCTCCCCTCAAAATGGCAGATGATGCAATTTTTCTTGACACATCAGATCTTTCTTTTGAAGAATCAGTCAACAGCGTGTGTGACTTAATCCGAAAGGTGATAAACTAATGTATAATGCACTTGTAAAACTTATAAAAGTTTTTGTGTCTCTGATTTTCAGAGTAGAAGTAAATGGAACCGAAAATGTGCCAAAAGAGGGCGGATTCATTCTTTGCAGCAATCACATAAGTTGCTGGGATCCCATTATTATTCAGGCATATGTTAAAAGAAGAATATATTTTATGGCAAAGGCAGAACTTTTCAAGGTCTTTTTTGTAGGTTCCATATTAAAACTCATAAAAGCAATTCCTGTTAAGCGTACAGGCTCCGATCTCAGCGCCGTAAAAAGCGCAATAAAGACAGTAAGATCGGGAGAGTGTCTCGGGATTTTCCCCACAGGACAAAGGTCAAAACTCGGAAGTGAAGGGGAAGTAAAATCCGGTGTTGGATTTATAGCCTGTAAAACAGACGCTTCGGTTTTACCCATACATATTGATGCCACATTTAAGATTTTTTCCAAAGTTACCGTGAACATAGGCAAATGTGTTCCTTATTGGGATGGTGATACAAAACCTGCAGCCGAAGATTTTGACCGTGTCAGCACTTGCATATATGACGACATAAAAGCACTTGGCAGGAGTGAATGATATGGAAATAAGACTTGCAAAAACGGCAGGCTTTTGCTTTGGTGTGGCAAGGGCAATAAAAACTCTTGAGGATAAGTCAAAAGATGTGAATATATCAACTTTAGGCCCCATAATCCACAATGAATTTGTGGTATCTGACCTTGAGACAAAGGGAGTAAACGCCATAGACAGTTTAAATGAACTTGAAGACGGCAAAATTCTTGCCATAAGGACTCACGGTGTGGGGAAAGGAATTATAGATGAACTTGAAGACAGTAAAACAGAGTATATAGACCTGACCTGTCCTTTTGTCAAAAAAATACACAATATAGTTCATAAACACTACAACGAAGGCTATCGTATAGTAATTGTCGGCAACAAAAATCACCCTGAAGTTATCGGAATTAACGGATGGTGTGAAAATAATGCAATAATTTCTCTTGACATATCTGATATTAGTGGTAAAATAGATATATGTGAAAAAGTGTGTCTGGTGTGCCAGACAACAATGGACAGAAACACATTTGAAACCATTTCGGAATTTGTGAAAGCGGAATTTGAATCTTCTCTCATTTTTGACACCATATGCAGTGCAACAAATGAAAGACAGGAAGAGGCCGCAAACATTGCAAAAGATTCTGAACTTATGATAGTAATAGGTGGAAAACACAGTTCAAACACTGTGAAACTCACCGACATTTGCAAAAGGTATTGTGAAAATACCATTCAGATTGAAAATTTTGAGGATTTTCCTCAAGATATATATATACCAAGGAAAATTGGTATAACGGCAGGTGCTTCCACACCGTCGTGCATTATTAAGGAGGTTATAGACAAAATGATTGAAAACACAAAAGGAGCGGAAAGCTTCGCACAAGAATTTGAGGAGTACGAAAAATCTCTGATCACTTTAAATACAAGGGATGTAGTTAAGGGTATCGTAATGGGTGTCAGTGAGAAAGGCATCAGCGTTAACCTTGGTTATAAGTCTGACGGATTTGTTCCCGCAGGCGAGGTTACAGATGATCCGACAGCTGATATAACATCTATGTACAAAGTTGGCGACGAAGTGGAAGTTTTCGTTGTCAGAGTAAATGATGTAGAAGGCGAAGTTACCCTTTCCATGAAGAAAATTGCAATGATGAAAGGCGTAAAAGAAATTGAAGACGCATTTGAATCAAAAGAAATCCTCACAGGAAAAGTTATTCAGGCTGTAAACGGTGGTGTTGTTGTTTCAGTTAAGGGTTCAAGAGTGTTTGTTCCCGCATCTCAGGCAAGTGACAGATTCCTTCAGGATCTTAATGCAATTGTTGGCGATGAAGTTAATTTAAGAATCATTGACATAAGAAAAATGAGAGGCAGAACAAAAGTTATCGGCTCTGTCAAAAATGTTCTTGTTGAGCAAAAAGCAGCACTTGCAGAAGCGTTCTGGGCAGACATTGAAGTTGGAAAAGAATATAAAGGTATTGTAAAATCCCTCACAAAATTTGGGGCATTTGCAGATATCGGCGGCGTGGACGGTCTTATCCACATTTCTCAACTTTCATGGTCAAAAATCAAAGATCCTTCAGAAGTTGTTTCTGTAGGTGATGAAGTAAGCGTATATGTTCTTGAATTTGACAAAGAAAAAGGTAAAATTTCTCTCGGATTTAAACGTGCAGAAGATAATCCATGGACAAAAGTTGAAAAAGAACTTAAAGTTGATGATGTGGTAGATTGTAAGATTGTAAGAATTGTTCCTTTTGGTGCATTTGCAGAAATCTTCCCCGGAGTCGACGGTCTTATTCACATTTCTCAGGTTGCTGACAAACGTATCGGCAAAGTTGAAGATGAACTTATGATAGGACAGCACGTTCAGGCTAAAGTTGTGGAAATTGACCTTGAAAACCAGAAAATCGGTCTCAGCATAAGAGCGCTCATTGCTCCTAAAGTTGAAGAAGAAGTTCCCGCTGAAGAAGCAGCAACAGAAGAAGTTCCTGTAGCAGAAGAAACTCCCGTTGCAGAAGAAGTTCCCGCAGTGGAAGAAGAATCTGTGGCAGAAGAAGCACCTGCAGCAGAAGAAACTCCTGCAGAAGAATAATCATACTAAAATACAAAAGACTGTTGCCAAACACATTTAAGGCGACAGTCTTTTTTGTAAACAGAAGGATTGTGATAAAATGAAAAATCTAAAACGGTTGTTCATAGGGATAATTGTTTGTTCCATTATTCTGTGGTCAATAGCATCACTTGCTGCACCAAGCACTCATAAATGTATAACCGATATAATTGCCGGCAAGCAGGACAGGCTTGTCTTTGCATCTGTTGTAAATGTTCAGGGAAATGTGGTCACCGTAGATGTTACAGAAGAAATAGGTTCAGATTCCAACATCATTAAAGACGGCGAGTCAGAAACTGATGACGAGCCTGATCTTCCTCCAATTGAAGGGGAAGAAATTGATGTGGCAGGTCTTGAATCATATATGTACTTTGACGGATATGACTACCATCCGAAAAAAGGCGACAATGTTCTTTTGTCGCTTACATTCAACGGCAATGTATATTCCATAAAAAACGGCGCATTTCGTGTAAGCAGTGCAGGATACGATAATTTTGCTTTTGAGGTACCGATAGAAGTTAAGGAAACAGATGGTGCAATAGAGTTGACAGCTCTTTATAAATATGTATCTTCCGACGGAAGAAATGCAGATTTTACAATCAGAGATTCATCGGTATATACTCACGATCCTGACGGAGCGGAAATTATTATCAAAGAGCCGGTAGGTGTAAGTTATATTGATGCCCATGGAAAAACGGTGCAGCCTCATACTACCACTGATCCGGGAAATAAATGGAGTTATACCGGGAATTCATACAGGTGGGTGATTGCATCGTTCATAATTCTCATCGGTATTGTATCAGGTTTTTTTGTTTCAAAACTTGTATTTAAATTTGAGAAAAGGTCTGAGGAAAAATGATAGTTACCGAAAAAACTTTAAAAAGGGATGTCATATATGAAGGCAGAGTTCTTGAGTATGTGGTGGACACAGTAGAGGTGGACGGGAAACTTTCAGAGAGAGAAATGGTTTTCCATCCCGGCGGAGTCGGTGTTGTTGCCATAGATGACAAGGGATATGTGTGCATGGTAAGACAATTCAGAAAACCCTATGAAGATGCCATACTTGAAATTCCTGCAGGGAAAATTGATTCCGGTGAAGAACCTTTGGTTTGCGGAAAAAGAGAACTTGCGGAAGAAACAGGCTATAGTGCAAAAGAATTCATAAGCCTTGGTAAGTTCTATCCTTCAGTTGGTTATACCAATGAAGTAATTCACCTTTTCCTCGCCAAAGGACTTGAAAAAGGTGAGGCAAACCCTGACGAAGATGAGTATGTGGACATAGAAAAGATTCATATAGACACCTTGGTGTCAATGATAATGTCAGGTGAGATAAAAGACGGCAAGACCATAGCAGCAATTCTTAAAACTTACCTTTATATTTCAGAATAATTCACATTTAAAAGTGGCTGTGAAATGATTTTTTCACAGCCACTCTTTTGCTGAATGGGAATTTTTGTAAAAATTCGTTCGCGAGATCCGATGTTAACGAAACTATGCCCGCGACTTGGGTGCAGGCTCAGCCTGCTTTTTTGGTATATAGGAAACCCGTGCAGAATTCAGTAAAATCAATTTGCTTTTATAAGTTTTTCAATATCTTTAGAATCTGCCTTGTCTGCAATACATACAACAACCACTTTGCCCTTTCTCACAATAACAGGACTTGAAAGTTTTGTCATTTCAGCAGGTATATAGTTTTCAAAGTCGAGTTTCTTTCGCTCAATTCTTTCCTTTACAAGATTCTTCTCAAGTTCTTTTGCATACTTTTCATTTTTTGCTTCAAATACTGCAACTTCTTCTGCAGTTGCACCTCCGCCCAGATAAAGTGCGGCAGATGCAATTTTTGAAGGATCAACTTTGTATGCGGAAATAACCATGGAGTCTGCAACTTTAAGAAGAGTATCTTTGAACTCAATCTTTTTTACTATAGAGTCACCAATTTTTTTGGTGTCATACTTTCCTTTGCCTGCAAAAGTTTTTGAAGTTTCTTTATCAATCTTCACAACACCTTTTTGTGCAACAGCATGGTTTTTAAGATATGTGGCAAGTTCACGGTAGTGAACAGGTCCAAGATGTATTCCGTCGCTTCCGCCGATTGAATAGGGAAGTGCTCCGTTTTCATCTTTGAAGTAAGAATGAAGGTCAATGTAATAACACTGTTTTTCTTTTGCAAGTTCAAGCAGTCTTTCGTTGTGAATAACGATACTTGAATTCTTAATTGCGACAGTTGCCTCTTTTTCTTTTGTTATTGGAAGGATAGACTGAATATAAACAATCACATCAGGGAACTTTTCTCTCACTTTATCGATAAAGTCGCCGTAGCGTTTTGCAAATTCGTCTTTTTCGTCATATATAACTTCATTTGTTCCGAGCATTATATAAAGTTTCCCGAGGCTTTCCCTGTCTTTTATAGCCTGAAGTGCACTTTTTCCCGATGGAAGAGGAGCGGTTTCAAGATTTTTGGTGTTAAGACCGCCCATACAAAGGAACTGAGAATTGAATCCTGAGAAGTTCTCAATTCCAATGGTGAGTGAATCACCCACAAAAACTGCATCATCAAAATATGAGTCATCAACTTCTTCCTGCTTGGGAACAATTCCGTAACTTACATCAGGCACTTTTGTGTATGACGATGTTTTTGAAAATTCGGTGATTTTTGAAAGATTGGTGTCGGTCATAAATGTGTTTTGGTTATACAGAATCAAAACATCTTTAATGTTGTGAGAGTACAGATATTCAAAAATATCGCCGTTGTAGTATCTCAAATCAACCATATAAATTTCGTTGTAGTGATTTGCAAGAAAAGGTACAATTGAGTGAGCATATGAGTCTTTTATGATTGCAAGTTTTTTCCCTGTTTCAAGGTTTGTTTTAATCTCCGTAAGTCCGTGATTGCCATCAAGATAAAACGCATATTTGTCTTTTTCCGAAAGCATGTCTGTGTTATATAAGGACTTCATATTCTTGTTTTCAAGGGGGAATGATACAGTTGCTTTGATGCTTTTTTTCGGACTGTATTTATATATTGTATCTTTTTGGGTTTTTGCAAATCCCGAGTTTGACCAGGCAGTACCGAAGAAATCTTCACTCATCTTTTCTACGGCAAAATCCTCAAGGGGGTACGGCTTAAAGCCGAGACTTTCCGAAAGAGCCAGATAAGTGTAATAACTTCCCAGTGCCGTCTGATGATGGTCTGTGCGGTAGTAAAGATATTTGTCCGCATTTTTGGCAAGAACAGGCTCGACATCTGTAATTTCAGAGTTTTTCAATTCTTTTTTCAGGTAGTTTTGAAGGTCGATATATGAATCGGTATAGGCAAATCTTGGAAGTTTGTCTTTTAATATTTCATACGCTGTGGGAACAATTGCCACTTTAACCTTATATCTTTTGACAGATGCAAGTGCGTTAATTGCTTCTGTATTTGATGGAATATTTGTTTTTGTAAGAGCGGAAGAGTTTTCAATGAGATAACCGTCATCGCAACTCATAATTGCGTGATTTTCTTTCTTTCCGCTGAAAGTTTCATATCGTCTCTTTGACGAAACAAAATGATTTCTGAATACAAACTGATCTGAGACATAATCTTCAAAATCTGTCATAAATTTTCCGCTTGTAAGAGTGGAAAATGAGATTTTCGGAAAAAGTGCCAGAGTACGGTTTTCCTTTTCAGACACCTTTTTTGTGGGGGTGAGAATGTTAAGAGCAAGGAAAATCATAAGAAAAGCAACGAAGCAAAGAGAAATAATCTGTGGTGCGTTTTTTCTTGCAAAAACATATGAAAGAACTTTTTTCACAGTCACTTTTTCTTCATTTTCACAGTCAAATTCGGGAATAAGCATTTTTATGGTGCTTATTTCTTCTTCAAAATCACATTCGGCATCTTTGGCTAAAGATACGGTTTCTGTTTTTCCTTCCTCTTTTTCTTTTGTTAATGTGAAACTTTCCTGCTTGCCGTAATTTTTTTCGAGAAACTTTTGAAAGAGTTCTTCTTCTCTCAAATCCAAACTGTCAAGTTCTTTATTATTCATTTATAATATCCCCCTTTCATCAGAATCTGAAATATAAAAACGGATTGTAAGTATCATCCACAAGATACGCAAGGCACACAAACAGGGCAGCAAAACAAAGAACACCTCTCAGCCAGAAAAGTTTTCCGTCTGTGATTTTCAAAAAGTTTTTCCTTGCCCCCGGCGTCGCACCGATAATTGAAACAATCAGAATTGGAAGATACGAGAAAAATCTGTACAAAAACACATTGTCAGTAATACCGAAATCAAAGATATTTATCATAGATGCAAGATATATAAATGCCTGTTTAAAATCAGGACTTGCAAAAAATACCCATCCCACAATGACAATTATCATTGTATACAAACTCCTGATAAATGAGGGCATTTTTTCAAGTTTTTCCATAAGATATTTCTTTTCCAGTATAAGAAGAAATCCGTAATAAAGTCCCCATGCAATAAAGTTGAAACTTGCACCGTGCCAGAAGCCTGTCAACATCCATACAATAAGAATGTTTAAATATCTTCTTAAACTTGCCTTTTTTGCAGGGGTAAGACTAATGGACCCCCATTTTGTTGTTGTGGAATAATCCGACTCATAAACTCTGCTTCCGCCGAGGGGAATATATACATATTCTTTAAACCAACTGCTCAGACTTATATGCCATCTTCTCCAGAATTCTGTAATACTTTTTGATATGTAGGGATAATTGAAGTTTTCGCATAATCTGAAACCGAACATTTTTCCAAGTCCGATTGCCATATCCGAATATCCCGAAAAATCATAGTAAATCTGCATTGTGTATGCTGTAATTCCAAGCCACGCACCAAGCATACCGCCTCTGTCACCTGAAATTGTTATTTCCCAAAGTTGTCCGATGTTGTTTGCAATGAGAACCTTTTTTGCAAGACCGGCGGTAAATCTTTGAACACCTTCATAAAACAAAGAAACCTTTTGAGGATGGTTCGGAAGTTGGTTTGCAATGTCATCATAACGCACAATAGGTCCTGCAATAAGTTGTGGGAAGAATGAAAGATAAAGACCGAAAGAAACAAAACTTTTCTGAATCTCGGTCTTTCCTCTGTACACATCAATGCAATATGACATTGCCTGAAATGTGTAAAATGAAATACCTATAGGCAAAGCAAGATGCAAAAGCGGAAAGTTTGTGCGTATAACAGAATTTACGGTTGAAATGAAAAAGTCTGTATATTTAAACACCAAAAGCAACCCAATGTTAACAATGCAGTTAAAGGCAAGTGCCGCTTTTGATTTTTTTGAACCGATTAAAAAACCGCAGATATAGTTAAACACGGCAGAAAAAATCATCAAAAGAACATATGTAGGCTCTCCCCAGGCATAGAAAATCAGACTGGAAATAAAAAGAGTGAGATTTTTATGCTTTTTAGGTACCAGAGAATAAATAATAAACACCGGTGCCAGAAAATAAAATAAGAATAACAAACTGGAAAAAACCATCTTGGAAACGCTCCTTTGTATTTTAAAACTATCCTGTATATAAAATCATTTCGAGTATACGAAACTTATCACACAACAGTCTGTGCCACACCGCCGCTCTGTATTTTTCCACCATAGGAGATGAAAGCTTCGTTTGCTTCCTTTTCAGTATCAAAAATCCCAAAAACCGTGGGACCTGAGCCTGACATCATGGAAAACTTTGCCCCCTTTGACATAAAATGTTCTTTTATCTCTTTAATCTGGGGGAAGTCTTTTATGGAAACATCTTCAAAAACATTAGAACATAGTTTGTACAATTCATTCATGTTTCCTTCTTCCATCACTTTTGTTGCCTTCTTCGTGTCGGGATGGACTATTGCCTCTGAATCAATCCTTTTATATGCTTCTTTTGTGGAAATGTCTGCATCAGGTTTTATGAGAGCCACCCAGAATTTTTCTTTTGAAGCAATGGGTGTCAGAATCTCACCGATTCCCTCACAAAGAGCGGTTTTCCCTTTGATGAAGAAAGGAACATCAGCACCAAGTGTCAAACCAAGAGATGCAAGTTCATCATCCGAAAGGGGACTGTGGCAAAGAGTGTTCAAAGTTTTAAGAACACACGCCGCATCGGAACTTCCGCCCCCAAGACCTGCACAAACGGGAATGTTTTTTTTAAGACTGATTGAGCATCCTTTTTTTATGCCCGTTTTTTCAAAAAAGAGGAGAGCGGCTTTTGTACATAGATTGTCATCTGCCTGGCCGACATTTTGAGAGTCGCACATCAATACTATATCTTCACTGTCTGTGATTTCAATATCCAAAATGTCACAAAGGGTGATTTCCTGCATAATCATACACACGTCGTGATATCCGTCATCTCTTTTTCCTGTCACATCAAGACAGAGGTTTATTTTTGCATTTGCATATGCTCTCATAAGACATTCCTCGCTTTTTTACATAGCTACTAATATAATATCACGGTGTGAAAAGATAGTCAACGACAACGTGTGAAAAGATTGATAAATTTTTTCTTTTCTTTTAAAAATATGTCATATAACAAATTTTGAGCGTAAAAGAGAGGGTTTACTTCACATTAGTTGTGTTCAATAAAAAAATATTTGTATACTTTAAAAATTTTATGAAAAAAAATATTGATAGTTTATGGAAAATGTGGTATATTATTTGTGTTAAAGAATAGCAGAGCCTTGCCAAGCAAGCGTATAACTGTATAAAAAGGAGTTTTTATTATGAAGAAATTATACGAAGGAAAAACCAAAGACGTTTATGAACTCGAAAACGGAAATGTAATGCTTAAGTTCAAAGATGACTGCACCGGCAAAGACGGTGTGTTTGATCCCGGCGAAAATTCCGTTGGTCTCACAATCGAAGGAATCGGCAAGGCAAACCTCAGAACTTCAGTTTACTATTTTGACCTTCTTAAAGAAGCAGGCATCAAAACCCACTATGTAAGTGCAAATGTGGACGAAGCAACAATGGAAGTTCTTCCTGCAACAGTATTCGGTCACGGACTTGAAGTTATCTGCCGCCTTGTTGCAACAGGAAGTTTCATCAGAAGATACGGCGAATATATGAAAGACGGCACAGTTCTCGATGGCGGATATGTTGAATGTACTTTCAAAAATGATGAAAAGGGCGATCCCCTCGTAACATCAGAAGGCCTTGCAGCCCTTGGTGTAATGAGTGAAGAAATGTTTGCAAGCATGAAAGAACAGACACTCAAAATCACAAAGATTGTTGCAGATGACCTCAAAACAATCGGTCTTGACCTTTGGGACATCAAATTTGAATTTGGTTACAACAACGGCGAAGTAATTCTCATAGATGAAATTGCATCCGGAAATATGCGTGTATACAAAGACGGACAGATTGTAGATCCCGTTGAACTTACAAAACTCATTCTTAACAGATAATTTCCAAAAGAATCAACCCCCTGTGAAACGCACTGTTTCACAGGGGGTTTGTGTTAGAGAAAGATAAATGATTGTCTTCCATATATTACATTAGGAATTTTTCAACCTTTGTGGTATAATCAAAAGGTGCCATATGTATTATCAAGGGGTTTGACACAGTTTTAGGGAAAATTGCCCTGCTAAAACCAATAGGTGTTCAAGTCTTATGGCACAAGCAAACCACAGGAGGTGCAAAAATGAATAGGAAAATACTTAAAATCATCGCAGGTACACAATTAATCACACTTTTGTCAACTCCCGCACTTGCAGGAAGCCACATAGTCAAAAAAGGTGACACCCTATGGAAAATCTCAAATAAATACAGCGTATCTATGAAATCTGTTATAGATGCAAACGAAGACATACAAGACCCGTCAGTCATATATCCCGGTCAGATAATAAAGATTCCTGAATCTGTGAGAACGGTTTCAGACTATGAACAGGAAGTTGTTGATCTTGTAAATGATATAAGAACCCAAAGAGGTCTCAAAAAACTTACACTTGATGAAAAACTTTCAGAAGTTGCAAGGAAAAAATCGGAGGATATGAAAGAGAATCACTACTTTGACCATCAGAGTCCAACCTATGGTTCACCCTTTGATATGATGAGAAAATTCGGCATATCTTACAGAAGTGCCGCAGAAAACATAGCAAAAGGTCAGAAAACTCCTCAGGCAGTTGTGAATGCCTGGATGAGTTCTGCAGGACACAGAAAAAACATCCTTGGTGAGTCCTACACACACATCGGTGTGGGGCATGTTCAGTCAGGAAATTACTGGACACAGATGTTTATAGGAAAAAAATAAGTTTTAAAATCACCCCGGCTTTGCCTTTGGCAAAATCGGGGTGATTTTATATCTTTAAAAAATCAACGGGAGAGTATATCCATTATTTTTTTGATTTTCTGTAATTTGTGGGTGTTACACCAACAATGCTTTTGAACATTCTGTTAAAGTATGTAACATTGTTAAACCCTGTTTTGTCTGAAATATGAATAACATTTTCATCAGAATTTTCAAGGAGAATTTTTGCTCTTTCAATTCTTTGCAGGGTAATGTAATCCTTGATGCTCATTCCGGTTTCTTTTTTGAAAAGTCTTCCGATGTATAACTTGTTATAGTGAAAAAACTCTGCTATGTAGGAAATGTTAATATCAAATTCAAGGTTTGAATGTATGTAGTTTTTAATATTTTCCACAAGGGGATTTGTGCCTGCGTTTTTGTCGGTGCATTTTTCCAGGAGCAAAAGAACGTGAGTCTCAAGTAAATCCCCGATAATTTCACAGTCCGGGAAAGTATATTCTTTTTCTAAAGATTTTAAAATCTCAGGACTTTCACCGGCAATTTTTTTCACTCTCTTGTTGTCTGTTTCAGTATTCAGAATATTTCCGATAAATATAATGCAGGCAACATCTTTCCCGACCAAAACAGGGCGCATATATTCGTAAATGCCGTTTATACAATATCCACCAAAGGAAGTTTTTTCCCTGAGCACTTTTTTTACCGCAAGATTTCTGCACCAAAAACAGCGCTTGTCTCCGCTTTTCATAGCCTTATACTGCGTGCAGACAGGCCCTGAATGGATTTCATGCCTTCGGGGAAGTTTGCACATTTCGTTTCCGTAGTTTCCCAAAAACAAAACACTTATGTGAAGGTTTGTTCCTGTTTGAATATATTTTATCATGTCATATAAACTTCTGTATTTCATATCGGACTCCGCATTTTTTTGATATAATAGCGTAAAAACATTACTAATTCAATAAATTATAACATAAAAGTATAGTTTGTTCAAGTTTTAGTCTTTAAAGTATAAGACATTTCCAAATTATGTGAGATAATAAACCTGAGGTGATTATCCGTAAACAATAAAGAACTTGACATGGAATCTCCGCATATTCCCGTTGGCTATATGCAGCCTGGAGGAGCAGATAATGACGGCAACTGGGAAGAAGTAAAATATACAATAGACGGAGACAATATGGAACTGATGTGTGATTTAAGATATTGTGAGCCAATATAAATACTTGGAAGGAAGGATAAATAATATGAAGAATAAATATGAACTTATTATTGTTGGCGGAGGTTTTGCCGGAACTTGTGCTGCCATAGCAGCAGCAAGACAGGGCGTGGACGTTCTTTTGATTGAAAAATATAACTGCCTTGGGGGAGCCGCTGCCAACGGACTTGTAATGCCATTTATGGGATACTGGACAAAAATGCCTGAAACGGGTGAAAATAAATTCCTTTGCGGTAATTTGTTTCTTGAAATCATATCTGAAATGGATGCCGTATCAGATGTTCCAAAATCCCTTATGAATTTTGATGAAGAGATTCTTAAACTCGTTTTAAACAGGCTCGCTCAAAAAGCGGGAGTTAATCTTCTTTTTAATGCAACCGTTACAGAAGTTTGTGTATCAGATAAAAAAATAACATCTGTAAAAGTTCTTGGCAAGTCAAAGACCATTGAATTTTTTGCAGACACTTTCATTGATGCAACGGGAGATGCAGAACTTTCTATGCTTGCAGGATGTGAATATAAACTCGGAAGAGAAAAGGATGAACTTTGTCAGCCAATGACACTTTGCTTCAGACTAAGCGGTGTTGACAAAGAAAAGTATAAGAAAAACAAAGCGATGATAAATCCTCTCTACAGTGAATTCAGAGAAAAAGGGCTTATAAAAAACCCAAGAGAAAACCTTTTGATTTTTGAAAATTTCAATGACGGTGTTTTACATTTCAACTGCACAAGAATTATTAAGAAAAACCCAACAGATCCTTTTGAGGTTACCGAGGCAGAACTTGAAGCAAGAGAACAGGTTTTTGAACTTCACAAATTTCTGAAAGAAAACATTCCCGGTTTTGAAAAATCAAGAGTTCTTTCCACTGCACTTCAGATCGGCATAAGAGAAAGCCGTAAGGTAGTAGGGGAATATACTCTCACCGAAGACGACCTTCTTTCCCTTACACGTTTTGATGACGGAATTGCAACATCAAACTATGCCATAGACATTCACAATCCAGAAGGAACAGGAACAGTATGGCACGAATTTGAAGACGGTCAATGGTATGAAATACCTTACAGATGCCTGATTCCAAAGGGAATGGACAATCTTCTTGTGGCGGGAAGATGCATATCTTCAACCCACGAAGCCCAGTCTTCCTACAGAATTATGCCCATTTGTGCAGAAATAGGGCAGGCGGCAGGGGTAGCCGTTGCAGTTGCGAAAAAGGACAATACAGGTGTCAGAGATGTGGACATAAAAAAAGTGCGTGAAATTCTCAGAAACGAGGGATTTGTCATATAAAAAGCACATTTTTATCTTCCGGACAAAATTCATAGTATTCTTATATACATCAGGGGTGTAAATTGATTTTTGCGAATTAGTTTACACCCCATGCCTATATTCAGGTATTTGGAGACATTGACAAACATCTATTCCTGTGATATACTGAAAATGTTGATTTGTCAACATCTGGAACTTGATTTGTCAGGTAAATTTTCAAAACGCAACCCGTTACTTAACAAAAAAAGACAAGTTTCAAGAAAACTTGTCTTTTTTGTGGAGCTGTTGAGCAGACTTGAACTGCCGACCTCTTCCTTACCAAGGAAGTGCTCTACCTGCTGAGCTACAACAGCACATCTCACAAGTGTGTATTATATCAAAATTAAACTTTGTTGTCAAGACTTTTGTGACAAAAAAATTATCCCATGGAAAGTATATGTTAAAGTATATCGGGATGCAGAATTGACTTTGTTAAAATATGATAAAATAAATATATAAATAAACCGGAGGTACAAAATGACCACACCAAAACTTTATGACGTAAAGAAATTTTCCACAATCAAGGAAATGCTCAAAATGGGAGCAGATGAAACAGGGGATAACCTTGCTTTCAAATATCTTAAAGGCAAAGAGGTAATATCGGTAACCTACAAAGAGTTCTGGAACGACACACTCTATCTTGGCACAGCCTTAGAAACAATCGGCATGTCAAAAGCCCACGTGGGATGCATCGGCCCAAATTCTTATCCTTGGCTTTGTTCATATCTCACAATGCTTAAAAGTGAGGGCGTATTTGTTCCTGTTGACAAAGAACTTCCTGCTCAGGATATCATAAATGTGGTAAACCATAGTGATATGCAGGCAATCTTCTATGATAAATCCTATGAGAAAATATTTAAAGAAAACAGAGAACAGATGCCCAATGTCAAATATTTCATAGGCTTTGCAAGAGAAGAAGATGAGGGTGAGTTTCTTTCATTTAAAAAGTTTATGGAAAAAGGAAAAGAGTCCTATCTTTCAGGCAATGAAAACTATGCAAATGAAACCTGTGATCCCGAAGCACTGAAACTTCTCATATACACATCAGGTACAACCGGACTTTCAAAGGGTGTTGAACTCACAGAACATAACCTTGTCTACAGTGTCTACTGCGGACTTCAGGTTTCAAGGGTATACACAACATCCCTTTCTGTTCTTCCTTATCACCACACCTATGAAGCCGTTTCAGGAATTCTGGTGTCACTTCATAACCGTTGTTGTATCTGCATAAATTCAAATCTCAAAGCAGTTGTAAACAATCTTAAACTTTTCAAACCCGATTTTATATATGTTGTTCCTGCCTTTGCAGAACTTTTCTATAAGAAAATATGGGCAACCGCAAAAGATGGCGGAAAAGAAACAGGACTCAAAATTCTTATAAAGGTAAGTAATGCTCTTCGCAAAATCGGCATTGACCTTCGCCGCAAACTCTTTGGCACAATCCATGAGAGTTTCGGGGGAAATCTTGTGAAGATTGTTTGCGGAGGCGCACCTTTGAGAGCAGAACTGGGTGACTTTTTCGACTCAATCGGCATAAGTCTCATAAATGGCTACGGAATAACTGAATGTTCCCCCTTGGTTAGTGCCAACAGAGAAGAGTGTAATGATTGCACAACAGTTGGATTTGTGCTTCCCTGCCTTGATGTTAAAATAGACGATCCCGATGAAAACGGTGACGGCGAAATCTGGGTAAAAGGCGATGTGGTTATGAAAGGTTACTACAAAATGCCAAAAGAAACAGAAGATGCTTTTGAAGACGGATGGTTCAAAACAGGTGACTATGGCAGATTCAATAAAAAAGGTCTTCTTATGATAACAGGAAGAAAGAAAAATCTCATTGTCCTTTCAAACGGGAAAAATATCTTCCCCGAAGAAATCGAAGGATATATTCAGGCAATTGAATATGTAAAAGAAGTTGTGGTATATGCCGCATCTGATGATAAAGGCGACGACAAACAACTTCGTGCAGAAGTTTTCCTTGATAATGATGCAATCGAAAAACTCGGCATTGAAAATGTTTTAGAAACCTTAAGACAGGATATCACCGAAGCAACAAAAGACCTTCCCACCTACAAAAAAATTGCTGACATAAAAATCAGGGAAGAAGAGTTTGAAAAGACCACAACAAATAAAATAAAGAGAAATAAGATAAAAAAAGACTAAAACATATTAATTTTATTAAGGTGTCATAAATGAATAGAAAGGCTCAGGATATGTACTTTGCGGTGCAATCTTTCAACAGCCTGACAGGCTTTTGAAAATGGTTGCAGGCAAGGAATGGCGAAACAGGCAGTACGATTGTACGGCAATGAGCCATTCCGAAGCAAGCAAAGTGCCTGAAATCAAAACTTTTGGAAACGAAGTTTACAAAAGTGTCATAAATGAATAGAAAGGTTTGGGATATGCACTTTGCGGTGCAATCTTTTTCAACAGCCTGAAACAAATAATTGTTGACTTATATTACTATATATTGTATAATTATGACAAATTATAAGTTACGGAGGAAAAGAAATGAAAAAAACAAGCTTTAAAAAACTTGCTCTTCTCATTGCAGGTGTTCTGGTAATGATGACGCTCATGTGTTCTCTTACAGCATTTGCAGCAGAAGAAGGTGCTGAAGTTTCCAAGTACTATGGTACATGGCTTTCTCTTCTTGCACCGGTTATTGCCATAGTGTTGGCACTCATTACAAAAGAAGTATACAGTTCCCTTTTCATTGGTATATTGGCAGGAGCACTTCTCTCAGCGAATTTCAAACCGGTAGCAGCAATGGATAATCTTCTTAACGAAGGCTTTATTGCCGCAGTATCGGGAACAGCCGGAATTTTTATTTTCCTTGTTCTTCTCGGTATGCTTGTTGCTCTTATTAACAAATCAGGCGGAAGTGCAGCATTTGGTGCATGGGCTTCCAAGAACATCAAATCAAGAGCAGGGGCTTCCATTGCAACATTCATTCTCGGTGTGCTCATTTTTATTGATGACTATTTTAACTGTTTAACAGTTGGCTCAGTTATGAGACCTGTTACCGACGCAAATAAGATTTCAAGAGCAAAACTTGCATACTTAATAGATGCAACAGCAGCTCCCATATGTATGATTGCTCCCATTTCTTCATGGGCAGCAGCGGTAGCGTCCTACGCTCCCGAAGGTCAGGGACTCGGCCTTTTCATTCAGGCAATTCCCTACAACTTCTATTCACTTCTCACATTTGTGTTCGTCATTGCAATCACATTTATGAAACTTGATTTTGGTCCCATGAAAAAGCACGAACTCAATGCTCTCAAAGGTGATCTTTTCTCAGGAGATGCTGTAACTGCTTCCAAAGATGACAGCAACTATTCATCAAAAGGTAAGGTTATAGACCTTCTTCTTCCTATCATAGTTCTCATCGTAGTTTGTGTATTGTCACTTATCTATGTTGGCGGATATTTCTCAGGTGCAAGTTTTGTAGACGCATTTGGTAACACAGATGCAACTGTAGGTCTTCCCTGGGGAGCAATAATTGTTCTTGTATTCACAATCATCTATATGCTCCTGAGAGGAACAATTAAGTTCAAAGAAGCAATGGAATGTATTCCCAAGGGATTCAATGCAATGGTTCCTGCAATTCTTATTCTTACCTTTGCAACAGCCCTCAAAAATATGACAGGTCTTCTTGGTTCAGACGCTTTTGTTGAAGGTGCTCTCGCAAATGCAGGTGCACTCAAAAACTTCCTTCCCGCAATCATATTCCTTGTAGCGGTAGGCATTTCTTTTGCTACAGGAACATCATGGGGAACATTTGGTATCCTCATTCCAATCGTTCTTGGAATTTTTGAACCGGGAACAGAAATTGCAATTATCGGAATGTCTGCATGTCTTGCAGGTGCAGTTTGCGGAGACCACTGCTCACCAATTTCTGATACAACAATTATGTCATCGGCTGGTGCTCAGTGTAACCACATAAACCACGTTTCAACTCAGCTTCCCTATGCTATCACAGTTGCAGCGGTATCCTTTGTAACTTATATCATAGCAGGATTTGTTCAGAATTGGATGATAGTCCTTCCCATAGGCTGCGTTCTTATGCTTGCAGTTCTCCTTGTAATTAAGGCAACCACAAAAAAGGAAGCATAATCTGAATTTAAATTAAACAGAAAAAACAAAAATATGCGGTGTGAAAATCACACCGCATATTTTTGTTGCCGTGCAAAATTTTTTGAAAAGCAGAAAATTGCTTTTCAAAAATGCACATGGCTTAAGCAGTTGCGTCAGCATCCGAACCCGTTTTGGGTGTGTGTTTTTACGCCACTGCTTTGTTAAAATACTCGCAAATG
>JAZQJX010000099.1:0-77103 GCA_045541875.1 Clostridia bacterium | reverse complement strand
AGTTTCCTATACAATAAAAAGCAGGCTGAGCCTACTTTTTAAGCCGCGGTATAATTATATATACATACATCACGCGGACGAAATTGTGTGTAATTTCTTATGCAATAAAAAACAGGTAAGTTAAGAATGATTGTACGTGTTGCACTCACTCCTAACGAACCTGTTCTTTTTATATTATATTACCCGATAATAATAACTGTACCTGCTTCAAATACGCCTGTTTTCATTGAACCGGTAACATTAACCTTCATTCCGGGAGTTACTGTTGAAAGTTTTCTGCTCTTTTGTGTTTCATAGTCAACAATTGAAGCATTGCTCTTTACAAACACAGACTCTGTTCTGGTCTGTCCGCTGAGAGAATCCATAAATTCAATTTGAATAAGTCCATATGAACTGTTTACAAGTGTAACTGTACCTGCCCATGTTACAACTTCATCGCTAAGAACACTCTCAATAGAAACAACTGTATCACTGTCAAGTTCTACACTTGTTGAAAGACCTACTCTGAGATCGTAGAATGTTGAATCAACACCACTGAGTGTGATTTTTGCATCACTTGTTACAAAGTATGTTGTATCAACACCTTCAGATGTAAGTGTGATTTTTGGTGTTGCAGAAATAATAACTTCTTTAATAATTCCTGTTTTTGCTGATGATTTACTTGTTGCTGTGATAGAAGTTATGATTCCGTAACTTGTTTTTGCACTGATGCTGTCTCCTGCAAGAATTTCTCTCGCTGTAACTGTCTTTCCGTTACGTTTTACTGTTACATCTGATGCAAGGATATAATCAGCTTCGCCTTTTCCTGTGGCATCAATTCTGAGTTTGTATACAGGATCCATTATAACTTCTTCAACTCTACCGGTCAAGGTGCTCTCTTTATTCTGAGCCTCAATTACGGTTACTACGCCTTTTTTAACAGTCATCTTAACATATGCACCTGCTTTAATTGCAGAAGCGGCGCATGTGTTTCCATTGTATGTTATAACACAACTGTCACTAAGTTTAAATGCAGATTTTTCAGATGTGTCTACTTTAGTGTCTGTATCTTTTATCACATATACATTAACAACTGTTCCTTTAGCAGTTGATGTGGAAGCTCCTATAAATGAACCAGACACAATATCATCAACCAATGCATCTGTAAAGTCAAGTGCATAGATTTTACCGTCTTTATATGTTGCTACACAATCATATCCTGTTGCAACATCATTAATTGTTATAGGTACACCATTATATCTGAGTAACACATCAGTTGAAATATAGTGTGAGAGAATACTTTCGCTTGACTCTTTAATTTTAATAAGTCTTGACATTGTGGAACAAGATGACACAACACCATTTTTGTAGGTATATGCAGTTGCATCTTTGAGTTTCAAAAGAACAAGTGCCGCCTGCGCTCTTGTTACTGCTTCATTTGGTGCAAATCTGTTACCATCCATACCTTGCATCAAATCTTTGTCACTTACATATGCAACATATTTTTTTGCATTTGCAGGTATATCAGAATTATCTGCATATGCAAGATTATTTACAAGTTCTGCATCAAGAGTTTTTTCTGCATCAAGAGCTTTTGTAAGAAGAACAGCAACTTCATATCTTTTGAGACCATCATCACGGTTTGCAGATGCAATATAATTCTCCAGTTCTTCAACCGAAAGAATACCTTTTGCCAAAAGATATGCTACTTCATTGCCGCCGTAAGGAAGTTCAAATTCAGCGACATCTTCACCATACACATCCCATGCGGCCTCAACAACTCTTTCATTAACTTCGTTTCCAACGCCAAGAATTCTTGAAATCAAAACAAGAGATTCAAGTTTTGATACTGTTTTTGCAGGATTAAAAGTTCCATCTTCATAGCCCTTAATTATTCCCTCATCTGCCATTGACTCAATTGCATCTACAGCCCACGGATAATTATCCTTGGTTACATCGGGAAATTTTGCTGCAAAAGCAGTAAGGGAAAGTGTGACACACATTGCCGTTGCAGTCAATGCTGCAACAATTTTTTTCATTACGTTTTTCATTTTGAAAACCTCCTGTTATTTATAATCTATTCCAAGATAAGGTATAGCATTTAACGATAAATCGGCATAGTCAGATTTTATGGATTCATAATATGCACAACATCCAATCATAGCCGCATTATCTGTACATAATATTGGTGAAGGATAATATACCTTCATGCCTTCAGACCTTGAATTAAGTTCTTGCCTTAGCCGTGAGTTGCAGGCAACACCACCTGCTAATGCTATCGTTTTGCAGTTCTTTCTTTCTGCTGCTTCAAGAAGATAATCAACCATCACTTCGCATACGCTTTTCTGAAAACTTGCTGCAACGTCAGCCTTAACTATTTGGTCTGAAATCTGTTCTTTTGTGTGACAATAATTTATTACTGCAGTCTTAATACCGCTGAAACTGAAATCAAGACTATTATCCGGAAAACGAACCTTTTTAAATGTAACAGCATTTTCATCTCCGTTTTTGGCAAGTGCATCAATTTTAGGACCACCGGGATACCCAAGTCCAAGAACTCTGGCAACTTTATCGAATGCCTCGCCCGCGGCATCATCCCGGGTTTGTCCCAATACTTCATACTCTGTATAATTTTCAACATATACAATGTGACTATGTCCACCTGATGCAACAAGACAAATAAACGGCGGCTCAAGTTCAGGATGTTCTATATAGTTGGCACATATATGTCCTCTTATGTGATGAACAGGAATAAGAGGTTTATTAAGTGCAAGTGACAACGATTTCGCTGCCGAAACTCCAACGAGAAGTGCGCCAACAAGTCCCGGGGCAAAAGTTACAGCAATTTCTGATATATCATTAAAAGTAACATTTGCATCAACAAGCGCTTTATCTATTACCCAATTGATTGCTTCAAGATGCTTTCTTGACGCCACTTCAGGAACAACTCCGCCAAATTTTTGATGCGTTTCTATCTGTGATGCGATTACATTTGACAAAACAGTCCGCCCGTCTTTAACAACGGCTGCAGCGGTTTCATCACAAGATGATTCAATTGCTAAAATTAAAGACAACGTATCACCACCTTAAAGTTCTTTTGTCATCAAAAGTGCAGTTTCATGATTATCGGAATAGTAGTTCTTTCTGCTTCCAACTTTTAAAAAACCATACTTTTCATAAAGTGTTATTGCATTTATATTGGACTCACGCACTTCAAGAGTAATAAATTCAAGGTTTTCACCCACAGAAAAAGAAATTATTCTTTCAAGAAGTGCAGAGGCAATACCATTTTTTCTATATTCAGGATGAACTGCAATATTTGTTATACTTCCTTCTCTACATACAAAATTCATTCCGCAATAACCTATAACTCTATCATTGTGAAGTGCCAAAATATAAAATGCATTATTACTGTGTAGTTCTGATAAAAATAAATTTCTGCTCCACGGAACAGTAAAACACAACCTGTCAAGTTCGGTTATTCCGTCAATATATGTCTCAGTCAATTCAGTATATACAATCTTCATTTCTATCCTTTCATATGCTTTTCATAAATTTTTCTGCATGCATTAAAAAGGGATTGCGCACACTTTTCATACACTTCAAGATTCTGACCGTATGGATCAGAAATCTCTTCAGAATCTGCATACTCGGAAATACAATATATTTTATCTTTATACTTTCCTACCTCAGATTTTAAAAAATTGCACTGGTCTTTGGTCATCGTAAGTACAACATCAGAACATATAATATCATCAACCGTCAACTGAGTTGATATGTGAGAGTCAATTTGTACACCGAATTTTCTTGATGCTTCCAGAGAGTTATTGCTGACTTTTTCTCCGTATGCTGCAATACCTCTTGAAAAAGCAGAAATCGAATCATCGTTATTCTCTTTGGCTATTTTGTTTAAAAACCCTTCTGCCATTGGACTTCTGCAAGTATTACCTGTGCAAACAAAAAGCACTTTCATATCTCATACCTCAATAATTTTATGACCTGCTGATTTATACAATCTGTTTTGAACTGCAACACCCATTCCCGGTTCAGGAGAAAACTCTGCATACACTTTTTTTATGTTGTGTTTATCAAAAGTTCTCAGGTGAGAAAAAAGATTATGAGCATATTCTTCCATATTATCACCGGCATACAAAACAAGACCGGCACTTTCATATGCACCACTTTTATATGAAATAACTCCTGAAAACTCGTCAACTTTTGATGATATATACTCTCTGACTTTATCTTTCTCTCCCTGTACTACCACAACATCAGCCTTTGGGGAATAGTGTGTATATTTTAATCCGGGACATTTAGGAATCGCATTTTCATCTATAAGACCCGAGTCAAGTTTTGCATCAGGGACATATTCTCTTATCATTTCAAGAGTGATTCCGCCAGGTCTCAGGATAACAACATCATCGCCGGAAACATCAACAACAGTTGATTCAAGCCCTATCTCACATCCTGTTGCATCTATGATATAATCCACTCTTGAAAACAAGTCATCAATAACATCACTGCAAACTGTCGGGCTTGGGCTTCCTGAAAGGTTTGCACTTGGTGCAGCAATAGGTGTTCCTGCCTCTTTAATGAGTCTTCGTGCCGTTTCATTTGATGGAAATCTTACAGCAACTGTATCTCTTCCTGCAGTAACCTTCGACAAAACAGTCGATTTCTTTTTAAAAATAAGGGTTAAAGGTCCCGGCCAGAACTTATCTATTAAAATTTTTGCATATTCCTTAATTTCGCAAACCAGATTATCAAGTTCGTCAAAATCGGAAATATGTACAATAAGAGGATTATCTCCAGGTCTGCCTTTTGCATAATAAATCTTATCTATTGCTTTTTCATTAAAAGCATCACCGCCAAGTCCATATACAGTTTCTGTCGGAAAAACAACGGTTCCGCCATTTTTTATGCACTCAGCCGCTTCGCTGATATTATCGGGATATATTATTTTGGTTTCCATCGAACCACTCCAGATTATGCTTCATTCATTTTAAGTTTTTCACTTTGGTCGGATGTGATGAGTGCATCTATAATTTCATCAAGATCACCATTCATAACAGAATCAAGTCTGTGTAATGTGAGACCTATACGATGATCTGTTACCCTACCTTGTGGAAAATTGTATGTTCGGATTCTTTCGCTCCTGTCTCCGGAGCCAACCTGACTCTTTCTTTCCTGACTGATTGCATCATTTTGCTTTTGAATCATCATGTCATATACACGTGAACGAAGAATTTTCATTGCTTTGTCTTTATTCTTATGTTGAGATTTTTCATCCTGACATGAAACAACAACACCGGTGGGAATATGAGTTATACGTACCGCAGAATCAGTTGTATTTACACACTGACCGCCCGGACCGCCCGCGCGGAACACGTCAATTCTGAGATCGTTTTGGTTTATCTCAACTTCAACATCTTCAACTTCTGGGAGAACTGCAACTGTTGCGGCAGAAGTATGAATTCTTCCGCCGGATTCTGTGGATGGTATTCTCTGCACACGATGAACTCCGCTTTCAAATTTAAGCCTGCTGTATGCACTTTCACCATTAATTGCAAATGTAACTTCTTTGTATCCGCCAATGTCTGTTTCATTTGCAGACAGAAGTTCAACTTTCCAACGTCTTGCTTCAGCATACATAGAATACATTCTCAAAAGATCGGATGCAAAAAGTGCCGCCTCATCACCGCCTGTGCCACCCCTTATTTCCACAATAACATTTTTTTCGTCATTAGGATCTTTGGGAAGAAGAAGGACTTTGATTTCTTCACTGACTTCTTCAATTCTCTTTTTACTTGCAGCAACCTCTTCTTCTATCATCTGTTTTTCTTCTTTATCAAGACCGGATTCCGAAAGCATCATTGCTGCTTCTTCTATATTTTCGCTAAGCCCTTTATATTCTCTGTATTTTTCAACAATTGGAGTAATGTCCGAATGTTCCTTGCAAAGAACTCGCCACTTTTGCTGATCGGCTATAATTTCAGGGTCGCTGATTTTCTTTTCAAGATCGGCAAATCTATCCTCTAAAAACGACAGTTTGTCAAACATATAACACCTCAAAATATAGTTTTATTATCTATTATACCACAATATATAGATATTTCAAGCATTTTTTTAAAAAATATTAAATTATTATGTATTTTTTAGTTAAATATGTCATTACCGTCAAATTTATCAAACAAATCACGGATTCTATTCTTTATGTCAACCATCTCATAAGAAGAAAGTTCAGGGTCATTTAAAATTATCTCATTAGCGGATTCTACTGCCTTTTGAAGAATATGAGCATCAGAAAAAAGATTGGCAATTTTAAGTTCGGGAACACCATGTTGACGTGTTCCGAAAAATTGACCACTTCCACGAAGTTCCATATCTTTTTGTGCAATTACAAAACCATCATCTGTTTGTGTCATAATTTTCATTCGTTCACGACAATTTTCAGTCTTGCAGTCAGAGACAAGAATACAGTAGGATTGTTCATCACCTCTCCCTACTCTTCCTCTCAACTGATGAAGTTGAGAAAGCCCGAAACGTTCTGCATTTTCTATTAGCATCACTGTAGCATTTGGCACATCTACTCCAACCTCAATTACAGTTGTTGAAATGAGGATATCAAGTTCTCCCGACTTAAAAGAATTCATAACCGTATCTTTTTCATCACTTTTCATTTTTCCGTGAACATATCCTACTCTAAGATCGGAATATACACCGTTTTTCAGAGAACTAATCATGCTTTCCACAGATGACGCATCAATTGTTTCAGAATCTTCAACAAGAGGACAAACTATGTAACATTGATGCTTCTTTTCAACTTCTGTCTTCAAAAAACCATATGCTCTGTTTTTTGTTTTTTCATCAATATGATATGTCAATATTTTCTGTCTGCCCTTTGGCATTGACTTAATAACCGATATATCAAGATCGCCATATAAAATAAGAGAAAGTGTTCTCGGAATTGGTGTTGCACTCATAACAAGAATGTGCGGACTTTCGCCTTTTGCTCCAAGAAGCGCTCTTTGGTTAACACCGAATCTATGTTGTTCATCGGTAATGCAAAGTGCAAGATTTGAAAATTTAACATTATTTTCTATGAGAGCATGGGTTCCGACAATAATATCGTACACTCCTCGGGATATATCTTCACTAATTTTATTTTTCCCTTTGACAGATGAGGTATAGAGAGCAATACGAACCTCATCACCAAATAGATTTTTAAGCGTCTTATAATGCTGCTGTGCAAGAATTTCTGTCGGTGCCATAAATGCAGACTGATAACCCGACTTGGAACAAGCATACATAACCGCCGCCGCAACAACAGTTTTTCCACATCCCACATCACCCTGAACAAGCCTGTTCATAGGTATTCCATTTTTGAGATCTCTGCAAATATCATTTATTGTTTCCTTCTGACCATCTGTCAACTCAAAAGGTAGTCTTTTTGCAAACTCTCTTATATTATCAGTCGCTTTAATTATTACTCCTTTTTTTTCTTTTCTTCTTCCTTTTACCGAGGAAAGAGCAAGTGTAAGTACAAACAGTTCTTCAAAAGCCAGCCTATCTCGTGCATTTTTTAAATCTTCAAAACTTTCCGGCCTATGCATTTTTTTTACTGCATCAAGAACAGGAACAAGGTTGTACTTTTTAAGTATGTGATCTGGTATACATTCAGACAGGAACTCAAGTGAATCAAGAGCAACACTTACCGTTTCGCAAATTGTCTTTGTTGTAAGTCCGGATGTTGCATGATATGTCGGAACAATACACTCGGTATATTTCTTTTCAGCACTGTCTTCAATATAATGCATATCAAATTCTTTTTTGCCATTTTGTGACGTCAGAGCACCATATATTGTATATATATGCCCGGACTTAATGGTGGGTTTTGCATAGGGTGCCGAAAACCATTTTATCGTAACATTTTCAAAGCCATCAGTTCCATACAAAAGAAAAAGTGACAGTTTCGGTTTCAGTCTTCGCTCAACAATCTGTCTCAAAGGTCTGATTTTAATACAACACATCTCACCTATTTGACATTCATTAATTCTTCTGACAATACGTCTGTCTTCGTATCCTGACGGAAAATAATATACAAGATCCCATATTGTTGTAATACCAAGTTTTGAAAACAGACTCGCTTTTTTCGATCCTATTCCTTTTAAGATGGTTATAGGTGAATTTAAATATTCAATTTGCTTAGCATTATGTCTATCCATGTTAAAAATTCCTTTACTATAACAAAAAGATGCCACAGGGCATCTTTTTGAATTTTTTATTCAGCAGAAATCAGATAGTGATAAACGGGTTGTGAACCACAGTTCATAATCACATCACAATCAGCATATCTGGATTCAATTTCTTCGCAAAGAGAGTCAGCATCTTCATCAGAAACATCCTCTCCATAGAAAACAGATATGGTACTTGTATCATCGCTGACCATAACGTCAAGAGAAGCCATCACTGCCAAATGAGCATCTTTTTCAGATGACTTGATCTTTCCATCAACAATACTGAGATAATCACCTTCTTTGATGACTATATCATCTATTTGAGTATCTCTGACAGCATAAGTGACCTGCGCACTTTTAACCACAGAAAGAACTTCCTCAAACAATGCCTTATTATGATCTGCACTGCTGTCGGAATCAAATGCAAGCATACAACTCATACATTGGGTAACGCTTGTTGTCGGAATAACGATAATATTTGAGTCTGAAAGTTTTGCCGCCTGCTGAGCAGACATTACCACATTTTTGTTGTTCGGGAAAACATATACAGTTTCAGCATTGATATTTTCAAATGCTTTTAAAATATCATCTGTGCTTGGATTCATTGTCTGTCCGCCCTCTATGATCTCTGATACCCCAAGATCTTTAAGAATAGAAACAATACCGTTTCCTACGGCAACAGACACAAAAGCAAACTTATCCTTCTTTGCAGGAGGTGTACTCTTTTGTGTACTTGCTTTAATAACTTCACTATGCTGAAGACGCATATTTTCAATTTTTACAGTTGCAAGATCACCAATTTTCAGCGCCTCACGCAGAATTACATCAGGTTCATTTGTGTGAATATGAATCTTCACAATATCGTCATCGTCAACGAAAACCATACTGTCACCGAGTTTTTCCACGTTTGCTTTAAACTTAAATGCTGACTTTCCCTTTTCCCGTTTATCAACAATACACTCTGTACAATATCCAAATGTTATTTCTTCTTCGCTTGTATGGACAACTGTATCCTTTGATTCAGTTTCCTTTTCTTTCAATTCAATTATCTCATTTTGGGAAATATAATGATACATTCCCTCGATGATATACATAAGCCCCTGACCGCCGGAATCGACAACTCCTGCCTGCTTAAGTTTCGGGAGAAGTTCAGGAGTTCTGGCAAGTGCTTTGTTACCTGCGTCTGTCACAAGTGCAAAAAATTCCGCAAAATCATCAAATTCAGGTGCATATTTTACTGCACATTCAGCCATTTCCCTGGCAACGGTCAGAATTGTCCCCTCAGTTGGTTTCATAACTGCACGATATGCACTGTCGGATGCACTCTTAAACGCCTTAGCCAAAAGTTTGACATCACAAGTCACTGCACCTGTAAACGCCTTGTTAAACCCTCTCATAAGCTGAGAAAGAATTACACCGGAATTTCCTCTTGCTCCTCTCAAGGTATCATTAGCAACAGATTTTGCCACCGCAGATACTGTTGAGTCAGCATTTGCATGAAGTCCTTCTACACAGGATTTCATTGTCATTGACATATTGGTTCCCGTATCACCGTCAGGCACAGGGAAAACATTCATTTCATCAACCTTTTGTCTGTTATTTAAAAGGTTATTGGCACCGGATATAAACATCTCAACCAATATAGATGCATTGATTTCTCTTATCAAGTTATTCACTCCTGTTCCTGAACTCTGAAGCCTTCTACACATACATTGACCTGTTCAACATCAAGACCTGTCATATGACTTATCTGATATTTGACATTTTTAATTATACTCTTTCCGATAACATTGATGTTAACACCATATTCTATGATTACATGAACATCAACATTAATCTTATTATCATCTGTTACACTGACTTTAATACCTTTTGCAAGGTTTTCCTTTTTTAAGAGATTTGCCATCGTGTCTGTTTTGGAACGATATGCCATACCAACAACGCCGTAAGACATTGTGGCAGCAAATCCTGCAATTCTTGCAACAACGTCAGATTCAATAAAGACACTGCCCTTTGCAAGTTCAAATTCAGCATTAGCCATTAAAATCATCCTTTCACAATCTGATAACTTCAACATCATCATAATCAGCATTTAATTTTGTTTCTCTGATACGACAGGTACAAAGGAAAACTTGTCTTTCAAGAGATATGTTCTTAATACATTCCAACATCTCAGAACATCTTTTATCATCAAATGACGATAAAACATCATCAAAAAACATAGGAAGCGGATTATCTTTCGATATAAAATCACATATTGCCATACGAACTGATAACCCTGCGGCATCTTTGGTTGAACGGCTGAAACTTTTTATGCTTTTTAGTTCATTTTCAAAATTTAACGAAATTCCAAAATTATCATCCGCAACTAAAGAATCATAATGGTTTTTACAAACCTTTTTAAATATTTCAAATGCTCTTTTAGATATAATCGGTGCATAACAATCTCTGAGATTTGAGAAAGCACCTTCAAGAATATGAAGTGCAACACTATACACGTCTTGTTTCTCTTTGATTTTCTGAAGTTTCAGGTCACATTCTTTAATTCTGTCATCGCAATAATCTATTTGCGAATTCAAATCGCTTTTTCTTTCCGATAAAGATAGAATCTGCGAATCTTTCACATTTATATCTATTTCACATTTTTGAATTCTATTAATTATACCATCAATTTCTTTATTTGTAAAGTTATTTGTTTCAACATGATGCATCATGATAACAGAATTTGCATTAGCAGGTTGTTCTTCAGGCAAAATTCCTGCCTCATATCCCGAAATTCTCTTTTCACACAACTCAATCTGCGTGTTTAACGTATTAATAAGAGTTAAATCTGCCGGAGATTTTCCGGTTCTGATTAGCAGAAAAACACATAAAATCATAAAAAATACTCCGACAAATGAAGAAGAAAATTCCTTTTTAAACATGTAAAATAAAGTCAGCGTTAATGAGATAATTAACAACAAGAAAAATAACGCAAATTTAATTTTTTTGTTTTGATTTTTTTTGTTTAGAGAACTGCCGGTCAAATTTTTCAACTGCAAATTCAGGTCAGCAAGATTTTCAACTTCTCTGTTTTTTAGCGCGGAAATCCGTGCATTTTTCTCAGAGTTATTTTTACTTTGTACAGTCTTATACTCCTCTTTGAGATTCTCAACTTCTTCCTCAAGTGATTCTCTTTCACCATTGAGTTTTAAAAGATTTTGCTCGATATCTCTGATTTCGTATTCAAAATTTATTTTTTCCTCATTGATTTTCTGGGCTTCATTTATAATCAACGAAAACTCAGAACCTGATCTTTTTGGTGATACAAGATCCGAAATTTCTTCTTCGATGATATTTCTTACCCGATTGTAAGATGTATCAGCATCATACTTTCCATACACAACCGAAGAGATACTGTCATCAGGTTCAAACAAAGCAGAAAAATCGTGGGCAAAAAATGTGTCTGAAAACACTTTTTCATCCACTCCGAAAAAAAACTCGCCGGGGCTGTCAATACCTACGTACCTTTCCCCTGTGTCTGCGTTTTTCACATCAAGAATTTTAGATCCGCTTTTTGCCCCTTCACTTCTATATATGATATAGTTTTTTCCTGAATGTTCAAATTCTATACTACCGCTCATAGGCATACCATTCCATGGCATATACCTTTCTTTAAATGTTAAATCACTCCTGATTTTCTTCTGTCTGGTTCCGTAGAACACAAATTTAATGAAACAGAGAAGAGTTGTTTTACCCGATTCATTTGGTGCATAAATAATATTTAGATTCTTTGATGGTTCAATCTTCAGATCAGATAATTTCCCGAAATCTGATATACTGATTTTTTTTATTATCATTTTTCTCCCCCTTTACTCAGTAATCCGTAAAGAATAGAGAAAGCATCTTCATATATCTTTATTTTTGTTTCATCAGATTCATCATTAATAAGTTTCAATGTTTCCTTAGCACAAAGACCTAAAAGAGAGAAACTTTCAGATTCTTGGTTTATGTTATATGGAATTTTAGTGTCATTTTGTATTTCTATATAAAAAGCATTAACTCTGTTTTTTATGAGTTCAACATCAATGAGTGAACCAAGGTGATTTTCGCCCTGTAGACTGATTCTCCACAAATCGTCACCGGCATCAACAGTTTTTGTGATTTTATCAATCACTTCATAATAATCATAAAACTGAGTTATATCAACAGCAATACTGTGATACTGTCTTTTGTTTGATTCAACAAAACCAAGGTCAGACTCACCTTTTTTTATTTTCCCTTTAATGTATCCTTTTGGTCCGCACTCATCAAACCCCGATGGTTCAATACAACCGGGGTATGCATATAACATTTTGTTCGCTCTCTTTATCCCGTCAAAGTTATGTGTATGACCGAGCGCCACATAATCAAAACCCTTTTTCTCAAACAAATCCATATCGAGTGGGTTATATACGCTTTTTTCTGCAATCTCCCCATGTATGCACATAATGTTAATATATGACGGATCACACGCACCAATATCATTTAATGGCGATTGCATCATATATCTGTCAGCAAATGAAATACCATATACCTTTGTTCTGAGGTTTTCGATAGTGACACACTCTACATCTTCATATCCAAAAATATGAAGATTGTCAGGACAGTTACGCACAAGAAAGTCTGTGGATTTGCTTATGTATGGATCATGATTACCGCATGAATAGAAAAACCTGACATCGGGCATGGAAGAAATTTTATCAATAACAGATTTACATATTTTTTCGGAAACATCAGGAAAATCAAAAATGTCGCCTGATAAAAGTGCTATGTGGCATCCGTCAGCCATATTCATAGCAGATAAACAGGATTGTACCATTTCCTGCATTCTTATACGGTTTTTGCTTTTGTCAAATGCCGAAATAACTTTTCCCAGATGCATATCAGCAAAATGAATTATAGATATGTGATCCATACTTTACCCTCCCACACAGAGTATATTAATATTTTATCATCAGAACCGATAAAAGTCAAACAAATACATTAATGACAAGCAATAATAAACAACCAAATGCATATGTAAAATTACACTCATATAAAAGAGCATATATTCCATGAACACGAGATTCATAGAATATATGCTCTTAAAATTACTGTGATATACTAAAAATCAAATATAAACACATTTACCATATAATTACAAAATAAACTGCATAGGCAATAAGCATAAGCACTCCCGCCCATCTTTTTAATTTCATCTCTTTTAAAGGGCAAACCAGAAGTATCAACGCGGCAATAACTGCTACAATTGTATCAAGTCTAAATCCATTTGCAAAAGGAACAGGAATGATTGATGCTGATACACCAATAACAAAGAGAATATTAAAAATGTTACTTCCTACAATATTACCGATGGCAATATCTGCATTGCCCTTTCTTGCTGCTGATACGGATGTGAAAAGTTCCGGAAGAGATGTTCCCAGTGCAACAATAGTAAGACCTATAAATCTTTCGCTGAGACCTAAAACTTTTGCAATTCTTGTTGCTGCATCAACAGTCACATTACTGCCGTAAACAATGAGAAATAGTCCTATAACAGTCCATAAAAGTGCTTTTGTAACAGATATTTCTTTTATTTCTTCTTCATTTTCTCTGTCTTTTTTTGCTAAAACAAAAAGATATGCAAGATAGATAAGGAACAATATTAAAAGTAATATTCCTTCAAGAAGGTCAATTTCACCGTCATATCCCATCCACAAAAGAATTAAGGTTATCGCTATCATGAAAGGAATTTCAACTTTT
Source organism: Clostridia bacterium (assembly GCA_045541875.1). Lineage (GTDB taxonomy): Bacteria > Bacillota > Clostridia > UMGS1810 > UMGS1810 > RGIG1828. The sequence continues at coordinate 63,124 of JAZQJX010000099.1, read as the reverse complement.
ATTGTGGATTTTGCAACCTTGAGGGCTGTTATTACAGATGAAATACCAAGGATTATGAGAATATTCAAGATGTTGCTGCCGACGATATTTCCAATTGTAATATCCGCATTCCCTTTTAGGGCAGCAGTTATGCTGACAGCAGCTTCCGGTGCACTTGTACCCATAGCAACAATTGTAAGACCAATTACAAGTTGCGGTATTTTAAATTTTGTCGCAATCCCTGATGAACCGTCAACAAACCAATCAGCACCTTTAACAAGCATTACAAAACCTATACAAAGTAAAACAAGTTGCAGGATAAAATCCATTTTAAAAAACTCCTTTTCTTATTATAAACTATCTATATTATATTTTTCTGCATAATAAGAGAATTTCGATGTAAAATATGCATCGTTTGTTTTCATATCTCTCAATGACTGATGAACATTCATATTATTTTCTGATGCATCAATAACACAGGCGGCAATATTTGAGCAGTGGTCTGCCGTTCTTTCAAGATTTGTAATAAGATCAGCCCATACAAATCCGGCTTCTATTGAACAGGTTCCGTTTTTCAGTCGCTTTATGTGCCCGTCTCTGAGTTTTATTTTTAATCCATCAATTACCTGTTCGAGTGGTTCAACATCTCGGGCGCATTTTATGTCATTATTAATAAATGCCATATACGAAAGTGTAAGAATTTCAGATACTGCACTGCAAAGAACACCAAGTTCCCCTAATGCGTCAGGTGTGAACTCCATATCTTTTTCTTTTAATTCTTCTGCCGATTCCAGGATATTGATGCTGTGGTCTGATATTCTTTCAAAATCACCAATTACTTTCAGAAGTTTTGAAACTTCTGAACTGTCATTGTCGCTCACTTTGTAACGACTGAGTTTTACAAGATATGTTCCTAAAATATCTTCATAGTGGTCGGCTTTTTCTTCGGCACTGCGAATCTCCTGAGCAACAGTTGCATCATATTTATTGAGCATATTTAATCCATTCTTTAAAGCAACCACGGAAAACTCTGCCATTTCATGTACAAGATCATTGCAACGCTCCAATGCAACAGGAGGGGTTATAAGAAGTCTTTCGTCAAGTTCAATATTTTCTTCCGTTTTATTTGTTTCAGGTACAAGTTTAATCGCAAGTTTTTCAAGAAGTGAAGACATGGGGAGAAGCAAAACGGTGCATGCAATATTAAAAAGCGAATGTGCAATTGCAATGCCAAGGTACGATGCGGATGCATCTAAAAGTGCAGGTTTTAAAAGAACTGATATTATACTGAACACAGAAAGCAAGATTATTGTGCCGATTACATTGAATGACAAGTGTACAATAGCGGCGCGTTTTGCATTTTTGTTTGTACCAAAAGAAGATAAAAGCGCTGTTACACATGTTCCTATGTTTTGTCCCATAATAATCGGAACTGCCGCACCATAAGAAACCTGACCGGTAACTGATAGAGCCTGAAGTATTCCTACAGATGCCGAACTGGACTGAATGATAGCAGTAAGAATTGCTCCTGCAAGAACTCCCAAAACCGGATTTTTGAACATGATAAACAGATTTTGGAAAGCAGGTACATCTGCAAGACCTGATACTGCAGAGGACATGGTATCCATTCCAAACATCAATGTAGCGAACCCGAGAAGTATCGTTCCTGTGTCCTTTTTTTTGCTAGATTTAGAAAGCATTAAGAATACTGTCCCAACAAGGGCAAGAACAGGCGTAAATGACATTGGTTTCAAAAGTTGAACAAATATATTATCACCTGATATACCTCCAAGACTCAATATCCATGCTGTTACTGTTGTTCCGATATTTGCACCCATTATCACTCCGATTGATTGTCTGAGTGTCATTATACCTGAATTAACAAAACCAACCACCATAACGGTTGTAGCTGAAGAACTTTGAATTACAGCGGTAACACCCAGTCCTGTTAAAAATCCGGCAAGTTTATTTTGCGTAAGTCTGGAAAGGAGTTTTTTGAGACTTCCTCCTGCTCTTCTCTCCAGAGCATCGCCCATCACGTTCATTCCAAAAAGAAACAAACACAATCCGCCTACCAAAGTTAAAACATCAAAAATTGTCATCTGTACACCTCTTCTTAATTGTTATATTTATGTTAATACTTGAGTGGAATGGTATGTGCATTATTTTACACACATTCAAAACCACCTCAATCTATCATTTATTATACTGTCAAATTGGTTAAGATGCGGTTAAGATTGTAATTAAACAAAAAAGCAGACTTTGAATCAATGATACAATCATCAAATCAAAATCTGCCAATTCTATTCATCTTTGTCACACATACGATAGCCTACACCAAGTTCATTTACAATATAATTATTTTTCCCCGGCTTATCACCAAGTTTTTTTCGTATGTTAGCCATATTAACCTGAAGTTTTTTTGTACTGTTCAGGTCGTTGTACCCCCAAATATCACGAATAATCGAAGTGTAGGTCATAACCTTTCCGGAATGCTCAGAAAGGAATGCAATGATATTGTATTCAGTCTGGGTGAGCGTTACCTCGGATTTGCCGACAAAAACTCTCCTTGCATCATAATCGATTTCAAGTTCGCCGGATTTAAATTTGCCTCCGGGCAGTTTTCCTTCATCTATGCTCCGCCTTGATATTCTGAGAGCCGACCTTACTCTTGCAACAAATTCCGCGCTTCCAAAAGGTTTTGTTACATAATCGTTTGCTCCCATATCGAGTGCGTTGACTTTATCCTTTTCATCTGTCCTTGCCGAAAGCACAATGACAGGCGTCAAAGAATCCTTTCTGACATCTTTCAAAAACGTTGTCCCATCATAATCAGGTAATCCAAGATCAAGTATAACAAGGTCCGGTCTGTGAGATGCAAAAAGCATTTTACCACCTGCGCATGATTTTGCACAAACAACCTGATATCCGTTTGTTTCAAGAAGATTCTTCAACAGATTATTTATGTTTTCTTCGTCTTCTATTATGAGGATTTTATATTTGTTGTTCATTTCAGTTATCCTCCAGATTTAGTGCGAAGCGGAATATACATCCACCGCTTTTTCTGTTATATGCATTTATATTTCCACCATGCGCTTTTATGATTGATGCGCACACCGAAAGACCAATTCCTGCGTTGTTTTTTCTGCCGTCAGAAATCTCGGAATAAGATGAGTATACACCGTTGAAAATCTCTTTGAGTTTTGCATCGGGAATCCCGCACCCATCATCTTCTATTTCAAAAACCGCTTTGTTTGAAGTTATAAACACACTGAGTTTTAAGTATGTCATACCTTTTGCATGCTGTACGGCATTTTCAAGAATATTTATAAGCACCTGTTCAATCAAAAGTGCATCCATGGGAATTGTGACAAAATCATCAGGAATATAAACATCTATTGTCTTACCGGGATATCTCTTTGAGAATTTGACAAGGACTGAATCAATTAGTTCGTCTAGAACCGTTGGAACTTTAATGATTTTTACATTATCGCCGTCAAGTTTTGTTACAGATAACAGATTTTCCACCATACGGTACAACCATTTGGAATCTTCACTTATACCTCTTATCATTTCGGTTTTTTGTTCATCAGTAAAACCCTCATAATTATCCAAAAGAGCAGAACTTGAACTGAAAATCGTTGTAAGAGGTGTTCTCAGGTCATGGGAAACAGCCCTCAAAAGATTTGCTCTCATTCTTTCCTTGTCTCTTTCGGATTTTATTGCCTCTTGTCGTTTCACTTTGGCAGTAAGACCGCAAGTCATCATTGTAACCACAAGCAGAATTATCGCTGAAACTATATTCTCTGCTATCGTAAAGTTGAATGCGAAAAAGGGGAAATCAAAAGCAAAGTTAACTGCCAGCACGCATATAAGCGCAGATGTTATGCCGTAAACATATCCCTGAGTCACAACTGATATCAGATATACTCCCAAGACAAACACTGCTGAAATTAATGCACTGTTATGAAATATGTATTTCAAAACCAAGGAAAAAGAAAAACACACACAAAGAATCCCAAATGTTATCAGGGAGTTTTTTAAAATGACATTTGATTTTTTCATTCTGCCCTCCGCTTTAAAAATAATTTGCACACAAGTGTATTATAACATAATTCCGGTTAAGACTTGGCTAAAATTAATTCTATTTATGTATTTTTAAAACATCATTCATCATTGAAACAAAATCTTCTCTGACATTTTTAGGAGAAACTATTTCTGCTCTTGCGCCAAGGGATGCTATCCATCCGAAAAACTGCTGACTAACCGACACTCCTGTTTTTATTATGAAGTGATTATCTCCGTCTTTAAAGGGTGTTACATCCATTCCGAATCGGTCAAAGGCAACGTTTATTAGAGAATTTTCAAAACGCATTGTGACAAGAGTTTCTTCTCCTGAAAACATTGAAAAAACTTTCTTCGCATAATGCGCCGTATCAAAAGACTTATCCGGAATGCATCTTTCATCTGCAAGAATCTCAATATTTTCCATACGGTCAACACGATAGTGAACATAGTTTGAATGTTTGCTGTTATATGCAACAAGATAGTAATTCTCATCATCCCACATAAGTGTCACGGGAGATTCCTCATATTCTCTCCCATCTTTTCTGTATAGTTTTTCTTTTTCTATGGTGTAGTTGAAATATTTGAAACTGATTCTTTTGTTTTCACCTATGGCGTCATATATTTTATCAACATTATAGAAAACTTTTTCATTGCGGGTTTTCACTCTGTTGGCAATATACACCTGACGTCTGAGTTTTCCGGCATTGTGACGGCTTGTGAGTTTTTCAATTTTTGAAATAAGTTCAAGACTCTTTTTTTCTGTCACAAATTTTGAAGACTGTACTGCATCTATTAAAAGTTTCAGTTCAGGAAGTTCAAACTGCGTTGCAAGATTATAGTAGCCTGGAACCTTTTCGGATGTTTTGCAAATGTCGAGTCCAAAGACGTTAAGTTGTTCAAAATCGTCATAAAGACTCTTTCGTTCAGCATTTATGCCAAGTTCCTTTAATTTGAGTATTATTTCGGACATTGTAAGGCTGTTGTTTTCATCAGTTTCTTCCAAAAACATTTTAAGAAGATACAAAAGTTTTAGTTTTTGATTTGATGATTTTGGCATTGATATAACCCCTTAGATTTGAAATCATTTTAAGTTTGTGTTTTACGCAACAACTTATAAACTTTCGATGTATTATAAAAATGGAGTGTAAACATTAATATTTACACTCCGTTTTTGGTTACATTTCTTTAACAAGTCTTGCAGTATCTTTTGCAATCATAAGTTCTTCATTTGTGGGAATAACCAATGTTTTAACAGTTGCATCAGGTGCGGAAATATCCATTTCCTTTCCTCTGCATTTGTTTGCTTCAGCATCGATTTTAACACCCATAAATCCGAGTTTTTCAACAATCTGACCTCTTGTAAGTGCTGTGTTTTCACCAACGCCCGCTGTGAATACGATTGCATCAACGCCGCCCATTGCAGCAGCATATGCACCAATATATTTTGTTACGCCATATGCAAACATTTCCAGAGCAAGGGCTGATTTTTCATTTGTATCCTTTGAACCTTCAAGGTCTCTGAAATCTGAACTGAGTTCAGAAATTCCAAACACACCTGATTCCTTATTCATAAGGTCATTAACCTGTTTTGCACTAAGATTTTCTTTTTCCATAAGGAATGTCACGATTGCGGGGTCAATGTCACCTGAACGTGTTCCCATCGGAACACCTGCAAGAGGTGTGAATCCCATACTTGTGTCAACAGATTTACCACAGTCAACTGCAGCAATTGATGAACCGTTGCCAAGGTGACAAGTGATTATTTTAAGTTCCTCGATGGGTTTTCCAAGCATATGAGCCGCTCTTTCAGATACGAATCTGTGACTTGTTCCATGGAAACCGTATCTTCTTATTTTATGCTTTGTATAGAGTTCATAAGGAAGTGCATACATATATGCTTTTTGAGGCATTGTCTGATGGAATGCTGTGTCGAACACGCCAACCTGAGGAACACCGGGCATAGCCTTTTCGCAAGCCTCTATGCCGATGATGTTTGCAGGGTTATGAAGAGGAGCAAGTTCAGAGCAAACTTCAAGAGCCTCTTTAACTTTATCATCAATAACAACAGAGCAAGCAAAAATTTCTCCGCCGTGTACCACTCTGTGTCCAACTGCATCAATTTCTTTCATATCGGAAATTACACCGTGTTCTTTGTCTGTGAGAGCGTCAATTACCATTGAAATGGCAACCGAATGATCGTCCATATGTTTTTCAACAACATAGTCATCTTTGCCGGGAACTTTGAGAGTGAGTTTTGAACCTTCAATTCCGATTCTTTCACAAAGACCTTTTGCAAGAACTTTTTCTTCTTCAATTTTAATGAACTGATATTTGAGAGAAGAACTTCCTGCATTGATTACTAAAATATTCATAATTACAACCGCCTTTTCAAATTATAAAATATTATCAGTTATTTGCCTGAGCCTGTACACAAGTGATTGCCACAACACCAACAATGTCTTCAGCAGAACATCCTCTTGAAAGGTCATTGATCGGCATTGCAATACCCTGTGTGATAGGTCCGTATGCTTCTGCTTTTGCAAGTCTCTGAACAAGTTTATATCCGATGTTTCCTGCATCAAGGTCAGGGAACACAAGAACATTTGCTTTTCCTGCAACATCAGAATCGGGTGCTTTTGAAGAACCTACATCGGGAACAATTGCGGCATCAAGTTGAAGTTCACCGTCAACTTTGAGACCGGGATTGTTTTCTTTGCAGATGCGTGTTGCTTCAACAACCTTGTCAACATCAGCGTGTTTTGCGCTACCCTTTGTTGAGTGTGAAAGCATTGCAACGATTGCTTCGCTCTGGGCAAGAAGTTCAAATGATTCTGCAGAGCATGATGCAATTGCAGCAAGTTTTTCGGGATCGGGATTTTGCTCAAGACCTGAATCTGCAAAAATGAATGTTCCGTTTGCACCATATTCACAATCGGGAACTACCATTACGAAAAACGCTGATACAAGTTTAACACCTGGTTTTGTTTTGATTATCTGAAGGCTTGGACGGAGAGTGTTTGCTGTTGAGTGACATGCACCTGAAACAACACCGTCTGCATCTCCTGCTTTTACCATAAGGCAAGCATAATACATATAATCACCAAGAGCCTGCGCTTTTGCTTCTTCATATGTAAGACCTTTGGATTTTCTCAGTTCAACAAAAAGGTTGAGATACTCCTCTGTTTTTTCATAGGTGAAAGGATTGATGATTGTTGCTTTGGAAATATCAAGACCCTCACTATTTTTTGCAACTTCTTCGGGAGTACCGATGATGATGATGTCCGCAATGTCCTCTTTGAGAACTGTTTCTGCCGCTTCAAATGTTCTTCTGTCCATAGATTCAGGAAGAACGATTTTCTTTTTGTCCTGTTTTGCACGGTTTTTGATTGTGTCTAAAAATGTGCTCATTTTTTTGCCTCCTGCATAATTTATTGTTTAATAACGTAAACGATTAACATACCCTATGATTATACAACAAATTTTTCCTTTTTACAAGTCCTATAAACTTTTTTGATGAATTTTATTTATATTCATTGACAATACGGCATCTTTTTTATTATAATTGATGTAGTTTAGTATTTTGAATGGAGAAAAAATATGGACAGCATAAGTGTAAATTTGAAAAATGAGTTTCTGACTGTGACAATTTCGTCATATGGTGCAGAAATTACAAGTATAAAAGATGCAAACGACAAAGAATATCTTCATCAGAAAGATATGATTTTCTGGAACCGTCAGGCACCGATTCTTTTTCCTGTTTGCAGCAATCTTATTAATAACGAAATCTCAATTAACTCTGTTACATACACCATTACACCCCACGGTTTTGTTATGAATAAAGATTTTAATCTTATGGAATGTACAGAGGATCTTGCTGTATTCTCGTTTGTATCGGATGAAGAAACAAAAGAAATGTACCCCTATGACTTTGAACTTATCATTACATACAAACTTTTAGGAAAATCCCTTGATGTTTCCTATGAAGTTATAAATGACTCAGATGGAGATATGTATTTTTCAATCGGTGCACACGAAGGATATGAGTGTCTTGAAGGCATTGAAAACTATGAAATCCACTTTGAAAAAGAAGAAAAAGATAATTACTATGTTTATGAAACAGATGAAGTTCCCGAAAAATTTATGAAAATAGAAAACGGCCATAGCGTTATGATGCTTCATCCGCAGCTTTTCAAAGACTCGGTAACAATTTCTTTTGATAGTCCTCAAAGCGACTATGTTACTCTGTTAAACAAAGAAACGGGAAAAGAAATCAAGGTTGAATTTGCAGACTTTGATAATCTGTATGTATGGTCTGTTGAGAATTCTCAGTTTGTGTGTATCGAACCCTGGTGCGGTGCACCCTACAAAGGAGAACAGATTCCCGATATCAGCGCAAAGCCAGGTATTCACAAACTCGAAAAAGGCGGACAGTTTGAATGTCATCACGCAATTGCGATTCTCTGATGAGTATATAAATTTCTCAATTGGGTGATAAATAACTTATTCAGAAATGAAAAGAGGAATATAGATGAACATAGATCAATGTCCCATAGGGGTGTTTGATTCGGGTCTTGGAGGAATAAGTGTTTTAAAAGAACTTTCAAGACTTATGCCAAGTGAAAATTATATATATTTCGGTGATACAAAAAATGCTCCTTATGGAGACAAGACCGATGAGGAAATAATAGAACTTTCCGAAAAATGTCTTGAGTTTCTCGTATCAAAAGGAGTAAAGGCAATCGTAATTGCCTGCAATACCGCAACAAGTGTTTCGGCAGATTATCTCAGAAAAAAATATGACATACCGATTGTTGGAATTGAGCCTGCTCTAAAACCTGCAGCGTCCAATCATCCCGACGGAAATATACTGATTATGGCGACTCCTGTCACCTTAAAAAAAGATAAATTTGCTTCATTAAATGCAAAATATGGAAACAATGCAAAGATAACTCCCCTGCCCTGTCCCGGTCTTGCAGAAATAATTGAGAAAGGCTGCATAGATAAAGACGAAATCAAAACCTATCTCAAAAATCTTTTTAAGCCATATGAAAGCGAAAAGATATCGGCAATAGTTCTTGGATGCACTCATTATCCGCACATTGAGAATGAAATCAGAGAAAGTTTTGATTATGATGTTAAAATTTATGACGGTTCTTTTGGAACAGCGAAAGAAACCTTAAGAAGACTTGAAGAAGTTGGGATACTTAACAAATCAGAGAATCATGGTACAGTTGAGTTTTTTTCGAGTGAGACAGGGAACGAAGAAACTGAAATAATGAAAAAATTTTTTAGTATATAAAGCATTGGACTGTAAATTAATTTGCTGAATTAATTTACAGTCCAATTTTGTTTTTATAAATGTTTAAAAATTCTTCGGTTTACATTATTGTACATAAACAGGCATATCACAAGGCACACGCCTTCTGCAATAACAAAACTCCACCAGATAACATTAAGTCCTCCAATTTTCGAAAGAATCCACGCAGCGGGAATCAGTACAAGAAGCTGTCTGCAAATGCTCATAATCATGCTGTACAATCCTTTTCCGATTGCCTGAAAAGTTGTGCTTAATGTTATTCCTATTGCAGCAAGCGGAAAATGAATACATATGGTTCTAAGGGCAATTGAGCCGACTGTTGTGATCTCGCTGACTGTTCCCGATTCAAAAAGAGAAAGTAGTGCTTTTGGGAAAATCAAAAATATTGTCATTCCCACAACCATAACCGACATTGCCCATACAAGAGCCGTTTTTATTGCCGAATATATCCTCTCTTTATTCCTTGCACCGTAGTTATAGCCTATGATTGGTACAAGACCGTTACTAAGGCCAAAAATCGGCATAAATACAAATGACTGTAATTTGAAATAAATTCCAAGGATATTTACAGCCGCCTTTCCGTATACAATCAAGATTGCATTGAATGTCACATTCATAACAGAAGAAATTGACTGCATTATCATACTTGGAATTCCAACTCTTAAAATCTCCCTTACAATTCCTTTTTTAAGAATAAGACTTCTGATGTTGAGTTTGAGTTCTTTGTTTTTAGTCTGATTTATAAAAAATCCCAAAGCCATGCTTGAAACCTGACCGATAACAGTTGCAACTGCCGCTCCTCTGATACCCATTTCGGGGAATCCAAACATTCCAAAAATCATTATGGGATCGAGTATGATATTTACAACAGCACCGGTAATTTGTGTCACCATGGAAAGGATTGTGTTACCTGTTGATTGCATAAGGCGTTCAAAAAGAATTGCACAAAATAGTCCGAAACTAAAAGTGCATACAGTCGAAAGATATACCACACCAAGGTCTCTTAAAGTTTCATCTTTTGTGAGAAGCCTGAAGGCATCATCTGAAAAGAACAGACCGAAAATCAGAAAAATTACAAATCCGGAAAGCATAAGGGTGAGACCGTTGCCTGCAGCCTTTACTGCATCTTCTGAATTCTTTTTGCCAAGAAACCTTGATGTCACGGCATTGATACCTGTGCCAAGTCCTGTGGAAACGGCAATCATAAGCATTTGTATGGGATATGCCAAAGATACTGCTGTCAATGCATCCTGGCTATATTTTGCGACAAAAATACTGTCGACAATATTATAAAGTGCCTGCACCAACAAACTTATCATTATGGGTACGGCAACTGTAGGAACAAGTCTTGACATTTTCATTGTGCCAAGCATACGGGATTTTTCATTCTGTTGCATATTTTCCTCCTTGGTTCATACAAAAAGGAGATGCGAAAAACTTTGATTTTCACAATCTCCATCAAAACTATCTTTCAATATTTTACAACAGATGTCATATTATGTCAAACATAAATATATACAAATAAGAGCATCATTAAATCGATATTTTCACAGATTAATTAATTGATTTTTGTAATACGAACATCCAAAAATGGCTGATACATAAAAAGTTTATCCTTGTAAAACTTCATATTATACGAACAATCTGTCTTTTGCGCAATAAGATTCAAAGACAATCTGCCTCTTCCGGAAAAATTCAATTTCATTTTATCGTCTTCTGACTTGGCATTTAGTGTGACTTTCGGATAGGTGTTAACATATGAAATGTCAACTTTTTTTCCGTCACATTTTGCAGTCAGTTGCATTAAATCTTTGTCTTTTGAAACATTTTTCAGGTTAAACTGTATTTTTCCGTCACCATCTCCTTTTTCAACATAAAAAAGATATGAATCGCCATCAATTTTTGGGGTTTCACATTCAACTGACAACACCTTACCGCCGTGCAAAACTGCGCTTATTATAAATTCTCCGCTTTGGCAGTCATTTATTAAATCCAAAAAGGATTTTTTTATATATTGAACCAACTGCGTATTTTCCACACTGTTATCAGAAGTCACTTTTTCAATAAAATCTTTCAGATGTTCTTTTTTTAATTCAACGGAATACTTTCTTGCTTTTACAATTTGAGACTTATTGGATACATAGATTGTTTTTCCGGGTTTAAAATCTGATTTTGCAAGAAAAAGAACTGCGTTATAACCAAGTTTTTTCCTGTTGATTTCAGGCATAGATAAATCATCACCAAAAACACATGAAATATTTTGTAAAAAAGAATTTGACGAATTTTGTGTTGCTGATGAAAAACATTCCAAAGTTTTATAACTAGGTATATCATTCATTTTCATAATGGCAGATGTTGTAATGCTCTCTTCTTCTTTTAAACCTGCCACAAGTCCGATTATGTCATACAGATTTGCTTTGTCACCTGATGAATTGACAAAACTCAAATTGCCGATTCCGCCATTTTCCCCGGGAGTATATGTGGCAACAAGTTTATTTGTTTTGTCAGAAACTGATTGAATATCAAGCAAATAAGAATTCCCTTTTTCAATATCGGGAAGTGAAAGACAAGATAATCCTTCTGACCACTCGTCTGCCATTTGTGAAAATGTAAGTTCAAATGCATTTTTTATTTTTACAAGATTTACTATGCTAAAAAATGCATACACAACACACATCAGAGAAAGTAAAATGAAAAAAATAACAATAACCGTCTTTGCAATTTTTCTTCTGTTGAAAACAAAAGTTTCCACTACACATCACCTTTGTTTATTATCTCTTTTTTTAGAAAAGATAGTCACAATTTGTGATTGTAATTTTTGCAAAGACGGTTATTTTTTCTTTTTAAAAATCAATCTGCCATTACTGTTGCCATTACTGCCTTTTGAGCATGAAGTCTGTTTTCTGCTTCATCAAAGATGACACTTCTGGGTCCATCTATAACAGAGTCTGTCACCTCATATCCTCTGTATGCAGGAAGACAATGCATAAATATCGCATCATCTTTTGCCATTGCAAAGAGTTTGTCATCTACCGTGTATGAACCAAAAATCTTAATTCTCTCCTGCTTTTCGCTTTCCTGTCCCATACTCACCCAGGTGTCTGTAACAACTATATCTGCGTTCTTTATGGCTTCCTTAGGATCATCTGTTAAAACAACGGAGCAAGATGTCTTTTTTGCAGTATTTTTAGCATTTTCAATGCACTCTTCATCACACTCATAGCCTTTTGGTGATGCAATGCTTATGTTCATTCCCACTTTTGTACATCCATGAAGAAGTGAGTTTGAAATGTTGTTTCCGTCACCAACATAGCATAGTTTAAGTCCTTCAAGTTTTCCTTTGTGTTCATATATGGTCTGAAGGTCAGCAAGAATCTGACAGGGGTGCAAAAGATCGGTAAGACCGTTGATTATGCTTATCTGACCGTATTTCGCAAGATCAAGTACATCCTGATGGTCAAATGTTCTTATCATTATTCCGTCAAGATAACGTGAAAGCACGTTTGCAGTGTCATATATTGTTTCGCCTCTGCCAAGTTGAATATCATTGCTGGACAAGAAAAGCGACTGACCGCCAAGTTGATACATTCCGACTTCAAAGGATACTCTTGTACGGGTTGAAGATTTTGTAAAAATCATTCCCAGGGATTTTCCTTTGAGAATGTGATGTTTTATACCTGCATAATTTTCTTTTTTTAATTTAATTGCAAGATTCAAAAGATTATGTATCTCTTCTGTTGAGCAGTCATTTAAACTAATGAGATGTTTCATGATTAATTTGTCCCCTTTCAATTATTAAGGTTATATGGTTCTTATATTTTCGTTACATACATATGATGTATAATTATACATCAAGTATTATATGTTTTCAATATGTAAATTGTACAAAATTACGTATTTATTTGATAAATAAATATAATCGCATCTGTATATATACACAAATTTTAAATTTTATGCAAAATCATTTGCTTTATTTATTATACCTCAACAAACACAACTGTTTTACCTATTCTTTTTCCAAGGTTATTAATAGCAAGCGCTGTTCTTCTGTCAAGTTCCTTATTTTTAAGCATTTCATTAAGTGTCTTATTATGCACATTTTTTCTGAAGCACGCATATAATTCTATGAGAAAGGATGATGCATGGATGAAAAACTCGGATGATATCATCAGAGAACTTTTAAAAAATATGAATAATGATACATCAAAAGTATCTTCGCTTGGTGACGAAGATATAGAAAGAATTATCAAAAACACAGACAAATCAAAAGCAATGGCGAAAATGCGTTCTATGGGACTCGGCGTTTTTGCTGACAAACTCGGTGCAATGTCTGACAGAGAACTCCTTGAACTTTTGAAAAATAATCCTTCAATACTGAAAAAAGTAAACAAATTTTTAAAGTGAGGAGAGGTTATAATGTCTGATGATTTAGTTGAAAAATTAAAGCAGATTATGTCAAATCCCGGTGCTATGGATATGGTGTCGTCTCTTTTAAACTCCAATTCGCAATCTGAAAGCAAATCAGAAACCGGACTTGATGATAATTTTGAGACAACTGTCAAAAATGCTGTGTCATCTCTTAACTACGCCGGTGACAACAGAATTAATCTTCTGTCTGCCCTAAAGCCGTATATGAGACAGTCAAGAGCAGACAACATTGATAAAGCAATAAAAATGCTGAAACTAACCAAACTTTCATCTGTTTTCAAAGACTTATAAGGATGTGTTATTTTGTATCGGAGATATTATGACGGTTACGCCAGAGTAAACCCTGAAAATGATTCAGGCGAAGTTTTTGTCCCCCATGCGAGGGGTGATACATATGCTGACAATCACGAAACAAATAACGTTTCAAAGAATGAATCCTCAGAAATAGCTGCATATGGGCAAAAAAACAAATCTCTCCTTGCAGGTCTTGAGGCAGACGATTTGCTTCTTATCGGTGTGCTAATTTTCCTTTTATTAAACGGTGACGGTGAAGATCCTTTAATGCCAATTATTATCGGTTTCATACTTATAAGCGAACTATTATAGTGTACACAAAAATGGTCTGTAAAATCCACAATCAGATTTTACAGACCATTTATTATTTGCTTTTACATAATATAATCAGATAATACCGTGTGCAAGCATAGCCTTTGCAACTTTCATAAATCCTGCAATGTTAGCACCTGCCACAAGGTCATATCCAAGACCGTATTCTTCTGCTGCTGCCATTGAGACATTATGAATGTTTACCATGATGCCCTTAAGTTTTTCATCAACTTCTTCTGCAGTCCAACTATATCTCATTGAGTTCTGAGCCATTTCAAGAGCAGATACTGCAACACCTCCGGCGTTAACTGCTTTTGAAGGAGCAATAATAACACCTTTTTCTTTAAGAATTGCTGATGCTTCTGCAGTTGTGGGCATATTTGCAACTTCAATGTAGTATTTTGTACCATTATCAATAATTTTTGTTGCCTCTTTAACGTCTATCTCATTCTGAGTTGCACAAGGCATACAAATGTCTACCTTTACGCCCCAGGGTTTTTCACCGGGATGGAATTCACAACCGAATTTATCAGCATAATCCTGAACACGGTCACGTCCTGATGCTCTCATCTCCAGCATATATTCAATCTTTTCACTTGTTGTTACACCGTCAGGATCATAGATGTAACCATCAGGACCTGAAAGAGTTACAACCTTACCGCCAAGTTCTGCAACTTTTTTTGCAACACCCCATGCAACATTACCGAAACCTGACACTGCAACTGTCTTTCCTTTAAGTTCTTCACCAAAATGTCCAAGAACTTCACATGTATAGTATGTAGCGCCAAATCCTGTTGCCTCAGGTCTGATATGAGATCCGCCATATTCATAACCTTTACCTGTGAGAACTCCGCTGTTCCAGCAGGCTTTGATTCTTTTGTACTGACCGAAAAGATATCCGATTTCTTTTGTTCCGCAGCCTATATCTCCTGCAGGCACGTCAACGTCGGGACCGATAAATCTGTAAAGTTCTGTCATAAATGCCTGACAGAATCTCATAATCTCTGCATCACTCTTTCCTCTTGGGTCAAAGTCTGCACCACCTTTACCTCCGCCAATGGGGAGACCTGTGAGACTGTTTTTGAATGTCTGTTCAAATCCAAGGAATTTTATGATACCGGAATAAACTGAAGGATGGAAACGAAGACCGCCCTTATATGGTCCGATACAAGAGTTAAACTGAACTCTGAAACCTCTGTTAACCTGAACTTTGCCCTGATCATCAATCCATGATACTCTGAAACAGATAAGACGTTCAGGCTCTACAATTCTGTCAATGAGACCTGTTTCTTCAAATTCAGGATGTCTTACGATTACGGGATCAAGAGATTCGAGAACTTCTTTTACTGCCTGATGAAATTCCTTTTCTCCCGGATGACGTTTTACAACATCATCCATTACTTTTGCAAGATATGCATTTTTAATACTCATTTTTTATCCTCCTCAGAAATTAGGAATGGTACAACAGAATTTGCAACTTTAACCCACGGGAATGATTCCGACAGGCTATGGTGCAGTTGAA
Source organism: Clostridia bacterium (assembly GCA_045541875.1). Taxonomy (GTDB): domain Bacteria; phylum Bacillota; class Clostridia; order UMGS1810; family UMGS1810; genus RGIG1828. The sequence continues at coordinate 47,204 of JAZQJX010000099.1, read as the reverse complement.
ACATAAACAGCTGCATCTTCTGAAATAGATAAATTAGAAAATCTGCCATACAAAAAATATAATATTCATTATAGCACCAACAGGTTACTGAGTCAACACTTTTGCAAGTTTCAAAGGCTAAAATTTCAAAATTTCGTCAAATTTTCTGAATTTGAAAGATAAAAGTCGATTTTTTTGAAACATTTTCAAATTAAAATAATCAAAATAAGGTTTAACACCGCCAACCAAAACCAATATGTTTTCATCAAAAAAAGATGTATGACAAGTTCATATGTTCTTATCATACATCTTTACATCTTCATACTTTTACCTTTACAACACACACATCAACCGAATCAATATATATGGCTGCCATATGGTCAATCGATTCTGCAATTCGGGTTTGAATGGATGAGCATACATTTTTAAAGTTATATCCATATTTGAGAGTCACATCAATCCTGAATTCATTTTTGAAATTGTTCTGATAATATACGACCTTATCCACAGATGCAACCCCGTCAACAATTGATGCTTCATACTGAGCAATCTGGCAAAGTACTTTTTCTGTTATTTCAAAATCACCCATATATCCGTATGTCGGTCTTATGATTGTGCGTTCTGATGAATTCTTATCAAAAAGTCCGTCTGCAAGTTTTTTTATTGAAGTTATCGGATCGAGAAGATATCCCGAAAACGTTCTTTTGATTTCAAGGGTAGGAACAGGTATAACATGTTTTCCGTATCTTATCCTCATATCATTTGCAATTTTTATTTCCTGAGTTGTTGCCACGTCTTCAATGTGAATGTGTTTATCTACAGGTGAAACTCCAAGTTTTTCCGCTATAAGATTAACCATTTTTTCGCTCGTTCCGAGAATCAGTATTGAATCTTCACCGGATTTTTTTATTGCCTTTTTAACCTGATTGGCGTGTTCATCATCATTGAATATTGCTCTCAGAACAGATGCATATTTGTTCTTTTCTTTTTTTGCCGATTTTCCTGCAAGAACTTTTCCTTCACATATCAGAAGTCCGTCATCAACTATTAATTTTACATCATTGTCAGATGCAACAGAAAGTGCTTTGAAACTTTTTCCTGATCCACTTTTTCCTGAAAAACCGACTGTTCTCATTTTCTTTCACCAAACTCTGACATACGATATGAAAGCGTCATCAAAGAATCACTGAGGTGTACATTTTCAACTATTACATCTCCGGGAAGAACGAGATCTACATGAGCAAAATTCCAGAGAGCCTTTATGCCATATGATACCATATCTTCGGCAACTTTGTTAACTGCCACCTTCGGAACAGCAAGAATGGCAATGTCGGGTTTTTCTGCCTCTATGAAGTCCTTTGCATCGTCATAATGTTTTATTATCTGACCTGAAATTTCCTTCCCTATCAAAGCAGGATTTGTGTCAAAAATACCTATAAGATTAAATCCCCTTTTAGGAAATCCGGCATAGTTTGCAAGTGCTCTGCCAAGATTACCTGCACCAATTATAACCGTTTTATATCCTTTATTAAGTCCTAAAAGTGTAGTTATGGCATCATAAAGCATCTGAACATTATATCCATACCCCTGCTGACCAAAACCACCAAAATAGTTAAGGTCCTGACGTATCTGAGAAGCAGTAACACCCATTTTTTCACTTAGTTCAGTTGATGAAACCCTATATATTTTATTGTCAAGAAGTTCTCCGAGATAACGATGATATCTTGGAAGTCTTTTAATAACTACAAGAGGTACATGTCTATTTGTCATATATACTGCCTCCTTTCCTTTGTTAGATTCTGTCTTTATTTCTTCTATTGATTATATTTTTAATAAATTCTTTTCTGTTTTGCGATCTTTTTTTCAACTTTTCCATAAGTATACCATAAACTTTTAAACCTGCAAGACTGACCAACGCTGTTATTAGAAAAAGAACAATTGCTTTAAAATATTGCCTTTCCCCTATGAGATTACCGCCCACTACGGACGAAATCACAGACGGTATTCGTGCAAAAAGTGTTATGGTTAAAAAATCTTTTATATTCATTTTCGTGAGACCAAGAAAGTAAGTTAAAAGGTCTTTTGGTGTTCCGGGCAGAAGATATACAATGAATGTAAATCTTCTTAATTTTTCTTCACTGTTTATAAATCTCAATTCATTAATTTTGCCCGGAGAGACAAAAATCTCCACAAGTCTGACTCCGAATCTTTTGGTTAGTGCAAAAATAACAAATGATGCCATTCCGACTCCAACGAGAGAAAGAATTGTACCACCAATCCATCCGTAGGCAAACCCGATTCCTATTTCTATTACTTCTCCGGGAATAAGGGCAATAAACACCTGAAGAAACTGAATCCCTATCGCCACAAATATTCCAAAAAATCCGTAACTTTGAATGAAATCTCTGAACTCAACCCCGGATGATGCAATCCGCATAAAGCGTATCCCGATAAAGTATGTCAGGAAAAGAGCAAGACAAATCACAGCGAATATTGAAAACAAGATAAAAAACTTCTTTTTTCCCTTACTGTTTTTCCATGTATTGTCAGGCACTTGTCTCACTCCAATTCCATACTATGTATTAAATTTATTTTTTTAAAGATATTGCTTTTTTTGCAGATTCAACAATCGCTTCTGCAGTGAGACCATAATCCTCAAATAATTTATCAGGTTTACCTGATTTACCAAATACATCTTGTGTTCCGATTCTCATAAGAGATGCGGGATGAGTTTCACAAAGGACTTCAGCAACAGCACTTCCAAGACCACCTATAATATTGTGTTCTTCACATGACACGAGAGCGCCGGTTTCCATTGCTGCCTTTGCAATTATTTCTCTGTCTATGGGTTTTATGGTTGCAATGTTAATTACCCTTGCACTTATTCCTTCGCTTGCAAGAATTTCAGATGCTTTGAGTGCAGTTTCAACCAAAAGTCCTGTTGCAACAAGTGTTACGTCTGTTCCTTCTTTAAGCATAACACCTTTTCCGATTTCAAATTTGTAGGAATCGTCAAAAATTACAGGCACGCTGAGCCTTCCAAATCTCAGATATACAGGTCCGTTGTGTTTTACTGCAGCCTCAACTGCCGCTTTCGCTTCCGTGTCATCTGCAGGGTTAATAACAACCATATTAGGAAGAGTTCTCATAAGAGATATATCTTCAAGGCACTGGTGAGTTGCACCGTCTTCACCAACAGAGATACCGGCATGAGTTGCGCCGATTTTTACATTGAGGCAGGGATAACAAATAGAGTTTCTTATCTGTTCAAATGCTCTTCCTGCGGCAAACATTGCAAATGAACTTGCAAATACGGTTTTTCCACATGACGCAAGACCTGCCGCAGTACTCATCATATTTGCTTCCGCAATTCCCATATTTATGAATCTTTCCGGAAATTTCTTTTTGAAAACCTCTGTTTTGGTGGATTTTGAAAGGTCGGCATCAAGCACTATGATATCATATTTTTCACCAAGTTCTGCAAGAGCATTACCATATGATTCTCTGGTTGCGATTTTCTTTACATCAGCCATTTACTTTTGCCTCCAGTTCTTTTATTTTTGCATCAATTTCATTAATTGCAATTATGTAATCTGCTTCTTTAGGAGCATTTCCGTGCCATGCGGCATTATTTTCCATATAGGAAACACCTTTTCCTTTTATGCTTTTTGCAACTATAACTGTGGGTTTGCCTTTTGTTTCTTTTGCTGTCTTTATGGCATTTTTTATTTCGTCAAAGTTATGAGCATCAATAACAAGAACATTCCAGCCAAATGCCTCAAATTTTTTATCAATGGGAGTAGGATTCATAACCTCTGTTATGTCTCCGTCAATCTGAAGTCCGTTAAAGTCTACAAATGCAGTGAGATTATCAAGTTTATAGTGGGATGCAAACATTGCAGCTTCCCATACTTGTCCTTCTTCAAGTTCGCCGTCTCCTAAAATTGTGTATACTCTATAGTCTTTATTATCAAGTTTTGCAGCCAGTGCCATTCCGTTTGCAGCACATATGCCCTGACCAAGAGAACCGGTTGACATATCAACGCCGGGAATTGATTTCATGTCAGGATGTCCCTGAAGGTAACTGTCTGATTTCCTCAAAGTTTTAATGTCCTCTTTTGGAATAAATCCTTTTTCTGCAAGTGCACCGTAGAGTGCAGGAGCACAGTGACCTTTTGAAAGGACAAATCTGTCTCTTGAAGGATTTTGAGGATCTTTAGGATCAACATTCATTTCGTCGAAATACAACACAGACAATATGTCCGATATTGAGAGTGAACCGCCCGGATGTCCCGAAGCAGCACTATACACACCATCAATGGCGTGTCTTCTGATTTTGTAAGCTGTAAGTTCAAGTTGTGTATTGGTTAACATAACCCTATTCCTCCCTGTTTTTCTATTCCATATTAAAACCCTCGCCGAACACATTTCTCGCATCGGAAAGAATTATAAATGCATTTTTGTCTTTTGAGTGAATATATGATTTAAGTTTTGGAAACTGAATGGGCGAAAGGGCGCACATAAGAACTTTCTTTCCCATTCCCGAAAACTCACCTTTTGCTTCAAATGACGTGACTCCTCTGTTGATTTTATTAATTATATAATTTGCTATTTCGTCGTTTTTATCGCTGATTATGAATATCAGTTTTGAAAAATTAACACCTTCAATAACAAATTCTGCTGATTTAGATGCAATGAAAAGTGCCGCAACTGCATATAACATCAGGGAAATATCAGAAAACGCTCCGCCGGATACCATTGCTATTGCAAGGTCAATAAAAAGCATTAACCTTGGCACTGACACAAAAGGTATGAATCTATGCAAAATTACTGCACCGAAATCACTTCCACCGGTTGACGATCCTGAATTTATAACAATGCCTGAACCAAGTCCTACCAATGTTCCCCCATATGCACAAGATATTATCGGATCACTAAATCCAAGTGATACCTTTGAAAATATTTCAATAAATACTGACAGAAACAAAGTTGATACTACTGTTTTTACAATAACAGATTTTTCAAGATATCTGTAGCCTATTATAACAAGCAAAGCATTAATTATTATGACTGTAAGTGAAACAGGAAACGAAAAAAGATTATATAACAAAATCCCAATTCCCGACGCCCCGCCTGCGGCAATTTTTCCGGGTGAAAGAAAAAGTCCTATTCCTGCTCCAGATGTAATACATCCAAAGATTATTGCAGAGTATTTTTTCAAAAGTTCCATATTGTCACCTCTGAAATATACTTTGTTCCTTTACAAATTTTTATTCTTCGGATTCTGCACAGCGTATGCACATGGAAATTATTTGTTCAAGACGCTCTGTGTCTTTTTTTATATAGAGATAACCAATTAGTGCCTCAAGACCTGTTGCAATGCGATATTGAACAATGTCTGCATTTTTGGCACTTGTATATGAATGTGCATTCCTGCCACGTTTGAAAACTGTATTTTCTTCCTCGGTGAGGCTGTCTTTTATCATATGATAAATCTTAGACTGTGACTTTGCACTAACAAACTTTGTTGCCGCTTTATGAAGTTTTGCAACAGGCATATTAACAGAATGCATAATGTATGAACGAATGTAGAGTTCATACACTGCATCTCCTATATATGCAAGAGATAAGGGGGAAACCTGATCTGCATTTATCAAAATATCAAATTCTGTCATATTACGCTCTTTTCCATTTTACTCCGCCTCTGGTATCCTCGAGAATGATTCCGGCGTCTTTAAGCATATCACGGATTTCGTCCGCACGTTTAAAATCTTTGTTCTTTCTTGCGTTGTTTCTTTCTTCTATGAGTGCTTCAATATCAGAATCAAGAAAATCATTTGAATCTTCTTTTAAAATTCCCAGAACATTCATAAGTTCTTTTAAAAGTGAGATTGTATATTCCAAGGTTGTCTTTGATGTATTTTCATTAAAATTAGTGTTTGCATACTTAACAATATCAAAAATAACTGAAATGGCATCTGCAGTATTGATGTCATCATCCATAGCAGTTATGAAATTATCTTTGAATCCATCAAGAGCCTGTATGTTTTCATCGCAAGATGTTTCACCTTGTGCAGATTCTGAAAGAAAAACAAGATTGTCTATACACGTATTGATTCTTTCGAGTCCGGATTTTGCCTGCATCAAAAGATCATGACTGAAGTTTATGGGATTGCGGTAGTGAGCAGAAAGCATGAAGAATCTGATTACTATATATTCAAATTCTTTTACAACATCTCTTACTGTGAAGAAATTGCCGAGAGATTTGCTCATCTTCTGATTGTTGACATTAATATATCCGTTGTGAAGCCAGTAGTTTGCAAACGTCTTACCGTGAGCACATTCACTCTGTGCAATCTCGTTTTCGTGGTGCGGGAAAATAAGATCTTTTCCGCCTGAGTGAATATCTATGGTCTCACCCAAAAACCTTGTTGCCATAGCACTACACTCAATATGCCATCCGGGTCTTCCCTCACCCCAGGGACTCTCCCATGCAGGTTCGCCCTCTTTTTTTGCCTTCCATACTGCAAAGTCCATTGGATCTCTTTTCTTGTCTCCCACTTCAATTCTTGCACCAAGTTCAAGATTTTCCAAAGGCTGATGAGAAAGTTTTCCGTAATCTTTAAACTTTTTAACGCTGAAATATACATCGCCGTCAACGTTATATGCGTAGCCTTTTTCTTCAAGATTTTTTATGATTTCAATTATGGAATCAATATTTTCTGTTGCTCTGGGATGAACTGTTGCCTCTTTTATGCCAAGACCTTTTGCATCTTTAAAATATTCGTCAATGAATCTGTCAGCAAGTTCTCTTACTGTTATATTTTCTTCATTGGCACGTTTTATCATTTTATCGTCAATATCTGTGAAATTCTGAACAAAACTCACCTCATAACCTCTGTATTCAAAGTATCTTCTTAAAGTGTCAAAAATTATGAAGGGACGTGCGTTTCCTATGTGGAAATAGTTATATACGGTAGGTCCGCAGGAATACATTTTTACTTTGCCCTCTTCAATGGGAACAAATTCTTCTTTTTTTCCTGACATACTGTTGAAAAGTTTCATTGTTTCTTATCCTCCAGTTTTTCTATCTTTTTTGTTAATTCTTCAATCTTTATCTGCATTCTGCAAAGTTCCTGACTGACAGGGTCGGGAATGTGAATCTGATCAAGTTCTTCGCCGACTTTTTTATTGTTGATTCTGACAACTCTTGCCGGAACACCTACACAAGTACTGTTTGGCGGAACTTCTGAAAGTACAACCGCATTTGCGGCAATTTTTGAATTGTCTCCAACGGTGAAAGGTCCCAGGACTTTGGCACCGCTTCCTATCATTACGTTTGAACCGATTGTGGGATGACGTTTGCCCTTGTCCTTACCTGTTCCACCAAGGGTAACATTCTGATATATGGTGCAGTTATCACCTATTATGGTTGTTTCTCCTATGATAACCCCCATACCGTGATCAATGAAAAGCCCTTTTCCGATTTTTGCACCGGGATGGATTTCAATACCTGTGAAAAATCTTGAAACCTGAGATATACACCTTGCAATAAAGAAAAGTTTAATCTTGTAAAAAAAGTGAGCAATTCGGTGATTTGACACAGCATGTACACCGGGATAGAGAAAGAAAATCTCAAGAGGATTTCTTGCCGCAGGGTCTCTTCCCATTATATTTGATATATTTGCCGATGCAAAAATTGTGAAAACCAAAAAGTACAGGCAAACGACTCCGAGTAATATGTATAAAGCAATCATATGCTAATCTCCAATCTGTCATTCAGACACAATTTTACCCATAATGACATACATATATTATTATATATTCTTTTTCAAAAAATTACAACTGTTTTTTACACAATTTTATAACTAATTGTTTTGACTTTTTATATAAATCGTGATAAAATTTCAAAAGAGGTGAAAAAAATGTACATTAAAGGAAACAAAGACGGCAATTGCAGATTATGTCAATACGGACATCATGATACAGAAAATGATGTTTTTATGTGTATGATAAAGAATGAAGAAACCGAAAAAGATGACACTTGCAAAAAATTCAAATATGATATATATAAATACAAACCCAAGAAAAAAATGTTGTTTGATAAGTTCAGGAAAGAGGATTTTGAACTTTAACATAAACTGCAAAAGGATGCAAAATACAGTTCATCTGCATTTTGCATCCTTTTATTATTCATATTTTTATCTCAAAAACAAACTTCGTTTCTTTTTTATCTACAGGTACAAAATCAATAAGATATGCTCTTTCCTCTCCGTTATCGCCTATGTTTCTGTAATCCTCAAAACCTATTGACACGGTGTATCTTTCAGAGTCAAACAAAATCTTTGTTTCATCTATCATAACACATCCATCGGACACTTCTGGCTTTATCTGACTTATCATTCTTTCAATAATTGATTCGGTTTTATCTGAATATGTGAATGTGTCTGAAAACTTCACAAAATCATCACCAATGTCAAATCTTCTGTGAATTTTTTTGACGAGTCCTTTTTCATATGCATTTTCAATATCAAGTTCAAAATGGCTGTCACTATGCGAGACGTTGTCGGCAAAGAACTCTTCTCCTTCACGCTGATACTGTCCGTTTATTATCGGAACTGAATGCCCGCGTGAAGAATTCACAAGCATCTCATATCTGTGTTCAGCCATAAATGTGAATTTATTATACACTCCTCTTCCAAGGTCATCCAGTGGAATTTTATTATCCTTTTTCACTATCATAAAACTTCCGATATCATTATGATTGTGAAATTCATTGTTGTGACCTCCTTTTGCGGCAAAGGAGAACCTTTCACCCTGATTTATGTACCATTTTGCGTCTTCATAATATGTTACACAATCTTTTTGTTCATCTTCTGTATAGTCACAGTCAAACCACAAAAGTTCTTTTATAGAATACACATTACCCTGTAAAACTGCAAATGAAAGATCAGGCAATATAACATCATCATATACAGATTTAAGATAACTCATAAGTCCGGGACTGAAAGTGAAATTATGGACAGCATCCGAAAAACAGACAACTTTTTCACTACCCATTCTAACATTTTGAGGAAAATGGGCGATTTTCTTTACAAGATCTCTTTCAAAATAATTAACTCTACCATCTGTATAGTCAAGGATTGCTTTTGCAAAAATCACAAAATATCCAAAACCATAATTCCAGTATGACATTCCTTCTGTACAACATCCGTCTTTTCCGTATCCATTCAGAAAGTTTTCCATACAATTATAGATTATTGGCAGAATCTTTTCTTTTTCATCATCCGTGCCAAAATGCAACAATGCTACTCCAACACTACCTGCACATACAGATGCCCAGTTGTTTTTTACATCAAACCAATAGAACCTGTGTTTTATCGTCGGAATAAAAATTCTTCGTCTGAGTTCATATTCTACTCTTTCCAACACATATGATGGCAGACATTCTCCAATTGATGCTGTAATATCGGTTAAAAGTCTTGCTGTTTCTGCAGAAAACAAATCCACAGTTTCAATTATCATCTCAACAGAAGGATTACTCACGCTGAGTTCTGTGTGGGCAGGAACGCACCAGGAATATTCATCGCATATCATAAATATCAAGTCAATCAGTTTATCAAAATATCTATCATCCCGTGTGAGCCAGTATGCATAGGAAATGCGCGCACAGTCATTACGACGCTCAAAGTACTTTCTTTGAAACACCACTCTGTTACCGTTTTTCTGAAAAAGCATATAATCACTAATTTTCAGCGCGGGATATTCTTTTTCAAGAACTTCATCTGCACCGTTTATTACATCATCAATCATAAAACGTGCCTTTTCACTGTTTAATAATTTTTCTCTTTGAAACTCAAAGTCAACACCGTAATACCTTTTCATATTAAAATACCCCTTTGATTGACCTATAATATATTCAGTTTTATTTTTCTCTTTTTATAAGCATTTTTACAAGTTCTTCCAAAAATTCATTTCTGTTATCAAATGAAGATATGGTATTGATTGCTCTTTCGGAAAGTATCTTCACATCTTCTTTCGCTTTATCAATTCCTTTGAGAGATACGTACGTTGACTTTTCATTTTTGTCATCACTTCCGACGGGTTTTCCGAGAATTTCGGTTGTGCTTGTAACATCCAAAATGTCATCCTGAATCTGGAATGCAAAACCGATATCCGCTCCTGCTGATGCAATTTTTTTCTCGGCATCAGCATCAACCCCTGCAAGTATAGCTCCTATTTGCATGGATGCTTCAATGAGTGCTCCGCATTTTAAGGTGTGAATAAATTCAACAGTGTCTATATCTACTTTTTTTCCTTCAGATTCTATGTCTACAACCTGACCACCAATCATTCCGTATATTCCTGCTTTTTCAGAAAGAATTTTCAGTGCCTTTGCAACTTTTGGTTCAAAAAGTATGTCAAACGAAGATGCGGCAGTTTCAAATGCGTAATTCAAAAGTGCATCCCCTGCTAAAATCCCCATAGTTTCTCCATATACTGCGTGGGTTGTTTTTTTTCCGCGTCTGTATTCATCATTATCCATTGCAGGAAGGTCATCGTGAACAAGCGAATATGTATGAATCATTTCCATTGCTGCCATAAAGGGTTTTATAACATCACCCTCTCCGCCAAAAAGTTTATATGTTTCATACATAAGCATTGGGCGAAGACGTTTTCCGCCTGCACTTATGCTATAGTTCATTGCATCAATGACAGTTTTCTGCTTTCCGTCAGTCTTTGGCATATACTCATCTAAAATCTTGTTTATTTCTTCAGTGCGAAGGTTTAATTCTTTTTTAAAATCCACAATAATCTCTCCTGTTATATATCTTCAAGGTCTTTGGCTTTTGGTGTAAAAACTCCATTTTGCAAAAATCCCGCTTTCAAAAGTACATCTTTGGGTGCATCAATTTCTTTTCCAATGTTGCGATAATCAAAACTTTCGGAAAAATTCTTTATGTATTTTCTGTACTTATCAATTCGCTCTCTTTGTAAATTTATCAGCGGGATAAATAGTTTTTCATATTCCGACTCGGACATATTATCTCTTGCAAAAGATGCAATCATGGAAAAATGCTCTATGCAGAACCCGTCACTTTTTAAAACTTTTTCCAAGAATCCATCTTCTTTTTTCAGCATATATACAAATGTTTCAATGTAGCGTTCAAATGTATGATTAACCCTATCACAGACAGCACATGAATTTTTAAGCTTTTTCATATCCTGAGTAAACTTTTCTCTGCCTTTTATTTTTTGACGTTTCTTTGCATCTTCATTACACACATTTTCAAAGATATCAGATACTGAATCAAGATGGGTTTTGAAAACAAGAGACAGAGGCAGGGCTTTGCTTTTTGAACAAAGTTCTCTCATATGCTTTTTGCAAAAACCTTTTTCATTTGTAATTATTCTGAAATCAGGTTCCATCATTGCGGGGCCGACAGTATAGGTGATTGCTTCTTTTTCAAGATTTGAAAGAATTGAACAAAAAGGACAAAAACTTTCACTTTCAAAGGCTTCATTGATGGGTATGGTATATATTTTCTCTTTCATACGTCAATTTTCTCCAATCATTTTGGCGTTTTAAAAAAGTCCAAGAGAACTTAGCACATATATCCACACAAAAAGTGTCAGAAGGCAAAGTGCAGATGTAAGCACAATAATCTGAGCACAAAGTTTTTCATCTCCACCCATTTGCTGAGACATTGCAAAAGATGAAACAGCCACAGGCGAACCAAAAACAACAAGCAAACACGCAAGAGCCTCGCCGGAAAAGCCAAAATATACTGCAAGGGGCATCATAACAAGCGGAATTATTACAAGTCTTCCGAGGGTTACAATTAAGTTCTCTCTTGCATAACCTTTAAGAAGAGAGAAATCAAAATCAAAACCAAGTCCGATTATGGCAAGAGGTGTTGCGGCAGAGGCAATATCACCTATGGGTTTTTCTATGACTTTGGGAAGTTTTATTCCAAATGCGAAAAATACCGTTCCGATTATGCACCCTATAATAAGCGGATTGAGCACAATACCCTTTAAAACTTTCAAAAAACTTGTTTTTTCACTTCCGTCCCTGAATCTTTCAAGTGCAATTACTGCAAGGACATTGAATACGGGTATCACATATGCAACCATAAGTGCCGCTGTTGCACCTGAATTTTCACCGCAGATATAATTTACTATAGGAAGTCCGAGAATTGCAAAGTTTCCGCGGAAAAATCCCTGAAGTATTACCCCTCTTGATGAATCTCTGTCTGTAAGATGAATAACAGCAAAATAGCCCACGACAAATACTGCAAGAACTCCCACGGTTGTGAATACTATGAGTTTCCAGTCAAAAAAGTTTCCGGTATTTGTATTGTAAATATTATCAAACAAAAGAACAGGCAAAAATATCTTGAACACGATTCGATTCAGGACATCCATGCTTTTTTTGTCCGCCATTTTAAAACACTTTATGACGTAGCCTATGAGCATCATTAAAAATATTGGCAGAATCGCTTCTGTTGATAATTTTAAACTTTCCATTTTTACTCTCCTAAATCAGTTATTCTTTTCTTTGGATGGTGTAAAGATAATAAAGATAATTGCACTAAGTACTAAAAGGTATGGATAAAACAGTTTGGGAATAATTTCAAGAGCAGAAATTTCACCGCCAAGACCTGTTACCGCTGAAATTGCAACGAGCATCTGTGCACCATAGGGAATCACGCCCTGGAAAAAGCATGAAAATGTATCAAGAATTGATGCAGCCTTTTTAGAGGAAATTCCATAGTCTGATGCAATCTCTTTTGCAATGGGGTTTGCCATAACAATTGCAACTGTGTTATTTGCAGTTGCAATGTCCATAACTCCTACTAAGGCACCCATACCTATCTGACCGCCCCTTTTTCCTTTGAAAACCTTTTTAATGCCATACAAAAGAGCATCAAATCCGCCGAAACGCCTTACAAGTGCGCATATTGCAGACACAAGAAGGGTTACAACTATCGTCTCAAACATTCCACTTGCACCTGTTCCCATATTTGAAATTAAGTCTATGGCACTAACAGAATTTGTCAAAATCTGTATTAAAGAACCTGACACTATGCCTATGAGAAGTACGACAAAAACGTTTATGCCGAAAATGCCGCCAATGAGAACAAGTATGTAGGGAATTATCTGTATGAGATTATATTCTTCTTTTATTTCACTGGTGATTTCTGTTCCAAATGACATCGCTACAATCACAACAACAGTTACAATTGCCGCAGGAAGTGCTATAAGAAAATTCTCTTTGAATTTATCTTTCATTTCACATCCCTGTCCGTTGCACGCCGCTATGGTTGTATCAGAAATGAAGGAAAGATTATCACCAAACATTGCACCGCCTATAACCGATGCCACACAAAGAGCCATATCAAATCCCGATGCCTTGGAAACTGCTACAGCGATAGGCGTTATCAAAGTTATTGTTCCGACAGATGTTCCCATGGCAACAGAAACAAAACATCCGACAATAAAGAGCACCGCAACTGCATATCTTGGCGGAATTACAGAAAGCATAAAGTATGCAACACTTTCTGCACTTGATCTTCCGACAACACCAACGAAAACACCTGCAGTCAAAAATATGAGAATCATTGTTACAATGTTTTTATCCCCTATTCCTTCACCCATAACAGAAAGTTTTTCATCAAACTTTAACTTTTTGTTCTGAAGACATGCCACCAAAAGAGCAACCATAAAAGCAACAACTATGGGTATATTATAAAAACCCATTGGCACGGAAAGTATGTATTCAAATGTTATTCCGAGTCCAAGATATAAGACCAAAAATACTCCGATAGGCAAAAGCGCCCAAATATTACCTTTTTTCATAATTGATTTTCCTTCTCACATTTATATATTATCAATCCAGAACACAGCATTTTCAACCCATTTTGCAATCGAGTCGTTCTTCCATTTTTTGTTGCCACATTCCGTTACTTCATTTCCAAGCGCAACACCGTGAGGTGCGTCGGGATAGATGTGAAGTTCAAAGGTCATTCCTTTTTTTGCATATGCATTTGCCATGACAAGTGCATTTCCCACATTTACCATCTGATCATTTGATGTGTGCATAATAAAACAGGGAACACTTTTATCATCAACCCATTTTTCAACACTGACATAATCAAGAAGTTTTTTATCCGGATTATCGTCACACAAAAGATTTTGAAAACTTCCGAAATTACGGATTCTTTCATCTGCTGATATCACAGGATAACAAAGTACAATTCCTTTGGGTTTATTGTAACCAAAGGGCATATCAATGCTTTCATATATTTCTTCCCTATGCCACATTGTACCAAGGCACGCAGACAAATGTCCGCCGGCAGAAAATCCTGTAACAAAAATATTTTCAGGATCTATTCCATATTCTTCACTATTGTCTTTTATATGTTTCATAGCCAGGGATGCTTCTATGAGTTGCGCAGGATATGGCCTTTTTCTGCCTGTTGTGTAATGAAGTACAAAGGCTGCAAACCCTTGTGCCAAAAATGCAAGAGCAATGGGCTCACCCTCTCTGTCATCACAAATCCCTCCATATCCGCCTCCGGGAATTACCAGTATGGCTTTTTTTGTACGTTTGAGTGAATCAGGGATAAATGTTTCAAGAAAAATTTCAGGATCATCATCCCTTAGATGAATTATTCTATTTATCATCTAACTTTCTCCTTAATGTTTAAAATAAATATATATCTTACCTGAATATAATATATTAAAAACAGAATAAATTCAAGAGATACTTGTAATTTTTCTCATTTTGTATTAAAATATATTAAATATGGTTGTGATTTTTATTCAGAAAGGAATGTAATACATTATGGAAAATAAAATTGCGTGGGAAAACATAAAAGACAAAAAAATTGTATTCAGATTTTGCGATGGATATATCAAATACCTTAATGAATCAAAAACCGAAAGACTTTGCGTAAATTACACACGCCGTCTGGCAGAAAATGCCGGATTCAAGGATATTGACAGCGTAAATATTCTTAAACCGGGAATGAAAGTGTATAAGATTAACAGAGGAAAAAACATTGTTCTTGCAGTAATTGGAAAAGATGATATTGAAAAAGGATTTAATCTTGTGGCAGCACACATTGATAGTCCAAGACTTGACCTTAAGCAGATTCCTCTTTACGAAGACTCAAATCTTGCAATGTTAAAAACTCATTACTATGGCGGAATCAAGAAATATCAGTGGTGTGCAATTCCCCTTTCGTTAATTGGTGTCGTTGTTTTGGAAGACGGAACAGTTATTGACGTTAACATCGGTGAAGCAGAATCAGATCCGATTTTCACAATTTCTGACCTTCTCCCCCACCTTGCATCAGACCAGATGGAAAAATCCCTTGCAAAAGCGTTTACAGGCGAAGATTTAAATGTTGTGGCAGGATCCATTCCTTCAGACTGCGAAAAAGATAAATACAAACAAACTGTTATTGATATATTAAAAGATAAATATCAAATTGACGAAGAAGACCTTATAAGCGCAGAACTTGAACTTGTTCCAAACTTCAATGCAAGAAGCCTTGGATTCGATTCTTCAATGATAGCAGGATATGGACAGGATGACAGAGTTTGTGCATTCACTGCATACAGAGCAATTGCAGAAGTTGATGTTCCTGAAAAAACAAGCATTTGCTTTTTAGCAGACAAAGAAGAAATCGGATCTGTAGGAAATACGGGAATGAAGTCAAAATTCTTTGAAAATTTTGTTGCACTTCTTTTAACAAAACAGAAAAAGGATTATAATGATTATATGCTGAGATGTGCATTTTCAAATTCAATGTGTCTTTCTTCTGATGTTACATGTGCTATGGATCCGACATACAAAAGTGTTTCTGAACCTCTTAACAGTGCATACATCGGATGCGGTGTAGCATTTTCAAAATTTACCGGTGCAAGAGGAAAATCTTCAACATCTGATGCAAGTGCAGAGTTTGTTGCAAAGGTGAGAAAAATCCTCAATGATGCAAATGTCACATGGCAGATGACAGAACTTGGAAAGGTTGACCAGGGCGGCGGAGGAACAGTTGCACAGTATATTGCAAACCTTGATGTTGACACCATTGACTGCGGAGTTCCTCTCCTTTCAATGCATGCTCCATATGAAATCTCAAGTAAAGCAGATGTCTATATGGCATACAAGGCTTATAAGGCATTTTATGCAGCACAGTAATTATTCTTAAATACTTTTAAACATTGAAAAAAGACTCCGTATATGGAGTCTTTTTTTATATTATTAAAGAGTAAGGTTTAATTATCAACCAATTTTAGGAAGGCTTGCAGCCGCTACAGACTGACCTACTCTTCTTGCTTTTTCATCAGGAATATGAAGTTTAATTTTCGCATAAAGTTCGGGGAATTCTGTTTCGAGAACTTCGTTTGCTTTTGCAAGAAGGATTGTGCCACCTTTGCCGCTTGTTACTCTGCCCATGATAAGAACATGTTTGATGTCATAGAACATGGAATAATATGCAATTGTATATCCGAAATATGTTCCTATTGTATCATAGATATCTGCTGCTCTTTGATCATCATTTTCCATAAGTCCCTGAACTACTTTAAGTTTTTCTGCAGGTGAAAGGTTTTCATCAAGTTCAATTCCTGCTTTTGGTGCAAGTTTGATTACAGCATCCTGTGAGAAATATTTAACACCACAACCATAATCACCGCTCCACTCATCAACCATTGCGCCTTTGTTGAAATCAACAGGAACAAATGCAAGTTCGTTGAGCCATCCGGTGATATTTCCGTCTTTATCAACATAGCCTGCTGCTTCACTTGTGCCCATAGCAACACCAAGTACGTTATTATCTTCAAGGCTCATTGCGCCGGCAAGTGCTGTAACGTCACCGTCATTTGCAACTTCTACAGGTACGTCACCTATTTCTTTTGCCACATCAAGATACATATTTTTAACGTGTTTTTCAAAATCTTCATCTGAAACCTTGAGGAAAAGCGATGCAACCATTATTTTGTTGTCAATATATACACCGGCAGATGAAACGCCGATAGCATCAACTCTTGGCATATGAGATGCTGCTGTTTTCATTGCACTAAGAATTCCTTCATAATGATACTTCGGATCGCTCTGAAGTTTAGGGAACCATACAACCTCTTCAGAATATACAGTTTCACCATCTACAACAGCAGAAACTTTTCTGTCACTTCCGCCTGCATCAAAACCGATACGGCAACCGTCAAGATGACGACCAACGGGTGATGAAACATCATTTTCCTTTGGAGCATCTTTTATATCATCAACATAAACAACTTCAAAATCTTTCTCATACACGCGTGCCATAAAGTTAAAATCAAACTCTCTTGCACCGCCTATGCAATAATCCTTTGCAATACGTTCATATATATTTTTTGAACCTGCAATATAAACTTTATATCCACCTTTTGCCCAAAGAAGTGTTTTAACAATTCTTTCAACAATTTCATAGTTTTCTTCGTCATGGCCTGTGTTATCTTTATAAACATCAAGTTTATATTCAGCCATAAGACCATTGTTTCTTTCTACGGAAATAACAATTTTCTGTGAATCTGCATTGGCAACAGATGCTTTAAAATCATTTATCACCTTTACCATTGGCATAAATTCCGGTTCGAGTTTAGCAATCATTTTCATTCTCCTTTATATCTTATTTCTCCGCCAAGTATTGACATTGATATATTAAACTTATCATCTGCGATAATTATATCGGCACGTTTTCCAACTTCCAAAGATCCGATTTCAGAATCTTCACCAAGTGCTTTTGCGGGATTTAGTGATGCACAAGCAACTGCCTCATAAATTTCAAGATCCGAATTGGAATAAAGGTTATATACAGCCTCGTTAAGTTTAAGAACACTTCCTGCAATAGTACCGTCATCCATAAGGCACTTTATTCCTTCTTTATGTACGGGCTGTCCTCCGAGAGTATAATCACCATCCGGCATACCGCCTGCTCTGATACAGTCTGTGATAAGACAAAGTTTATCATCTTTTATTTTTGCAATCAGGTTAAACAGACCTTTATTAACATGGAAAGTGTCAGCAATAAGTTCTGTGCTGACAAGATCCGAAGAAAGTGCTGATCCGACAACACCGGGACTTCTATGTGACAATGCCGTCATAGCATTGAAAAGATGTGTTGTGTGTCTTACACCTTTTTTAACGCCTTCGTTTGCCTGATCAAAGTTTGCATCTGTATGTCCCATAGAAACAAGAACATCTGTTTCATCTGTTACTCTTTCAATACATTCAAGCGCACCGTCAACTTCGGGAGCAACAGTAAAAAGTTTAACAACATCTGAGTGTTTCTTTATAAAATCAGCATCAGGTCTTAAAATATGTTCTTCTGCCTGAGCGCCTTTTTTTGCAGCATTTATAAAGGGACCTTCACTGTTTACACCAAGAATTCTTGCACCATAATACTCATCGGAATTTTTGATTTTTCTCACGGCATCAAATGCATTTTCAATTTCTTCCTTTGAAACGGTCATTGTTGTGGGGCACCATGCTGTAACACCATTTTTTATGATACCTTCAGCCATTAATTGCACACCTTCAGCATCACCATCTGATACATCCGCCCCAAGATATCCGTGAATATGCATATCAACAAGACCGGGTGATACATACTTTCCGTCTGCATCAACCACTTCATATCCGGATAAATCTATATCGGTTAACGGAGCAATGTTTTTGATTTCCGAATCAAAAACAACAGCATATCCTTCTACCACACGATCAGGCATAATAAATTTCCCGTTAATAATACACTTCATCTATATTCCTCCTTTGTTTCCCATATGGTAAATATATCACATAAGCTCATAATTTTCAACTAATAATGCATTTATATCCTGATAACATATTCCATTTTTTTTGTACAATATTGCATTTTGATGAATATCGACTTATTGATTATGAAAAATATGTATAAATACTGATAACAGAGCGAGGTATAAAAAGCCTTACGACTTTTTATACCTCGCTAATTCAATTCTATACAACGGTATGTCAATAAGATGAATTCTTCATAGTTGTGTATTTATCACCTATCACAATATTCTTTATCTAAAAAAACCGCTTTTACAGCATCAAGATATCCGTATCCGAAAAGATCATCAGGTTCAAGATAACTTCCCTCTGTCCATTCGTTCCAGCTGTTTATGGTAACAAGAGGAGTCTGATTTGGATGTCTGTCTATAAATTCTTTTGCATTTTCAAGAGCCCTTTTGAAATCCTTTGGATTTGCCCCATCAAGCTGAACGGTTTTTGTTTTTTTGAATCTGGGATTATTATCCCATCCGCAACACACCTGCGGGAAATAAGGAACTGAACTGTCATTATCCAGTCTCTCCCATCCTTCTTTAGCCTTATCTACCGCATCGGAATATGTTCCTTCAACTTTATCCTTTAAAACATTTATCATTTGATAGTTGGTGCAACTGTCAAAACCAAAGTAGCTTATTACTTCATCTATTCCCATAAGACGGTCGCCATCATATATTTCATAGCATACCTGATGCATATTCATCTGAAGATGAAGTCCTTTGAGTCCTTTTTCAACACATCTTTGTCTGAACCAGTCAAGAGCATCTTTTGTTTCCTTCACTCCGCCAAGTCCATGAATGAGCATGGGAAATGTGAAAATCATAAATACGGGCTTTCCGTCTATTGTATAATAACTTGGGTGTTTGAAATATTTATCAATCATTCGGTCAGCAACAATTTCAAACTGATCTCTTGAAACGCTTCCCTGATAGAGCATACTTTTATTCAGTTGTTCCAGGGTATAGTCACCTTCCATATCGCTGTTTCTTACATCCCAAGAATAGCCGACATTGTGATTTGCCCACATTATGTAAAATTTCATTTTGTCATTGTTAGATGCTTTCAAAAACCCGTCATTAAGACAGTTTTCAAGAAACGGGCGGTTATCATACCAGTACCAGTCATAAATAAATACATTTACACCGTGAGATGTTGCTTCATTTATTTCCATTTCCATTACTTCTTTGTCTGCTTCATTAACATATCCCCAAAGAGGTTTTCTCGGCCATTGATGCCCTTCAAATTTCGGAAATGAATTCTTAACAGTTTCCCATTCGCCAATGCCTTCAGGCCAGAAAATACGTGTTCTCAATTCATCACCTGTATATGCAGGCCAAATAAAAGCCGCAACATCGTATTTGTTATTCATTAGTAATTCCTCCAGTCAATCATTATTAAAATCTTTACATAAATGATACATTTCATTACATCTTTTGACAAGGGGTAAAACTGTACTTTGTTTGTTATATAAATATTATATCATTGCATAAATACACAGACAATATCACCAACAACAAAAAACATAAATTTTCTATTTTTTTGTTTTTATATTAAATTTTTGGATTATGTATTGTTGCCATATAGTTCTTTTTTGTACTGTCTGCAAATATTGGAACAGTTCAACGGTGAAGTGCCATTTTAAATATTAATCTTTAAATCTGATTGTTTGAAATTTCCCATCGAATCCAAGTTCAGAATTTTCAAACAAAATTTTTGCCTCATCAATGTACATTTCAGGGTCAGGCATTGATGGCGAGTAATGAGTAAACCACAAAGATTGTGCGTTTGTATTTTTGGCAATTTGTGCCGCTTCTGCAAATGTCATATGCATCTTTGTTTTTGCACTGTCATCTTTTTCGTCACTGCCATACATTCCCTCAAGTATTAGAAGGTCAGCATTTTCAGAGTAAAACTCTATTTGCTCACAAGGTCTTGTATCTGTGCAAAAAACTGTTCTGATACCCTGTCTGTCCTTACCAAGCACCATATCCGAAGTATATATCTTTCCGTCATACTCAACTTCTGAATTTTTCTGAAGATTTCCCCATATCGCCATCGGCACATTATTCTTATTTGCTTTTTCAGTATCAAACTTTCCGACTCTAGGTATATCAATTCTGTATCCGTAACATTCAACGCTATGACGCACTTTAAAAGCGGTTATATTAAATCCGTCAAACCAATATGTTTCATCAGGATTTTCAATTTCAGATACTTCAACCTCAAAAGGCAATTGAGGCGCAATTATGCGAAGATTTGATATAACTTTTGCTGTGCCTTTTGGACCGATTATCAGAACCGATTCAGTTCTCCCCTCGTTTCCCATGGATAAAAGCATTCCCGGTATTCCGCTTACATGGTCAGCATGAAGATGAGTCAGACATATAACATCAATGGGTTTAAAGGTAAAGCCGGCAGACTTGAGAGCAACCTGAGTCCCTTCACCGCAATCCATCAGTATAGAATGGCCGTTATATCTGAATATGGCAGATGAAAGCCAACGATTTTTTAAAGGCATGGTACCGCCGGTACCGAGTAAACATACATCAAGCATCTATATTCATTCCTCGCATAAGTATATGATAATATATAATATCACATTTCTTTGTATAAATCCAGCATAATTTTTATTATAATATAGATTTTAGCATTTATTTATGCTATAATCAATATAACTAAACTTAAGGAATGATAATTTTGGACATACTTAACCTTACAATCCCAACACTTCTGGGAACAGAAAACATTGTTGCAAACGAAGTGAGAAAACTTGGATATGATACTACATCCGTAACTGATGGCAGAGTTAATTTCAAAGGTGATTTTGAAGCCATTTGCCTTTCAAACATAAACCTGAGATGCGCTGAAAGAATAATGATAAACATGGGCGAATTTAAAGCAGAAAGTTTTGAAGAATTGTTCGTAGGTGTTTCAAAAATACCGTGGGAAAACTATATAGGAAAAAATGATGCATTCCCTGTTTCGGGACATTCATTAAAATCCCAACTTCACAGCATTCCTGATTGTCAGTCAATTATCAAAAAGAGTATTGTCAAAAGGCTTTCATCGGTATACGGCATTTCATATTTTGAAGAAACTGATGCAAAAGTACCTGTTCAGTTTTCGATTATGAAAAACATTGTGACTATGTACATTGATACAACAGGCGATAATCTATACAAACGAGGATACAGAATGCAATCAGTTCTTGCACCCATGAGGGAAACTCTTGCCTTTGCAATGATTGATATGAGTTTCTGGCGTGGTGACAGACCCCTTTGCGATCCCTTTTGCGGCAGCGGTACAATCCCTATTGAAGCTGCACTTTATGCAACAAATAAAGCACCCGGTCTCAAAAGAAAATTTGTAAGCGAAACATGGAAAAATATCATTTCGAAAGATATGTGGAAAGATGCACGTGATGAAGCAATTGATAACATTGAAAATGATAATGAAACCATAATTTTTGCATCCGACATTGATCCAAAAGCCATAGAAATAGCAAAACAAAATGCAAAAAACGCAGGAGTATATGATAAGATAGTATTCAAAGTGTCGGACTGTGCAAATATAAGACCATTCAGGGAAAAAGGTGTGATTGTCTGCAATCCTCCCTACGGAGAAAGACTTCTGGATGTGAAAAAATGTCAGAAAATCTATTCAATGATGGGGAAAAAGTTTTCTTCATTTCCCCAAGCAAAGAAACTGATTCTTACTTCTTATCAGGATTTTGAAAAATACTACGGGAAAGAAGCAGACAAGAAGAGGAAACTCTATAACGGAATGCTTAAGTGTAATGTGTATCAATATTTCAAATAACGCAAAAATGCTCACATCCTTTTAGGGATTGAGCATTTTTTGGTTATGATTGTTTTAGAATTGATGCATAGGCATCTTCTTTAGTCTTATGTTCCGCTTTGGCCAAAATATTTCCATATTCATCAACAACACCATATTTGTTATTTTTTAAAGTGTACGCATATCCGTCAGTAAATTCAAAAATATAGTCATATTCAAAGTCAACTATTTTTCTGTTATCAAGACTGATAAGTCCCCATTTACTATATTCATTCGCTGCAGCAATCACACCATAGTCATAAGAAGGATTGAAACCGGTGTAGACAAAAGGAATAATCTCATTTCCTTCAATATCTATTATACCGCTGTATTTTCCCTTTGAAGCAATTGCTTTACCATATTTAAAATCCTGTGCCATGGAATATACAAAAGGAATTACCGTATCTCCCGAATCATTTACATATCCGTAACTTTCACCAAGGGAAGTTTTGACAGACACAGCAGCCAACCCGTTTGAAAAGCCATTTGCGCTTGTGAAATTATATCCGGTCAAATTAAAACCTGATGAAGAAAAAAGTGCCCATTTGCCCTGCTTTTTCAGAAAAACAGATGTTGTTGTTCCCTGTTTCACTTCATCATGTTCCAACTTTATAACTTCCTGTCCGTAATGATTTATATATCCATAACCATCATCGTAGGCAAGTGCCATTCCGTTTTTGAATTCTTCCATATATTTATAGTTAAATCCTGTAAAAAGTTCACCCGATGCGGATATAACGCCAAACTTATCATTTTTGTACGCAACAGATGACACAGAATTATTGAATGGATATATATAGTCATATTCAAAAGGTACAACAACATTATGATTATAATCAATTATACCATACTTATCTCCTACTTGCGCAACAGTCACATTAAGCCGGTCAAAGGTATCAATATAGTCATATGCAGTTGGAATAATTGTTCTTCCGCCACAATCAACAACGCCAAATTTTCCATTTAATATCACACGTGCACGGCCAAAAGTGTCAAACTTGTCAAGAGCATCATATTTAAGTTCTATGACAATTTTACCAAAACTGTCCACGCAACCCCATTTGCCGTTTTTCATAACATAGTAGCCTTGAATCATATGATTGTCTGACTGAATTCCGGCAGTTATTTTGTATACCTCATCGTATGTTTCAAAAGATAATTCATCCTTTGTACAATCAAGTATGTGCCAGTTTTTCCCAAGCCTTACCATTGCAATTCTGTTTGCACAGTATATTATATCATCATAACCAACAGTAATTATAATATTTCCGGATATATCGCACATACCCTTTAAACTTTCAGATTCAAGATATATGCACGCTGGAGATTCATATGTAATTTCATTGTAAATAACATCAGTAAGTATTCTGCCGCGTGAGTCAGCAAGACCGTGCTTATGATTATATGTGATTTTATACAGTGAATTATTATCATAATTTGTTATTGCGTCATAACTGAATTTAAGAAGAACTTCTCCTGTTGAATTAACAATTCCAAACTTTCCTCCCCTATATGCAACAGCACTTCCGTCATTATTAAATAGTCCAACGCTATCGGATATACCGGTTATCTCAACCCTGTTATATTCAGCAATATAATTTACATCCATATAAAGTCCGTAGCAAATCATCCTTATGGGAATATACACCTTGCCGTTTTCTGAATATGACGGATAGGCATCTTCAATGACATTATACATAAATGAATTTCTGTCACTGATGTTGACAGAGCCTGATCCGGCATCGTATGTGATTGTTCTTACTTTATTTGAAAAAGTGTATACAACCGATTCAGTGTCAACGCTGAGAACAAGATTAAAAGTTCGCGCAATAGCATCAGGTGCAACGTATACAGTAGAATTAACAAGCATACAACTGTCATATATTTCCGCTTCATTTCCATTTATGTAAATTTCAGGAACTGAATCTGCCATAGATATAACTGAAGGAGACAAAACAACAACTAAAACTGACAACAAAAAACCAAATATTAATTTCTTCACAGTATCTCCTCCTTGTTATGATATTTCTATTCTATGTTATCATAAAGAATAGTTTTTTATCAATAAAGGAGATTTATCTGTAACATAAATATTATACTTGTGTAACATAGTTAAGCAATGTATTATTACCAACTCTGTCTTTTGATATAAAAACTTCATATATGCTTGAGAGATAGTTCCAGAAAATATTTGTTATATTTCCGTCAGGATTAAGTCCGCTTGCATATTGAATCGCTTTTATGCCCTCAACGGTTGATGTGTCAAGATATCCTGTGACATTAACTCTTGGAATATTTGAAAAAACATCTGACAATGCCAGAAGCATTGATTGTATTATATAAACTGTTGATGTCATCAATTCATCTTGTGAAAGTACTCCCTGTTCAGGAAATATCGTCACAGATTTATTCTCGTTTTCAGTCTCTATACCTTTATATACATCAACAATTTTATCCCACGTATCAAATCCTACAATCCCATCGGATTCTGACATAAACTTTTGTTGAAATGCCTCCACAGCTTTTACTGTTGCATCACCGTAAACACCATCCGGAATAACATTCGGAATTTCCGGATACTTTCTTGATATTGTTCTTAAAAACACCTGCAGATTATGTATTGGCGAATCGAATTTCAAAAGATGAGATGTTGTCAAATTACTTCTCCTTTCACATATCAGTTTGATTGACAGATAATGAGTTTCCCGGATACTGAGTTTCATTTACTCCTTCACTATGGAAACTTCCGTTTCTTAAAACAACATTTATGATAGCGGAATACGTATCATACAATACATTCCATGTTGCCTCATCAACGATTCCGGTAACAGGAAGATTATACGCACTTTGAAATTGTTTTACAGCGTTAAATGTTAACTGACCAAATTCTCCTGTCACAGGAACAGATTGTATCCTTTGATCAAAGTTTGAAATAATCAGAAGAAAATACTGAAGACTTGATACTCTTGGCCCTGTTGAACCAACGGACACGCTTTCGGGAAACTGAAGATCAGTTCCGACATACATTTGCCCCTCTGATACAAGTTCTGACAAATCTCTTATGGCAACATACAAAAGCACCATTTTATTCCAGGTTGCCTCACCTACGATTCCGTCAGGAGTTAAATTGAAAATCTCCTGAAAAACAGTTACAGCATTTTCTGTGTCTTCACCAAAGATTCCATCAACAGGATTTATTTTGGGAATCAGAGGATAATCATTTGATATCTCATTTAAAAACTGTTGAATCAAAGTGACACTGCCGCCGGTGTCACCGATTCTGTATGGTCTTCCGGGATAAAGTGACACAATTCCGGCGATGGGTGCATTTGTAACAATTTCTATGTTATCTCCATAATAATACTTCAAAATATCAATATAAGAATAGCCTTGTCTTGCAAGTTCTTCACTCCCCCACTGAGAAAGTCCCTCGCAGGTCACAGTCGTACCATTACAATACTTTGCAGCCAGTGGTTCTACAAAACCTACACGTCTTATATAAGATGTAAAAATAGAGTCTACTATTCTGTCAATGTTCTCATATATATTTCTTCCTTTTATAAATTTCTGATCATAGGCTGTTGACGATGTTATATTAAAATCGTAACCTCTGCTTCTATAGTATTCTGTATATACTCTGTTGAGTGCATATGATATCTGCGCGTATATGTTTGCATATATGGCATCTTCTGACCACGTCGGATATATTTCGCTTGATGCTACGTTTTTTATGTAATCAGGAAAACTTACTATGACATTTTCTGCAGGTTCATCGGGCGCACCAAGATGCACGGTTATATAGTCAGGTATGTAAGGAACCAGGGGTACCGGCATAAATTTACTCCTTTAACTATAGAATATTATTCTTTTCAATATAATACAAATTTGATTTTTTATCGTATGGAATGTGTCCTCCCGTTGGCATCATTTCTGCATTCTGAACCGACACCTGCCCTGAAAAAACCTGGACTCCTTCAACATAAAAAGTGTTATAATCAGGATGGTCCACTCTTACATTAACAACCGAATATGGTGTTTCATTACCGGGTTCCATAGATAAATCCATATTAGGTGCTTCCACGGGAACAGGCAAGGTTTTTCCGCTTTCATCAGTCAGTCTCACACCGATAAGTCGGCTGTCTTTACCATCATTTGAATATACCGACACAACAGCATCCTTTATCGGAATCTGTGCATATGAAGTATATACTCTTGCAACAACATATCCTAATTCCATCATTTCACCTCTAAATAATTATACAATGATAAATAATTTTTAGAACAAGCAAAAAATATGTAATAATACTATTGACTAATTAAAACAAATATTATAACATATGTTTATAAAACAGCAGAGGTGTTATTATGATTCAGTATATAGGCAGAAAAATGCCCACACTATTAAATATCAGTGAAGTTATATATTGTCAGCCCCTTACAATAAAAAGTGATTTTAAAGATGTGGTAGAACATCATAACTTCTGGGAATTTACATATGTTGTCTCAGGAAAAGTAAGAGAACTTTCGGCTGAAAAAGAGTATGAACTGGAAAGTGGCGAAGTATATTTTCACAAACCCAATGAGCCACATTGCACAAACCCGTCAGGTATAGATGATGCTCTTGTCTATTTCATATCTTTTAAGGCAGACAGCAAGATAATGTATCTTTTTGATAACCTGAAAATGAAATTAAACGAAGAACTCACTAACCTTTTAAACAAAACAATTTCCATTGCTCACAACACATACATTGATAACTCTGTATTTGACAGTCACAGAAAATACGTAAATATGAAGCCGGCAGACGGCATTCCCACAGGAAACCAGCAGTTATACAAAAACTATCTTGAGATTTTTATCATAAAAATAATTCAGTACATAGAAAGCAAATATGGCGATGTTTCATATGATTCAAAGGAAGATTTTGATAAAGCAATTTACAAAAAGATTCTTGGAATTTTAAATGACAGTATCTATTCGGATTTTACCATAGATTACCTATGTGACAAATTGAATTACAGCAAAACGTATCTTTTTAACATATTTAAAAAATACTCTGATAATTCAATTATACAACAGTATAATCTCTATAAAATAGAAGAAGCAAAAAGACTTCTTTCAGATACAGATATTCCCGTTTATAATATTTCAAACAGATTGAAATACTGCTCTCCATATTATTTTTCAAACACATTTAAAAAAATTACAGGTATGTCACCTGTGCAGTACAGAAAAAATACGACTCAGGAAATGCAATAGCATTTTTTGAGTCGTATTTTTTTACTGTATAGGAAATTACGCAGAATTTAGTTCGCGAGATATGATGTATATCAAATTACGCTCGCGACTTGGGTGCAGGCTCAGCCTGCTTTTTTAGAAACAAGAATTATTTAACTTCAAGAATTTCGTCGCCAACTTCATCAATCCAGTTGCGGAGCCAGTATTCTGTTTCAAGACCGATTCCCATTGTGCAGTTGGTGAGGAATATGATTTCATCAATTCTGCCTTCTTTTAAAAGTTCCAAGGCAGTTTCACATTCCATTTTGAATATGTCAAGATTCCATGCTTTTCTTTCCATATAGTGATAAAGATATATTCCTATTGCTTTTTTCTTTTCAGGATACACTTCTTCATACTTCTTGAAATCATTGAGATAGTTTTCTTTAGAAGTTCTGCTCATTCCCCATATGGTCATAACATCCACATTTTCAAAAGTATCTTTGGGATACATATCAAATTGTGATGAATAACAGGTTGACCATATTTCCATTGGTTTTCCTGCTTCATCAAAAGTCTTTCTTGCATTATCAAAAAGTTCTTTACATTCAGCCGGTGTTCTTCTACGCTGATGTCTGTGATCCCAGGTAACATCATCAAAAAATCCGCCAATAATATTCGGATATTCTTCAGACATATCACAAATGAATTCTTCTTCATTTCCATTTCTGAATCCGCCTGAACCTGTGCAACTCCACAATACTCTTTTTAAACGGCAAAAACTTTCAAGATAACCGATTGCATCTCTTGAATAAGGAACGGGGATTCCATCAGAAACTATCATCATTAAGTTTGGTGTGCCAAGCATAAAAGCACCTTCAGCCGGTGTTATTCTTGACCACTCACATCCCGTGAGGATTCCATCTTTAGATTGTCCAAAATACGGATCATCATCATGAGATTTGCTTGCAAATATCCATAATTTATCTCTTACTTTTACGTTACTCATTTTATCCTCCTTATAGTTCAAAAATTTCTGAAGAAATTAAAGAATATCTTCACCAACTTCGTCAATCCAGTTTCTGAGCCACTTTTCTGTTTCAAGTTTTATGCCCATTGTACAGTTGGTCAAAAAGATTATTCCGTCAATTCTTCCCTCTTTGAGCCATTTGAGACTTGTTTCACATTGCATTTTAAAATTATCAAGGTCAATAAAATCTCTGTTCACATAGTCATACATATATATTCCCATGGCTTTTTTCTTGTTCGGGAACGCATCTTCATATTTCTTGAAGTTATTTTCATAACGTTCTTTTGAACCGTTATGCATACTCCAGATTGTCAGAACATCAACATCATCAAATGTGTCCACCGGGTAACTTTCAAGTTCTTCAACATAGCAAGTTGCCCAGATTTCCATATCTTTTGAAACCTTATCAAACTTTTCTCTTGCATTTGAGAAAAGTTCTTTTACTTGCTGTGGAGTTCTCTTTTCAGTACATTTAGGATCCCATGAGAAATCATCAAAAAATCCGCCCATAAGATTTGGATATTTTTCTTTCATATCACAAATGAAATCCTCTTCAATGCCAAGTCTGAATCCGGCAGAACCCGTACAACTCCAGAGAACTTTTTTAAGTCTGCAGAAACTTTCAAGATATCCTTTGGCATCTTTTGAATAAGGAACGGGAATACCGTCTGATATTATCATCATAAGATTTGGTGTGCCAAGCATAAAAGCACCCTCTGCAGGTGTAATTCTTGACCAGTCACATCCCACGATTGTTCCCTCATGAGTTCTTCCGAAATATGGATCATCGTCATGGGGACGACTTGCAAACAGCCATAATTTGTCTCTTACCGTAACTTTTTCCATTGTAAACCTCCTTGTTAACCATAAATTCTGTTTTTAATTGCTATGAAATTTTCCTCTGATGCGCCAAACATCAAAGGCAAGTGATTATATTTACCATAAATTTTTCCTTCAGGATCAAACCTGTCAAGACCACCAAGCTTTCCGCCATGATCTGTTCCGCCTGAAATATATAGGTTATATTCTTTTGCAAGTCTGACAGCCTCTTCTCTTTCTTCGGGTGTCATAAGATCGTGCCATACTTCAAGACCTTTAAGCCCCATTTTCACAAGTTCTGGTATGCAATGAAGTTGATTGTGACCGTGTGCAAGAACTGTTATACCACCTGCTGCATTTACCATATCGCAAAGTTCCTGTGGTGTGTAGTATCTGTGCGGCATCTCTGCATACACAAACTGATTATCCGGACCATGTCCAAAGTTTGTATCATAAAAGTTGCGATAGTCAAACATAGTGAGAATCCCTTTTTTTACATGTGTTCTGAATACGTGGTCAACGCAAAACCACACAACACCGGGGTTAGCCTCTTCAACTTCTTCCCAGGTTACATCTTTAATGGTGCCTCTTTCCAACGCCTTATCAAAAAGCCTTTTTGTGCGATATGTTTCTCTTTCGCCCATTTTACGGCAGTACTCTATTATTTCTTTATTGTTAATGTCAAAATCAAGTGCAGTCAGATGGAAATCTTCACCAAGTCCCTGGCAAGTAAATTCAACTCCGGATACACACTCTATACCTTCTTTTTTGCATGCATCGAGAAATTCCGGAACTCCGCTTACCGTGTCGTGATCTGTAAGTGCAAGTGCTTTGTAACCTTCTTCTTTTGCAATTGCCACAAGTTCTGACGGAGTATATTCTCCGTCAGAATGTGTTGAATGCATATGAAGATTGGCATATTGTTTTTCATAATTTATGCTCATAAATTGCCTCCTATATGTATAAAGTTAAATTATCAATCAGGTAATACGATTTTACTTACTAAAGGCTTCTGATTATCAGCATTCCAAACCATAACATTAACTGTATATCCGCCCTGTGCAATACCGATGGGAAGATTGCTAAGTTCAAGTTCCACCTCTTTCACAGAGTCAGATCCTGAAAATGTCAGATTTTTAGTGGCAACACATACAAGTTCTCCATTATTTTCAAGAACTGATGCTACACAAATTACATTGGATTCATCTCCTCTTACCGCATCGAAAGTAACATTTAGTGAATCTGTACCTGTGATTTCACTACGTTTAACAATAACCTCTAAATTATTAATATATTCAAGGTTATAGACTATGGGTGATGAAGTATATTTGTGTGAAATGTTATCAACATATATCTCATTTACACGTCCTGCACCGGGAGCCATTGCCTGAATTTCAAGATAGCAACTCTTTCGTGAGTATTCCGTTGAGAATAATTTGCTTTTATCTCCAGTATATCTGCTTCTTCCGCAGTCAACCTCTGAATATAGTTTTCCGTCAAAGTATATGTATATAAGCAATTTTTCGGTGTCTATCACATATCTGACTTTATGCCATTTGTTCTTTTTGAATTCTTTGACTAAAACACTTGAATGTATATCGTTGGCACCATAGTCTATATCCTTTGCAATGTAGAGATTGCCATCATTGTTGAAATTCAATACGCACCAGGTTATTTCCTTATTTGCCGGGTTTCTGTAACTGATTGCACCAAGAAGTGTGTTGGTGCCACCATTTTCAAGAACATTAAACTCAAATTCAAACACCATTGCACCGAAGGATGATTGAGGTGCATTTGAAAAAACACTTCTGCCGGGTGATGATATCCATGCCTTAGAATCATTGTTTGATGTCTTAATATGAGCAACCTTTCCGTGATCATCAGTTAGTTCTATAGTTTCAGCATATGTATTTTCCGTGTTTGCATAAGCAAAAGAGAAAGATGTATTTGAAGTTGAGAAATCATATGTCTTTATGTTTTTTACTGTGTAGTATGGCTCGCCGAATCTTGTTCCGGACATGTCCTGCCTTGAATGATATACACCGATATCATCAAAATACATCACAGAATTCACGTCTGGTGTGGAATACGAAATGTTGAGATATGAAATGTAATCAAATTCATATGCTGTATCAGCATTATAAATAAGAGGTTCATCATTGAGATAGAACGTTGATTTATTTGCCGGAACATCATAAACAATTGATATTTTATACCATGTGTTAAGTTCTACACCTGATTTAACAACGACATTTGTGTCGCCGACATCAAACAGCATTGCTTTATCAGATGATCTGACAGTTACAGGGGTAAGCCATTGCTTTGTTGCTCCCTTATATGCACTGATGTATAACACAGCCCTTGAAGAGAAATTCCAGTCACAAAGCATAAAATTCGTTTCAAAAATCAATGTGTCTCTGTAGTTGTTGAAGGTTCTGGAGTTCATAAATGTACTTGCCGAATGAGCATCAAACTTCAAAACATTGTTACCATCAACTAAAGTTTCAATTCCAATGCTATCTCCCTCAACAACACCATGTCCGCTTTGGAACTGATCGTAGTATGGATTGCCGGATTCAAAATCATCAAAAAGAAGAGTTGTTCCCGGGTCTTTGAATACTCCATAGAGACATTCCGTTTCAGAAACATAAACTTTGTTTCCGTTAATGTCATATATCACTGCATACAGATAGTTTTCGCCATATCCAAGACAACAAGATTCGTCAATTGCATATTCCCGGTTATTGCAGTAATATTTTATATACTGTCCTTCTTCTGACAAAGCGTATGAAATATCAGGGACATAGTAATCACCTTGATTTCCAACATATTTTTCAAGCGTAATTTCGCAATACACTCCGCCGGGTACTTCATATGGATCAGACTGTGTTCCATCTCCATTTATAAAAGGTGCTTCATTTGAAAGGAGAATAGCCGGTCTTATGCCTATATCTCCATTATCTGCACTTGCAAACCTGATTAGTCTGTCATAGTAAGTCTTGGTTGAAGTGGAATAATATATGTCCATCTGAGAAGAAACACATCTTACATATCTTGTACCCGCAAAACTCAACGCGTCGCGGAGATAATAGTCAAGATAGTTGCCACCGCCATCTTTTCCCATATAAAAGTCAGGACCGAAGCCTCCTATATTAGTGTATAGAGGCTGAATTTCTGTCAGTGATGGCAGAAAAACTTTATCTGTTGTGGCAACTGTATATGCATCTGCAGCATTTTGAATTGAAGATGTATAGTTATTGTTGTATATATGTTGAGTGCTATTATCATCAGTTGCAGAAATTGTTTTAACATTTGCGGATAATATATACTGACTTTCATTTTTCAGACAGTTTTCATAGAACTCACCGTTAAGATAGGCTCTGATGTCGGATGTTTCCCAATGATTATTACCGTCTGAACTAAAAGAACGCGTCATCAGAACTTTGTCGCTTATAACATAAACACCTTCATCAGATACGCTCACGCATCTCCATAAAAGCGGTGAACCGTTATATTCGCCAGCAACAATGTAGTCTCCCTCGGAAACAGCGAATGCGCTGATTCCAAAGAGAAATATAAAAATAAATATTATACTAAAAAACAATAATTTTTTCATCGTCATTCACCTAACTCACCTTCAATATTTTTGCTAAACTGTCATATGAAAATGTTACACCTAAAACTCCGTCAAAGTCTTTAGGATAAACATATGTAACACTATCAATGTTGATTGGTGAATATTTGAGTGTTGATGATTTACCGTTTAACGTGTAGGTTTTGCTTCCGGGTGTTATCACTGCCGTTTTTGAAGAAGCAATGGTCACCTTCCCATCTGCCCATGTAACAGTTGCTCCAAGTCTTTCAAAAACACATCTTACAGGAACATATGGAACACCGTCGATGAGTTTGGTTTCATCTTCGTGATAAACAAAAAGTTTTGTTTTAACATTATAAATGTTAAAATCTCCTATTTCATTTCTTGAAACTTCCTCAAATGTTTGCTCACTAACTTCAAGATCGGTTTTTGAGAATGTATATGTTCCGGGAGCAATCGATACACACAGTGCATTTTCGTTGCCGGAAACCTCAGTTACGATATTCGTGCCTGAAACATTCCATTTTCCGTTTGCAACGTCAGTTACAAGCACATTAACTGTTTCATATCCATTGTCTCTTACAGTGATTGTAAAACTGTCAGATTTATCGGTGTTATATTCCTTTGAAAAATATACAGAGTTATTTTTCATTGTTACACCGTAGAAACTGTCGGTTTCTTCGTATATAGGAGTGATAGATACTTCTGAATCTGCATCCGAAACATACATAGCATTAAGGAATACATCGTGAGTTGCATCAGTTTTGGTGGAAAGTTCAATTCTCCATCCACCCTGTTCAGAATCAACTCCTGACGGATCGGGATTGGGATAATTCTTCCCGTCAACCCAACTGTCATATCCTTCGCCGCCGACTTTTTCAATTACATAATTATCAGACGCAGGCAAAAGTGTATTCACGGTAAGTTTTCCATTATATCCTTTTTCCGTTCTCTTAATAACAGTTTCATTTCCTGTTACAACAGGCTCGTTTATGGACTGCAAAAGCCATTTCTTTTTAAGATTTGCTGCTTTGGTTTCCATATTATCAAAGCATATAAATCCTTGAGGTATATCCTCATCAAAGAAATTGATTGCAACCATTGAACGGGAGTATTTGGTAATTTTATCCGAATATGCATTTGTAAGGTCGGTTTTTACATATGAAAATACAGGTGTATTTTCGTTTGGACCTACATATAATCCGTCAGTTCTTGCGAGATCGGGTGTTTGGAAATATTCATCAGAAGTTTTGACAAGTGGAGTAAACGTAAACTGTCCGCCGTCATTTGCCAACGGAGTATTCTGCTTTTGCCCATAAAATGTATTAAACACTTCGTTGGGATCATACACTGTCATGCAGTTTTTGGAAATAGTCCTCTTTGCATAGTTTCTGGCATGAGATCCACCCCAACCGCCACCGGTATTGGCATAGGAGTAACTTCCCCCGTTTATCGCAAGATTTCCTTTATAATAAATCATAAAGTTACCAAGGTCAGCAAAGGACGTATCGGTTGTATTCTTTTCTTCTGCTTTCATGTAAATAACAGAAGTATCTGAATCAAGTCCTGCCTGCCACCCTGTTCTTGCTGTAACACCTGTTAAGGGATATGATGATGCGTATGTAAGAGGTAATTCCTCAAGAGATTTTATTTCATCTTCAGGATGGCTGAAAATCATTGTCCACATGTAGTGAGTTATATAAGAATAACCGTTAATTGAGAAAAGTTTTAGCCACTCGCCTCTGACATATTCATCACTTGAAAGATGAGCAGCCAGATTGTAAAAATTACCATAGTTCATGCTATATGTGAAACCGGTTGCAGAATTGGAACTATAGGTATAGTCATCATTATCTTTTATCCAAAGGCCGTTAGGAAGCCTGTGATATATGTATCTGTAGACAACCTTGCCAATGTCTTCACCCATAATATTTTCATATCCCATTGAATCAAAAATAGTTGCAGCACAAAGTTCCCACATATATCTTACCTGACCGTATGAACTTCCAACAGGATGAGAGCCCGTTTTGTTAAATTCAATACGACTCTTCTGATATTCATCAAAGAATCTTCCGGCAGCAAGTTCCCATATTTCAGGGTCTTCATCATAGCAGGCAACACCTGCAGAGAGAAGATCACAAAAAAGTTCTCTTTCTCCACCGTGACCTGCAAATGCATATGTTTTGGTGGGTGGATATCCAATTTCCTTTGTGTAGGAAACCTTTTTGAAATGTGCAATGAAAAACTCTTTATCTGCACTTGTCATATCATCATAACACCAGTCGTACACAAGTGCTCCGGTTAGTATAAGTTCACCCATTGTACGTGTTATATCCTGATATGACGGATCCCACTTAACAGTTGCATACATAGATTTCATCCAATCAATAGTCTGTCTGTTATATTCGGAAGTAGCCTCCCCGATAAGACTCATAAATGCTCTTGCCTGAAGTCTGTTTGTTACATGGCCTGAGAAGTTGCAACCTGAAGAGATTGTATCGGGAAGAACATAATATGATTTCTTACTATCTGCGTATGATCTCAATGTGGCATAAAGTGTTTTAAGTTCTTCGCTCTGTGTGTTTGCCTTTATTGTTTCAATATCATCTTTTGTTGCAAAAAGACGGGGATGTCCTTCAATTGGTTTGATTTCGGGAGAGTTATATATCAGTTTTTTCTCTCCTGTAGGAACGTCATAGGCACCTGTTGGTGAAAAACCTTCTTTTGATGTAAACACAAATTTATCAAACTCAAGATTAATTTCTTTGTATTTAAATGAAATTGAAAATATGCCTGATACAATTGTAACATCAAAAATTTTAACCCATGTATAATTTGTACCGTAAGTAAATGTGAACGTAGAATATGAAGTGTTGTTGGAGTGCTTATAGAACACTTCATTATTGTTAACACCCGGGCTTTTCACTCTTGCATAAAGAGAATATTTTCCGGCTTTATCAACGTTTATGTCTGCATACATTGTGGGGTTTTTGATATTATCTGCCGAATCATTTTTAGTTGTTGCTGTAACCTTAACACTTTTGCCGCCTGAAGCTGTTGATCCTGATATTATGCTTGCATCTTTTCCAAGTACCATATCCTCTGCTTCAAAAATAACTGTTGAATCTGAGGTTGAAAAATTATATGTTTTATTTGCAGCATAAGCACTGCCAAATGAGGCAGTGCTTATTGTAAGCATTATAAATGCAGATATTAAGGTTTTAATCGTTGGCAATTTAAACATTAACTTATGCTCCTTTGATTAAAATCTGTCAATTAATATTTAACGGAATCATATCCATATAGAGTTCCGGGTTTAACAAGATATACTCTGATGTTACACTCTTGTTCAACATAATCCGGATGAACGGAAAGCGTAACGTCAAAAGTTTTCTCTTCGCCCAAAAGATTGGTCACAGATGATGCACCAACTGATAAAAGTTTGTTTCCGTTGTAGATGCCAACCAAAACCATTTCGTTTCTGTCGGTTGCAGTTCTGTTGTTTACCGTAACCTGAACTGTTGCATCTTCTCCGGCAGTGAAAGTTGGGAGATTAACATCTTTGATTCCATAGTCAGGTGGAGTAACATTAAACTCAAACGAACTTTTGCCTTTGTTTCCTCCGCCATTCGCTGTGAAAACGCCATCAAAAGAAACTACGCATTCTTCTCTTCCCTTGAAGGGAGATGTGGGAGTTATTATAACTGTTTTTTCATCCATATCATACTGAAAATCGAAATCTTTTGAAACTCCATTTGCAGTAAATGTGAACATTTCCTTTGTGATATCTGCCATCTTTTCGGAAAATTCAAACTTTAAAGAACCACCTGAAAGCGGAAAGTTATCAAGGGCATCTAAAGTTTCACCATCAACAACAGCAGATACTGCAACATCGTATTTTGTTGTTACTGTATATAATTTGAGATTATCAATATACATTGTACCGTATTTCCCGGACGCAATAGCCATACATCTTGGCAAGTTGAAATACTGAAATCCGTCAAATTCTTTTTTGAGAGCAAAATCATCTTGGAGAATTACATCATCAAAGATGAAATCTACAGTGTTAGCATCAATATCAAAGTCAAATTTGAACTTGTGCCATTTATTCGCCTGAACCTTCTTGCCGGTGGAACCACCACCCATTTTGGTGATGGTTCCTGTACCGGATTCAATCTGTGGTCCAACAAGGTATACATCGCCGGGAGCTGCCGAACCTACATACATAGTACGAATGTTATAGTTGAAGTTTTCTGTTTTGAAATCAAACTCAAAAATCAGATGACCTTTTACAACATCATTTTTCATGTTGTATCCGGGATAGTTAATCTGCCAGTTTCCCTGACTAATCGTAATATCTGTACCATTATACTTTATTGTTTCAGATGTTACTTCAGTTTTCATAACCTGACTTTCGGTGTCGGGATCCGTCACAACAGAGATACCATATCCTCCTTTTGTTGATGAAGTATAACTCAAAAAATCAGCAGGATTAATCTCGCCGGATTCAAAATCCAATTCAGAATACACTTTGGTCACGCTATAATCATCAGAGGCAGAAATTTCAGCTGAAGCTGTGAAACAAAACATCGATGAAATTATGGACACTATAATTACAAGTGCAAGAAAATTTGACAATATTTTTTTTGTTAATTTCATTAATTTCCCCTCCTT
Organism: Clostridia bacterium; assembly: GCA_045541875.1. Classification (GTDB taxonomy): domain Bacteria; phylum Bacillota; class Clostridia; order UMGS1810; family UMGS1810; genus RGIG1828. The sequence continues at coordinate 9,188 of JAZQJX010000099.1, read as the reverse complement.
ATTTCTTAACAGTTATAATTTCGTTGACTGAGTTCCATGTATTAAGAGTGTTTCCATAGAATATCATCTTAATATAACGAGCTGAAAAGTCAGCTTTGAACTCTTCAAGGTTGAGTGTTTTACCGCTACTCTTATATGAATGTACTTTGGTGTAATTTTCACCATCTGTTGAAATCAAAATGTCAAATGCTGTGCTTCTCAAATCACCTTCAAGGAAGCCCATCAGGAATTTGTCAAAATCACGAACAGAGCCATAATCCAGAACAAGGAATTCACCCGCTCCGTTTGCAGACCATCTTGTTGTTGTGTTATAGTCAAAGAGGTTGTCTGCAACGTTGCCGTCATCTGACGATGAGAAGAATGTTACGGGAGTAATAATCTTTGATGAATCAATCTGAACGCCAAGACTTTCAAGTCCGCCAAGTTTATCAAGGTCAGCCAGTGTACGGATTTCTGAAATTTTGAGAAGTCTTGCAAGAGAATCATATACAAGATTATATTTGCACAAATCAACAACATTCATAACACTCACATAAACAATACCGTTGTCGGCGATAAATGGTGCACCACCTAATGTATATGGTGCTCCATTCTTTGTTGCATTGACAGAGCCAATTGTCATTGTAAGAGTGTTGTCTCCTCTTGTGAGTGTGATTGTGTTGCCGCTAACAGTTACATTTGAATCCCATGCTCTGAGATCTGTTTCTGAAATGTAGGGAACCCCATCTCTTATGATTGTGGGCTCATAGTTATACATGAAGTCAGCGCCTGTTGGCTGGTAAATGCTATAATCACCGAGTCTTAATGTTCTTGAATCAAATTCAGATTCAACAGGTGTAACGGCAGTATCATCATTTACTTTTGAAACTGTGTATGTTCCGGGAGCAAGTTTTGCATAAAGAGCATTTGTTTCTTCTGTTACTTCAGCAACCAAAGTTTCAGTTGCACCTGCAATCTGCCATTTGCCGACTTCAAGGTCCGTTACAAGAACTGACATCTTCTCATAGCCATTATCTCTTACGTTAAGTGTGAAAACTGTATTCACTCCGTTTTTGTTTCTTGAGAAAAGAACGGTTCTGTCCATAACTGTTACGCCTTCAAATGAACCCATTGATTCTTGAATCATAGGAAGTTCAGGAAGATTCTTTTTGGAATCTGTAACATACATAGCATGAAGGAACTTGTCGTCTTTTGCACTACGTTTCGGTGATATTTCAACTCTCCACTGTGACTGTTCATTATCCATTGCTGCTTTGTCTGCATTTGGATAGTTCTGACCATCAACATAACTGTCTTTTCCGGCTCCACCCACCTTTACCAAATCAGCAGATTTGGGAAGTAGGGTTTTCACAACGAGTTTACCTGAATGGTCGTATTGGTCTCGTCCTATAATGGTTGTATTGCCTTTGACCTGAGGTTCGGAGATTGCCTGAATGTTCCAAGTCTTTTTGAATGACGGATCTGTAGATGAAACATCATCCCAGACAATAAAAGCAAGAGGATAGTCTGTGTTGAAGAGGTTAAGGGATACCATTGAACGTGTATAGTTTGTCAGCTTTTCTGAATATGCACCTGTAAGATTTGTCTTCAGATATGTAAATTCAGGTGTCTGTTCATTTGGTCCGATGTAGAGGCCTTCGGTTTTTGCTTCATCGGGATGCTCAAGGAATTCAGGAAGGAAATCTGAATTCTTTTCAATCTTCTGACCGCCATCGTTCGCATATGTCTTCTTGTTATATCCTACATAATATACTTCGGAAGGATCATACACAGTGATACAGTTGTGTGAAACGGAACGTCTGTAGTAGTTAAAGTAGTGATTATTACCCCATCCGCCTGTTTCACCCTGATAGGTTCCACCCTGGGCTGTAAGAGTGCCTTTATAGTAGATTGAGAAGTGACCTATATCAGAATGATCATGGTCATGGTCACCAACAAGTTTTTCCTGACCATTCATAAATACAACTGCGGTTTCACCGTTGACTCCCGAACGCCATGAAGTTCTCGCAAACACTGCTGTGAGAGGATATTTTGTTGCGTATGAAAGAGGTCTTACTTTACCTTCATCATCGGGATATGCATATGGCATATTGGGATCAAAAACAAGAAGCGTTATTATACCATTATCATAGAGAGATTTTCCTGCTTTGTAACTTTTGAGTGAAAGCTGTTTGATATATTCACCTTGTGCATATTCATTTCCAAAATATGCATCATAGAGCATTATGGGATAATCATTTGAGTGATAGTATGGTCCTGATTCAGGTGACCAGTAAAGATATGAGTCGCCGTCTTCTGACCAGAAACCGTTAGGAAGACGGTCGTGAATCCATCTGAGTGATGTTTTTCCGAAATCATTTCCCATAACTCCGGGATAACCCATACGGTCAAAGACTATCTGACAAAGGGCTTCCCAAGCATATCTTGTGGGACCGTAGGCACTACCTGCAGGATGATTCATACTCTTGTTGAAGTATTCTCTTGTTTCAAAAGCATGTTCAAAGAGCATTCCTGCAACGTTATTGTACATACTCTGATTTTCATCATAAATTGCAATTGCTGCTGCAAGCTGGAAATAGAAAGCATCACCTTCACCACCGTGACCGGCAAATGTTTCTCTTGTGGTTGTAGGATAGCCTATTTCCATGAGTGCTGAAGTTGAAAGCATATAGCCGATGAGTTTGTCTTTGTCCTCTTGTGTCAAGACATCATAGCACCAGTCATATACTATACCTGAAAGGGCTACTGCTGTACCGATTGTTCTTGTTATATCACCAACGGATCTGTCCCACTCCATTGTTTCATAGAGGTCAAGCATATATCTTACAGTCTGTTTTGCGTGTTCCTTGTCTACCTCACCAATCAGATACATAAACGCTCTTGACTGAACATCAAATCCGAGAGATATGGGGAAATTATTTTTCTTTGAAGGAAGTCTGCAATCAAGAATTTTATTTGCATTTTCTGCAACCTGACTATATATGTTCTTCAAAAGAGGATGTTTAATATTTTCTTTGAGTTGAGGAATCTTATCTTTTGTAATTAAAACTCTCGGATGTTCTCCTGCAGGCGGTGTGATTTCAGGCTTTGGATAGAGTCCACCATCTGTCTGAACACCTGACATTGAGAACGGAAGGTCATCTTTGCCGGATGGAACGAAAGATGAATCATCTGTAAGAACGAATTTGTCAAGTATAAATCCAACGTCTCTGTATTTGATTGAATATACAAACTGGTTGTTTCTGACAGCTCCTGAGCCTACCTGCTGCCAGAAGTAATCCGGATTAACAGAGAAGAAACGTGAAGCATATCCTTCTGTTACACCCTGATAACCTCTGAAACTTTCAAAATATGAATACGCGGATGTGTTAATACATTTAATTCTCACCCAAAGAGTATAGTTTCCATATTCGCTTTCAGGAACATTGATTTTAAGCTCCATTGTTGGTTTTAAAATCTTTGTGTGGTCATTTGTAAAATTGACACCGGAGGGTTTGAGACCTTTCCCGCCCGATGCTGATTCGTCTTCAACTATTTTGGCATCATCGCCAAATTCCATATCTTCAGCCTCTACTGCTATACTTCCGTCTGCAACTGTTGTTTTTTCATCAAGAGGAAGATTGAGGTCATTATTTGATACGGTCTGATAATACTTAATGTCATAAGCAAATGAAGGTATGGATGCGAAAACCAAGAAAATTGAAAGAACTAAAGCTATAATTTTTTTCATTTTATTATCCTCCCTCATTATTTGTAAAGTACAATGGATCTGGGATCACCGGATCTGAGATGAATGAATACATCACGATTATCAGTTTCACCATCCGGCAACATATAGAAATCTGATGCAGATGCAACAGACACTGTTGCTTTTGATTCGCTGACTTTTTCATATTTATAGTATGTGAAATCAGATTTGAGATATGATTCGTCAGTATATGTACCATTTGAATTATATATTCTCAAAGTCATAAACACATCATTGGCATATATGATTTTACCAAGCAAAACTCTATATGGATTTGCATAGGATGATGTACTTGGATTTTCACTAATAGCATATCCGGTTGTGTCATGCAGTTGTTTCTCTGATCTGTCGTATGTCATAACGCAAGCGCTGATTGTATCGCCCTTACCAAGACTCAATCTGACAATATCACCCTTTTCGGGAAGAGTTCCATTGAGAGCAATTTTCATTACCGCTTCATCTGCGTAATATTCACATTCGCGTTTATCCATTAATCCACGTACTTTGAGTTTTTCATCACCATATGAATCTATTGCTTTTGTTATGGAATCAATAACGAAAATGTTTGTATCATTATTCATACTTGATCCGGGATTATTATCATATTTAACAAGAACTGTTGCAAGTTTTGTGTCTTTTGTATCTCCGTAAGCTGTTACGGTAACAGAATATCCGCCGGGAAGAGTTTTGATTTCATACATTTCTTCTCTATCCCTGTCATCTTCGGAGGGAACACAAAAGTATATTGCACCTTTTGTAAGAACTTTTCCTGCGATACTCATGGTAGAACCGCCACGGTATTCTCCTGAAGTCACTCCGATTTCATGCAACCCATCAATTGAGCCTGATTCGGGATTGCAAATTGAAATCCAGTTAAGTTCCTTATTTTCGTTGAGTCTGTAATATACGGGCTGTCTTACAACTTCGCCTTCCTCAGTTGTGCCGAGCATTGCAATAACATCTACACCTTTTTCGACAGACTGAACACCGCCATAGGTCACATTTACTTTTGACGTGAGAGGACACTCTATGAATGAACCTTCTGATGTGAAAAGTTTAAGATATGCACTTTCTCCTGCTTCAAGTCCTGTTCCGACTTTTGAATCAACAACCATTGCAACGCTGTTGCTATGATATCCGAGTGCTTCTATGTCTGAAACCAGACCGTCTTTGTTGAACATAAGTTTCATTCTCTGACCAATTTCAACTCTTTCAAGTTGAGGATTGAGCGCCAAGGATTCAGAGGGTTCAAAAACTCTGTCACCAAAACCGAAATAATACTTTCCATCCTGAATTTCAATTGATGAAACTTCAGAAACAAAAATATCATTTGTAACAAATATATTTGTTATTCTTCCGTTAAGGTCTTTTGAAACACTGATAACGCTTCCGTCTTCTACATCAGACATTTTTATGGGTTTACCGTCAAGGTTTCTGAAAAGAACATTTTTGCCATCTTCATAATCATTTATTTTGATTATATATCCATCACGGTAACTTGTGTGAATAATATCATCTTTGATACTTGAAACAACATAGGTATCATATGCATCAATCATAATATAATCATATTTTCCGTCATAGTTGTTATCTATTGCTTTGATACCGCCATCACGATAAGTATTGTTCCACGCATTAAATGTGGCATTGTTATAGTTTTCACAGATACCACCGTTGAAAAGTATGTTTACATCATCAGAAAAACGTATTTCCTTATCTTTAAAACCTTCATAGTAGATGAGAGTATCATCTTTTACATCAACATCTTTTCCGTCAATTTCTATCACACGGTTGTAAATGTTATCTTCAGCATAGATTATGTGCTTTACGTTATTTATTTCCTTGTAGTATACATCGACTTTATGACCAAGAAGATCATTGAGAATAAATTTGTCAGGATCAAAGATGAATTTTTCAGAACCAATGATTATTTCGTTATATTTGAGTTCGTCGCTGTTATAGATGTTGGAAATATAATTTCCTTTGACAACATTGGACATGAAATTGATTTTGAGATATTTTGACAGGTAATTTATCTGTGTTATTTCGTAATACTCCGACACATCGCCATATCCTGCAACGTCATATAAGGGACAAGATGCGGCAATTTTAAATATGGTTGCAACACCTTCTGCAGTTATGAAACTGTCGGGAGAAACTTTGCTTGGAAGATTTAATCCAAGTTGTGCGGCAACTGCAGCATAGCCTGACGGATATCCGCCAAGACTCTGTGCTTTAACATCATAACCAAGGAAAGATACTATAGTTTTCAAAAACTGCTGATATGTAACATTTTCATAGGGGGCAAAAAGTCCGTTCCCTATTCCTCCCATAAGTTTTGCAGATGCAACAAAATCTGCATAATATGCAAGATCATAGTCAACATCGGTAAAATACTTGCTTTCGGCACCTTCTATATCTGCAGTGTCATTCATAATTATGTTTGTATAAATTTCTGCAAGTTCTATACGGGTGACAGTTGATGAAGGCACAAGACTTTCACCAAAAATTCCGCAGGAAAGTGCAAATTCAAAATCCTGAGACATGACCGGCTGCTGGGATTCTGCAGCGAAAGTGAAACCGGTTGCACAGCAAATCGTTAATGCAAACGAAATTATAAGTGTTATTATTCTATGCTTCAACATTTTCACCTCCAAGTAATTTCAAACTTTCATATATGATTTTTGCTGCCTCTGCCCTTGTTACATTATCGAGAGGAGCAAATCCGCCATTTTCTCTTCCGACTAAAACTCCTTCAGAGGAAAGAAGAGATACGCTGTCTTTTGCCCAGTCGCTTATACTTTCGTCATCATTAAAGATTTTTGCTTCTTTATCTGATTCAAAGTTTTTAACTTTCAACGCTCTTGCAACAAATGTTGCAGCCTGCTGTCTTGTCACGCTTGCACCCGGTGAGAAAATTCCCTCTGCAATTCCGTTGACTATTCCAAGATTTGCGGCTTTGGAAACATATGGAACTGACCATCCGGTAACATCTGTAAAGTTTGTTGTGGTTTCATTTGGTTTTCCGAAAAATGCAATGACAATCATCTTTGCAAATTCTTCTCTTGTTACTGTATCATTTGGTGCAAAGGATGAGGCAGATTTGCCTGAAATGACATTTGATTTATAGAGTCTGAATATGCTCTCTCTTGCCCAGTGATCATCAGAAACATCACCAAATGGTAAATAGGTGTTTTCAACTGCTCCTGTTCCTTCAGTTGTTCCGGAAACCTGAGGTGCAACATCCGGATATTTGTCGGTTGCGGAACTTGTACCGCCACCGCCTCCTCCCCCACCCATATCGGAGGATGAGTTTGCTTTTTTTAGTGCTTTTTCATACGTATCTGCAAGTTCTTCCAGTGTGTCACAATCAGAATTTGCAAGTGTTTTATATACAGAGGTTTTATCTTTAACCTTTGATACATCGTCTGTGTCAATGCCATATTCTTCAAATGATTCATCATATTTTGCAAAGAAAGTCTTGACATGACCGTATCCTGAGTCTTTATAGTTACATATGAGATTCAAAAGAGTGAGTTCTTCAAATTTTTCTTTTATTGCATCAAGACTGTCGCAACCAGCATCAAGAAGTTTTTCGTGAACAGAATCAACACCAACGGATGAAAGGTTTCCGAGATAGTCTTCATAGAGAGATTCGTCAGGAGCAAACATGCTTGCATACATTACAGTTCCGTCTGCAACAAGTTTTTCATTTCCGTCTTTGTATGCGGCGATGCAAAGAGATTTTTTCAAAGTGTCATTCATCACATTTACATCTTCTTCAATATCAGGAAGATTTTCAAGAACGCCGGCTATTGTTTCTTTTGATGTTGTTTTGTATATGTCAGATTCAGAAAGAGAATATATGGTGTAGATATTATCTACAATATCAGATAAATCGTCACTTGTGTTTGTATCTCTGATAGCCTGAATCTTTTTGCCGTAGAAATAATAGTTGAAATCAAGTTCTTCTGTTTTGTCCTCGGTTGTCACCATAATCTTATATATACCGCCATCGGAATTGTTTCTTGAATGAAGTTTTGCATCAACAGAGAATTCTCCGTTGCCGGCAATTGCGGTATCATAGAAAATGAGAGCATCGTTTGCGCTAAGAGGAAGGCTGGCAGATGAAAAACCGGGGTTGAAAACCGAAACAAAAACATTATCACCATCTGATGCTTCTCCTGAAATTCTGATCACATCTTCGTACAGATCAATTACTTCAACTTTAACATCTGCACATACAGTCATACTGATGCAGAGCATAAAAATGAGTAATGATGCAAAAACTTTTTTCATAGTTAATTCTCCTTTTTCCTTTTTTGGTTATGTTAATATTATATATCAATTATGGTACTTATTAAAGCGGAATAATTTGCAAAAAATGTGTCCGTTTTATTGGTTTTTTCCGAATACATTCCTTAGCCCGTTACTCAAATTTTGTCCTGTAAACATTATATATCAAAAACGCGAAAAAAACAATAAGAAATATTGCTCAAAATTAACAGAATGTTGCTGTTTCTTAATGTTCAGTAAACATCGTGATTATATAAATCTATACAAGTCACGGTATATGTACACATCACATCCCGGACATTTTCTTTAATTAATAAAAACCTTAATATTTTCCTTAAATTTATTCTAACACAAAAGCACCACTCACAGTTTGCAAATTGTATTTTATATATTGCATTTTGTGTGTAGTTTTAAACGTAATTTAATCAATTACAGCAATTGATATTATTCTAAGAAAATAATACTCAAATTCCTCTATTATGTCAATGCAAAAAACAACTTAAACGTTGTATAAAACAACTTCGTCAATATAGCCTGACAGTAGTCATCCGAACCTGAGTTTATAGCGGAAGATTTTCACTTGAACTTCGTTAAAATACTAATAAATCCTGTAAATGATATGAAGAATTTAAATGTTAATAGATTCAATAACGCAACTATCATTTTTTATCAATTCTTTAGTTCTTCCCTACAATCGCCAGTTTTATAATTTGTTAAATTGGAGTTTAACGTTCTAATTATGATGAACAAAACACTGTGGCGAAAGCCCTCCTTGCCTAAAGGAGGGTGGCACGCGTCAGCGTGACGGGAGGATTCATTTTATAACTCAAGCACTTATAAATACTGCATTTGTGCACATTCAAATCCCTCCACCAAACTATCGTTTGGTCCCCCTCCCTTTAGGCAAGGGAGGCAACGCTCTGGTGCAAAATTCATCTTCAAACAGAGCGACAAACTCCAATTTGCCGTATTAAACATACAATACATGTGGTTAATACGCTTACGAGAAGAGTGTAACAGATTTATCAGTGGCAAATCAATAGAGAATTGTTTTGAAAATAGCACAAAATGTCCAAAAAGTATTGACCAGGTGTTTTTCTTGTGTTACAATAATCCTCAAAAACAGGAGTGAAAAATATGATTG
>JAZQJX010000098.1:0-18809 GCA_045541875.1 Clostridia bacterium | reverse complement strand
GGACTGTAAATTAATTTACAGTCCCTGTTGGGGAATAGAAAAAAAGATTCAGAATTGTCAAATCGAACTCAAAGCAGGGCAGAGCCATGCTTTGAGTGGTAACCCGAAGCTGTACAAAGGTACTGCGAGTGGTGAGATTTGACAATAGCAAAAAGGCAAATAATAGAAGAAAAACATCTCAAAAAAAGATGTTTTTCTACGTTTGTAATAAATTTATTCGATTTACAGACCGTTTTGTAATCTATATTCTTTATTGTTACTGCCTTTTTGCGGTCTGGACTTTTTTTACATTCCCTTCTGTGTCTTGTAGAAATGATTTTCTGTTTGATATATATATTCCGCCGGAAATGAGCAAAAATGCTGTAATATACTGAATATTAAACACATTTTCCCCAAGAATAGCCGCGCTGAACAGGCAGGCAAAAACAGGTTCTGCAAATTTTATGATAAGTAGTTTTGAAAGTTCTCCGCCTTTAAGGATAGTATACCACAGGCAGTAACTTACGATTGATGCAAGACATATATATATCATAACCGGGCAGGATGCAAAAGTTATGTTGACACTTCCGCCAAGATACAGACCAAGTATCAGAAGAATTGCTCCGCCAAAAAACTGTGATATTCCCGTTGCCGCAATTGGGTCAAATCTTTTAAAGACTTTTTTGCTGACAATATTTGCCGCAACGGATGAAAATGATGCACCGAGTATCATCGCATCTCCGATATTAAAACTTACCTTTCCGCCTTTTGCATTTATTGCCACAATTCCTGCAAATCCCAGAATTGCACCAATAATTTTCGGATATGTAACTTTGTCATTTTTAAAAAACACAAATGAAAGGCAAACGTAGAAAAGAGAACCAACCTGTTTTAGTATGGCAGTTTTTGAACTGTCGGTAATCTGCATTGCGGAGTATGTGAAATAATAGTGAATAACAATCGAAAAAAGTCCCGACAAAAAAACAGGCAGGATCACATTTTTTGCACCGCCAAATGAACTTTTATCTTTTAAAAATGCAAATGCAGATACAGCAAGACCGCAGATAACAAAACGGATTCCAATAAAAAGCAGAATATCCTGAGTTGTACTGACGCCATATTGAGCATAACTATATTTTACCGAAGGAAACAAACTTCCCCACAGTAGCATAACAAGAAGCGACAAAAGAATGCTTTTTTTCTTACTCATCACAGACTTTCAGAACCACCTTTCCAATGTTTTCGCATCTTTCTAAAATTCCGTGAGCTTCCATTGCCTTTTCCATAGGAAGAACCTTGTATATAGACGGTTTGATTTCACCGTTTTCAATTTTTGGCCAAACATTTTTGACAAGTTCTGAGAGAATATATGCTTTAAACTCACCAGTTCTGTTTCTCAGCATACTTCCAACAAGGTGAAGACCTTTTGTGAGAAGGGGACGGAGAAGAACATTTGTTTCAGTTCCGGCAAGAGTTGAAATGACAATCCAGTATCCGCCCCTTGCCATATAGGGTAGACTTTTTCCGAGAGTTTCGCCTGACAGACAATCCATTGAAACCCATATGGGGTTTCCTGCCTCTTCTTCTCTTTTTAAAACATCTTCCACATTTTCTTTTGATGTGTCAATTATAATGTCTGCACCAAGATTTAATATTTTTTCGATAATATCTGTTGAACGTACCGATGTTATAACTTTTGAGCCAAGAGATTTTGCCATTGGAATTGCAACAGATGCAAGACCTGATGCGCCTGCTGGGATAAAGGCAGTTTTTCCTTTTTCAAGATGACCTTCAATGTAGAGATTGAGATATGATGTTGCATATGCTTCGGGAAGTGCTGCTGCTTCTTCCATAGAAAGTCCTTTGGGAATCGGCATCAGCATATTTTCTCTTACAGAAACATATTCTGCATATCCTCCGCCTCCTAAAAGAGCGCACACTCTGTCGCCTTTTTTCCATTTTGTAACATCTTTTCCTGTTTCTGTTACAACACCTGCAATTTCAAGTCCCATCCATTGGGGTTCACCGGGAGGGGAGGGATACGTTCCCTGACGCTGTAAAAGGTCTGCACGGTTAAGGGCTGCAGCGCATATTTTAACCATAACTCTGTCGTTTTCAAGAACAGGATCTTCCACATCCTGCCAAACAAGATTTTTGTTTTCATCAACAAGCATTGCTTTCATAATCAATCAGTTCCTTTCATTGATAATGTTCTTCCACCGTCGCAAACATATGTCTGACCGGTTATAAATTTTGCCTTGTCTGATACTAAAAATTCAACAAGATTTGCAATATCCTGTGCTGTGCATTTTTCGCCAAGAAGATTTGTTTCATAAGCATAATGTCTGCCATATTCTGTGGTGGTGTCAACCTCAGGACGGCAAACTATGCCGGGAGCAACAGAATTAACGTTGATTTTGTGTTCGCCAAGTTCCTTTGCAAGTGCTTTTGTGAGAGATATAACTCCGCCCTTTGATGCCGCATAATCACAGCAGGTTGCCAGACCGTTAAGTGCTACAGCAGATGAGAAGTTGATAATTTTGCCGCCTTCTCCTTGCCTTATCATAACCCGTGCTGCTGCACGGCTCATCCAGAATGCGCCGTAGAGATTCACTTTCAGCACCGTGTCAATAACATAATCCTCCTGCTCTGTAAGGGGAACATATTTTGCTTCGGGTCCTGCAATTCGGAGGCTTCCTCCTGCAATATGTACCATAATGTCGACTCTTCCGAAATCGCTTGCAATTTTTTCAACCACTTGGTCAACATCTTTTGACTGTGTTACATCAAGAATATATCCCTTTGCACATCCCCCAATCTCTTCAATTTTCTTAACGGTTTTTTCAATAGTTTCAGGAACTATATCGCATACTGCAATTTTGATTCCCTGTTTTGCAAGAGTTACGGCAGTTTCACCACCTATATATCCTCCTGCACCTGTTATAATTGCTACTTTGTTCATAAATATTTTCCCTGCCTTTCGTATTTTTTTACTATTCTCAAGAGTTAACCTCATATGTATATATTATCTCCAGTCAAACACAGTTCCCAAGGGAAAGTCTTTGCTTTCACATAGTTCTTTATAAATTTGGGGAGCACATTCGGGTTTGACAATTCTTGAAATAATCGGTCTGACTTCGATTCTTTTTCCGCTTATCATATTTAAAATTGCTGTACAGTCATCATGATGAGTCCAGTGATGGGGGTATGATTCATGTTTTGGACGTACAAAATTGTGTGCACCGATAAGTTTTACACCGGGCCTGTGAACTTTTGTATAATAATTCACATTGCAGTCAGAAACTCTTGTGCAACCGAGAAGGGATATTCTTCCCATCCACGATGCACATTCGAGAGCCTGGGACATTGCTTTTGATATTCCCGTAACTTCAACACACGCCCTGACACCTTTTCCTTTTGTGATTTCTCTCACTCTTTCTGCAAAATCTTCTTGCGTGGGATCAAGAGCAAAATCTGCTCCAAGGGATAGGGCAAGTTTACGCCTTTCGGGATTTGGATCTGATGCAATAAGAGGGTATGCTCCACTCTGTCTTAAAAACTGAATGGAAAACATTCCTAAAAGACCAAGCCCCATAACCATTGCACTTTCGCCGAGTTCAAGTTCGAGTTTTCTCACACCTCCAAGTCCCATAGAGGCAATAACAACAAATGCCGCCTCAACAGAGTCTATGGAACCGTCCTCAACTTTTGTCACTTTGATCTCAGGCACAACGTTTATCTCAGCGTGGGTTCCGTGATATACCAAAACCCTGTCGCCAACAGATACCCTTGTCACATTACATCCGATCTCTGTCACAAATCCCACACCGCAATATCCGAGGCGTATAGGGAAAACCTGCAGTGTGTTTTGCATATTCATAATCACTGCACGCTCTGTGCCGCCGCTTACGACCGTATACTCCATTTTTACAGTTACGTCATTTTCACCCATAGGGAGTGTGTCCTGGATTAGAAGTTCTGCCGTCTGTGGTTTTGTAAATACTATTGCTTTTGATTTCATATCGTTTTACCTCCTGTACACCACTGCACCATTGCAAATTGCCATAGTGCATTTATAACTCTTATCTGAAAAAACTCTCTGATGAGACCAGTTATCTGTCAGGTCATATTTTTCGTTATCATATTTAAAAACCGATATATCAGCCAAATGCCCCGGAAGAAGATATCCCGCCTCATTCTCGATGCCGGCTGCCTTTGCTGCACCTGATGTAACAGAGCGGAATATATCTTCTTCGTTCATTCCAAGGTCTTTAAAAATTGACATACACATTGTCATTCCATATTTTCCGCCTCTTACATATGCACTTTTGCACGTTATATCAGTGCTTATTGTGTCGGGAATCAGACCGAGATTCAATGCTTTTTTTAAAATGCCAAAATCTGTATGCACATGACCTGCAAGACCTGAATCGATAATAATTCCTTTTTCTTTTGCAATTCTCAATGCTTCAAAGTTGTTGTCAGATGATGAGTTTTTGCCGCCGTGATAGGGGTGAGTGATGATGTCGCCTTTTCTTAGCACCTTTGCAATTTCTGTCATCTTAACAGGAGAACTTGTACAATGCACCATAATTTTAAGATTGTTTGCTGATGCAAAGTCTCTTGCTTCCATAAGGGGAGTAACGTCTCTTGCATCACATTGACTGTCATCAAAACACACTTTAATTCCAATAAGTTTCTCACCGTATTCATTCATCATTTTTCGCACTGTTTCGGTGGAGATATGATTGTTTTTAATGGTTACGGGAGAAAAAACTTTTGTCTTTAGAATAAAATTTTCGGCAAATTCTTTGTTTCCAAACGCCGCACCGCAGTCCATTGCATAGCACACACCAAACGGAATGCAGGAAAGATCAGGATCTGTCCCGAAACTTTCGCAGGAAATTCCTGACAAATGGGTATGCATATCAATAAGCCCTGCACTTACAATTTCGCCTGTGGCATCATATACAAAATCGGCATCTGAAATAATCTGAGGTTCAACTTTTTCTATTTTTTTGTCACGGATGAAAACATCAGAAAACAAAAATTTTTCTCCGTTCCACACTTTTCCGTTTTTAATAAGAATATTCATAACATCCTCTTTAATTTTTACAATATTTTTGATATTGAGTCAACTGCAAGTCTCATTTCACGAAGACGCGGCTGACCAAGGTTTGAACCTGCATCAAAGGATCCATTAGCAAAAATCATATGGCTTCCGAGCATTGGATTTACAAACCTTGAAAGGTTTCCCTCTTTTCCTGCAGCGTGGTAAACCACGGGAGTTTCAATCTCTTTTTTTAAGGTTACAATAGTTTTGAAACTTTCCGGAAGTTCATCTTCATTGGAAGCAACAGTAACAATTTTGATTATATCGGGGTTCCTTTTTTTACAACACCTGCAATGGCAGGAGATTTAAGATTTGATATTTTTGCCATAGTGTCACTTCCTTAAAAAAATGTTATGCAAAAATTATATCAAATCAAGACCTGTTTTAAAATAGCATATGTGATACATTTATCATATTTGATACTCAAATGATTGACATAAATTGCTGCAAGTTGTATAATTATGTCTGGAACATCAAACATCATCGGAGGTATTTCATTATGCTTATAGATTTTCACACACACGCATTCCCTGACACTGTTGCACCAAAGGCAATGGACAAACTGTCATATGTCAGCGGCGGTCTTACGCCCCAAAGCGAGGGAACAGTTTCGTCCTTAAAACAAGAGATGAAAAAGGATGGCGTGGATATATCAGTTGTTCTTTCCATTGCAACAAGTCCCAAGCAACAGACGAATGTAAATAATTTTGCAAAAGAGATAAACGATGAAGAGTCCATTTTTGCATTTGGCTCTGTTCACCCTGATGCGGAGAATGTTTTAGAAGAACTTGAACGCATCAAGGATATGGGACTAAAAGGCATCAAGTTTCATCCCGAATATCAGAAGTTTTATGTGGATGATGAAAAAATGAAACCTATCTACAAAAAAATATCATCCCTTGGGCTCATAACCATATTTCACAGCGGATACGATTATGGCTATGCACCGCCGTATCACTGTATGCCCGACAATCTTCTCGGAGCACTAAAATGGTTTGATTCTCCGGTAATTGCCGCCCATTGGGGAGGAATTGACTGTGCAACCACGGTCATAGAAAAACTTTGCACAAAGGATGTGTGGCTTGATTTGTCTTTTGGCTATTGTATGATGCCAAAAGTGTTTGCACAACAAATCGTGGACAAACACACGCCCGACCGTCTCATTTTTGCTTCCGATATGCCCTGGCACAGACCGTCGTGGGAAAAACAACTCATAGAAACTTTGGACATCAGCAAAGAAGACAAGGATAAGATTTACTGTAAAAACGCAATGAAGTTGTTAAATATTCAAAATAGGTAATGATGATAAATCATAAATATTAAATTCCGTGGAGGTATTCATATGTACAAGGAAATAAATCAGTTGAAAACAGAAACAAAGTACAGAAGTGACGGCAAGGAAAAAATGTTCAAGACCAATCTTGCAGATTTTGATATGTGGGATCCGAGAATAAGACTGTTTTCTCTGATTCAGGTAAAACCTGGTGAAGAAGTGGAATATCACACTCACATAGGAGAGGGTGAAACATTCTTTATTATGTCAGGAAAAGGCATATATAATGATAACGGAAACAAAGTTGAAGTATCACCCGGAATGGTAACATATACTCCGTCAGGTCAAGCTCACGGCATAAAAAATACCGGTGATGAAATGCTTGTTTTCATTGCTATGATACTTACTGACTAAAAAATACATATAAATCATACGCAGTTTCACCAAAGTAAACTTTGTAGGATTATATTAAACACAATAAGGAGACAGAATGATATGAAATTAGATAATGGCATAATATCCGTTGAAATAGCAAATCACGGTGCAGAATTAAAATCTGCGGTGAAAGATGGATTTGACTATATGTGGTGTGCAGATGAAAAATACTGGGCAAGGACTTCGCCTGTTCTTTTTCCAATTGTCGGCTCACTTAAAAATAAATCATACAAACTGGACGGGGAAATTTATCAGATGAACCAACATGGATTTGCCAGAGACAACGAATTTGAACTTGTCCAATATGATGATGTTTCTGCCACCTATGTTTTTGAAGAAACCGAAGAGACATTAATCAAATATCCCTTTAAGTTCAGACTCACAATCAAATATACTCTTACAGGCAATAGAATTAAAGTTAACTGGACAGTAGAAAACAAAAATGATAAAGTTATGAGTTTTTCAATAGGTGCTCATCCTGCTTTCAATTTAAAAGACGGAGATAATTATTTTAAATTTGATACCGAAAATGACATAGTATATAACCTTATTGATGAAACGGGGCTTTATGACAAAAAAAGAGTACATACCCTGAAAAATGACGGGTATGTAAAAATAACAGATAATATGTTTGATAACGATGCTCTGATAATTGAAAACGGTCAGGCAAAAGAAGTAAGCCTGTGTGATAAAAATAAAGTAGCGTATATCAGTGTTAAATTTGATGCCGAACTTTTTGGACTGTGGGCTCCTGCCAAAAAGAATGCACCGTTTGTATGCATAGAACCCTGGTACGGAAGATGTGACCGAAATGATTTTGACGGAGAATTTTCTGATAAGGATCATATCATCAATCTTAAGCCTTGGGGAACTTTTAATGCTTCTTATGAAATAGAATTGATGTAAATAAAATTATTGATTACATATGAAAGATGATGATTTTATGAACACACAGGTTTTATCAGATATGATCATAAAAAAAGTTCTTTATTCTTCTGCAATATACACAGAAGCAGGAAAGAAAATGAAAAGAAAAGAACGCCCTTCTTGGGGAATAATATATAAATTTGAGGGCGAAACTGTCTATTATTCAAATGGCAAGAGTTATCATTCTGATTCTGACAACATGGTGATTCTTCCCAAAGGAAGCACATATGAATGGCAATGCATAAAGAGTGGGAGATACAGATATATCGAATTTGACAGTGACATAACACACGGAGAAATATTCACGTTTCCCGTAAGCAACAAGGAAAAAATGCTCGGACTTTTTGAATCTACAGAGCAAAAAATTCTTCTTGAAAAACACGTCGGTTCCATAGAACTTGTAAGAGATGTATATTCAATCATCATAAATCTTTTGAGAACAACCGAGAAAAAGTATGCACCATCTTTGAAACAACAAAAAATATACCCTGCCATAGAGTATATTGCAAAAAACTATAACAAAGAAATAAAAAATGATGACCTTGCATCCATAGCAGGGATTTCAACAGTATATTTCAGAAAACTTTTTTCTGAAATATATATGACATCACCCATTGCTTATATTCACGCCTTGAGAATATCCAAAGCAAAAGAGATGCTTCTTGGTGAATACTCAAGTATAACAGACATAGCACTATCCCTTGGATATTCAAACATATATGATTTTTCGAGAACATTCAAAAAGATTGCGGGAATGTCTCCAAAGAATTATATTCAAAAAAGGAAGGAGGAAATATGAAAAGAATAGCCCTTGGCATACTTGCCCACGTCGATTCCGGAAAAACAACCCTTTCCGAAAGTATATTATATAATTCGGGAAATCTTTCAAAACAGGGAAGAGTTGACCACGGCGATGCCTTCCTTGATACAGAAAAAATAGAAAAAGACAGAGGAATAACAATCTATACAAAGCAGGCAATAATGGAGATGGGGGATACAAAAATCACAATTGTGGACACCCCCGGACACGTGGACTTTTCTGCGGAAACCGAAAGAGCCCTTTGCGTGCTTGACTATTGCATCCTTGTAATCAGTGCAACAGATAAAGTCCAGAGTCATACTCACACCCTCTGGAAACTTCTTTCACACTATAAAATTCCCTGCTTCATATTCATAAACAAAACAGACCTTCCAAATGAGGGGAAAGAGGCTATAATGGAAGATATCACAACAAATCTTTCAGAAGGATGCCTTGATTTTTCAAATATGGATGAAAGTTTTTATGAACTTGCCGCCTTGCAGGATTCTGAACTTATGGAGCATTTTCTTGATAGGGGAAACATAGATGATGAGACTCTTTCCCGTGCAATAGGTGCAAGAAAAATATTTCCATGCTATTTTGGATCCGCCCTGAAAAATGAGGGTGTCAAAGAACTCATGGAGTCAATTTGCAGATATACCCGCACCCTTCCTGCCCCCGACCTTTTCGGCGCAAGAGTTTTTAAAATATCAGAAGATGAAAAGGGAAACCTTTTAACTCACATAAAAATTACAGGGGGCAGTCTCAAAGTGAAAACACCCCTTGACATAAAAGGCAACAAGGAAAAGGTTAATGAAATAAGACTCTATTCAGGAAATAAATATACATCTGCAAATGAGGTGTACCCAGGCGATGTCTGTGCAGTCACCGGACTTTCATCTCTTTCTCCCGGAGACGGCTTAGGAGTGGATACGGGTGAAGAAAGATTCTACACAGAACCTGTTTTCAGTTATGGGGTGAAACTTCCCGAAGGCACAGATGTCATCCGTTCTCTTCCAATTTTCAGAAAATTAGAGCAGGAAGATCCGAGACTCAAAGTTTCCGTCAGCGGAAAACCTCAGAAAATTAATATCTGCGTAATGGGAGAAATCCAACTTGAAATTTTGAAAAGAGTACTATTGGACAGATTCTCTCTTGATGTGGAATTTGAAGAGGGAACAATACTCTATAAAGAAACCGTCAAAGATACCGTCGAAGGCGTCGGACACTATGAACCCTTAAGACACTATTCGGAAGTTCATCTTCTGATAGAACCGGGCAAAAGAGATTCGGGACTCACATTCGCCACAAAATGCAGTGAAGATGTCCTTGCCCGAAACTGGCAAAGGCTCATTATGACTCATCTTGAAGAAAAAACACATCTTGGAGTGCTTACAGGTTCCCCTCTTACAGATGTTAAAATCACCCTCATAAACGGACGAGCTCATCAAAAACATACTGACGGTGGAGATTTCCGTCAGGCAACCTACAGAGCAGTCCGGCAGGGACTTATGCAGGCAGAATCTGTAATTTTAGAACCCTATTGTTCCTTTGTTCTTGAAATCCCGACGCTGTCTGTGGGAAAAGCCCTCACCGATTTTCAGCAAATGGGAGCATACTTTGATTCACCCATAAGTCTTGGGGAAGTTACGAGAATAAAAGGGAAAGCACCCTTTTCTGCTATGAGAGAATATCATAAAGAAGTCATATCCTACACCCGTGGTATGGGTAGACTTAATCTTTCATATTCAGGCTATGAAGAGTGCAAAAACCCTGAAGAAATCATAGAATCTGCAGACTATAATCCCACGTCAGATACAGAAAACACCCCCGATTCTGTGTTTTGTTCTCACGGAAGCGGATATACTGTGCCCTGGGACAAGGTTTTCGAACATATGCACATTCCTCTTTTGAAAAATCAGGAGGAGGAATATGTTTCATTGCCTGCAAAAAGAAACTATGAAAGGGAAATTATCGATGAATCTGAACTTTTAAAGATTTTTCAACAGGTCTACGGCAAAAAAGAAAAAAATGTCAAAAAGAACTATGCCGCGGAAAAAACATCCAAACCCTACAAGGGCGACAAAAGGATGTCAGGACCTGAATATCTTTTGGTTGATGGCTACAACATAATTTTTGCAAGCGAAGAACTCAAAGAGATTTCAAAAGATGCACCCGATGCTGCAAGAAATGTGTTAATAAACAGACTTTGCAATTATCAGGCAATGAAAGGCAATAACATAATTTTGGTTTTTGATGCCTATAAGGTAAAAGGAAATGTGCGTGAAATTGAAAAGTTCGGGGAAATAAATGTGGTCTACACAAAAGAGGCGGAAACCGCCGACACCTACATCGAAAAAACATCCCGTGAACTTGCCAAAAACTACAGAGTCAGAGTTGCCACATCAGATGCTCTTGAACAGATGATAGTTTTTGGTTCAGGTGCAGTCAGAGTGTCTGCAAGAGAATTCTTGGAAGAACTAATCCTTGCAGAAAAGGAAATGAGAAGATTAATAAACGAAAATCTATGAGTGAACAGGTAGTTTTTTGTATTGACAACAAGAGAGGGTTTAGGTATTATAAAAGTATAAATAAAACATTACGGAGGTAACAAATGAAAAAGTTTATATCAGAATTCAAAGAATTTGCCGTAAAAGGCAATATGCTTGACCTGGCAATAGGTGTTATTATTGGCGGTGCATTCAACACAATCGTAAAATCTCTCGTTGATGATTGCTTTATGCCTGCTGTTGGAATGCTTCTTGGCGGACACGATTTCACAAAACTTTCACTCAAAATAGGAGAGGCAACAATCACCTACGGCAACCTCATTCAGAACATTGTGAATTTCTTAATCACGGCATTTTGTCTTTTCATTTTTGTTAAAGGCATAAACAGCCTTAAGAGAAAGAAAGAAGTGGAAGAGGCAGTTGAAGAAGAACCTAAAAAAGCAGAAGACATTGCACTTCTTGAAGAAATCAGAGATGCACTCAAGGAACTGAGTAACAAATAACAGAATTAGGCGGTGCGTTCATATGAAGAAATTTGCCTTTGTTTTTGCATTAATAATGATATTAGCAATTCCGCTTAATTCACTTGCTTACGGTTGGCTCTGGGGAGTTGGACAATTACCTGAATTTCCCGTGACAGTTAATGGTCAGGAGTATAATTATAATGAATATGAAACTTTCCCTTTGCTTGTAAATGGCGGTGTGACATATTTTCCGCTCACATATAATAATGCAATGATACTAAATCTTATCCCCGAATACTGTGAGAATCCTTTAAGTATCAGATATACAAAGGGAAATCCCGATGAACCCAAGCAGATTTTTAAAAAACACCTTATAAAAAAGGTTGAAAACCTCTTGATGCCCAGACGGTATACAGGGATACCAACCACTATCAGACACATCAGCCTAAGGCAGAAAAAAACGAACCTGTATATAATTTTTACACGGCAATAGAAATGAATTACCACCAATGGCATAATGTGGAACTGACGCTTGACGGAGAAAATCTTGCCGGTCTTACCGATTATCCCATAATGTATTTTCGCAATATGTACTACATACCTTTGTCGTGGCAGTTTGTAACAGAAGTTCTTGGAGGAACAGTAACTTTTGATGCCGAAAAAGGTCTTGAAGTCAGGGTGAATAACTATTTCACCACATTAAATGAAACCGAAAAGATTACCTATACAGAGAATTGCATTGTCAGAGGCTATGATGAAAATGCAACATATTACATAAAAGATGATCTTACCGTTTCTCTTGTGACAGGATACGACGGACTCTCCGGCGCACGTTCGGGAAATCTTAGTATAACGAGAGGGGACAAGACAATAAACCCTAAGGGTTCTTTCGGAGTTCTTCAGGGAACATCATCTTTTTCTCTTTCTCCTCAGTTTACTGTTGACGGAACGACAATAAAAACTTTTGTGTCAAACGAAAACCGAGGTCAGAATCCCAAACCGTGTATCGTAGATACGCAAACAGGGGAAATGACAGAAATACAATGACATTATATGATTTTACATTTTCAGAAAGGATTTTATGAATTATGAAAAAAACAAAATCTTTGTTTGGCAGACTTTTTTCCTTGATTTTATGTCTGATGATGTTTTTTGTTTTTAATGCAATGGCACAGTCAAGTGAGGAAGAAATCATAAGTCTGTATCGCCTGAGCGATAAAGCGGTAGAATTTATGCGCGAACACAACGTGGATTTCTCCTTGTTTGAAGGAGCAGAGGTCTATCCTGAGGATCACCCCACAAACTACAGCCGTTCCATTGAAAGCCTGATAATGCAATCACAGGCATATGGATTCACCGATGAGCAGATTTCTGATTATATAAAAGGGTTAATAAACACCAAACCCACAATTATCGGCGGCCCCTATGACAACACAGGCAGAAAAAAGATTATTGTTCCTGAATATCCCTTTGTGATTAACGGCGTGTCAATAGATTATAAAGATTCACAGTATCCTGTCATATCCTATAATGATATAACATATTTTCCAATGACATGGCACTATTGCAGAATGCTCGGAGTCACAACAGACTGGAGCATGGAAAAAGGTCTCTACATAACAAAAGAACAGTCCCACGCCGAGCCTTTGGAATATGACAAGGCTGACAATAAAAGTGAGTGGAATCTCTATGCTGTTGTTCCAAAATATGACATATTCGTAAACGGAAAAAAGATTGATAATAACATCCAAGAATATCCTGTTTTGAATTTCAGAAATGTAACCTATTTTCCCCTCACATGGGACTATATAACAAATGAACTTGAATGGACATATTCCTTTGACTTTGAAAATGGGCTTGTAATTAATTCTGCACCTTTGATGAATAAGTAGTGTGCGGAAATTGGATATAAAACCCTTGCAAACTTCTAAAGAATGTGTTATAATATTTTGATATAAAAATTACTGATGTATATAATCACACAGTTACGAAAGGATGATTTCCAATGGAAAAGAAAAATATCGATTGGGGCAATCTCGGTTTTGCCTACATACCCACCGATTACAGATATGTTTCTGAATATAAAGACGGTGCATGGGACGAGGGTAAACTCACACAGGATTCAAATGTTGTAATCAGTGAGTGCGCAGGAGTACTTCAGTATGCACAGACCTGCTTTGAAGGTCTCAAAGCATACACAACAGAAGACGGACACATTGTTGTTTTCCGCCCTGACCTTAACGCAGACCGTATCATTGCATCATCTGAAAGACTTCAGATTCCCGTATTCTCAAAAGAAAGATTTATAGATGCAGTAGAGAAAGTAGTTTTAGCAAACGAAGCATATGTTCCGCCTTTCGGTTCAGGTGCAACTCTCTACATCCGCCCCTTTGTATTTGGTTCAAACCCCGTAATCGGTGTTAAACCTGCAACTGAATATCAGTTCAGAATGTTTGTAACACCTGTTGGTCCCTATTTCAAAGGCGGAGTTAAACCCTTAACTATCAGAGTATCCGACCTTGACCGTGCAGCACCCCATGGCACAGGCCACATCAAAGCAGGTCTTAACTATGCAATGAGCCTTTATAACATTGTTGATGCCCACAACTGCGGATTTGATGAAAATATGTACCTTGATGCCGCAACTCACACAAAAGTTGAAGAAACAGGCGGTGCAAACTTCATTTTCATCACAAAAGACGGCAAAGTTGTAACACCTAAATCAAACACAATTCTTCCCTCAATCACACGTCGTTCTCTTATGTATGTTGCAAAAGAGTATCTCGGACTTGAGGTTGAAGAAAGAGAAATATATGCAACAGAACTTCCGGAAATGGCAGAATGCGGTCTTTGCGGAACTGCAGCAGTAATTTCTCCTGTCGGAAAAATTGTTGACCACGGAAAAGAAATATGCTTGCCATCAGGTATGACTGAAATGGGACCTGTAACAAAGAAACTCTACGACACTCTCACAGGAATTCAGATGGGAAGAATCCCTGCACCCGAGGGTTGGATAAAAGTTATAAAATAATTAATAGTTCAAATTATGGGGCTGTCTGAAAACAAAGAGACAGCCTCAAACATTTTTAAAGGAATGATATTAAATGCCTCACAAATCAAAAGGAAAAATTTTGGTTTCCGCTTGCCTTTACGGATATTGCTGTAAGTATGACGGCGGAAACAACATTTTAAAATCGCCTCTTTTTCAGGTGCTGAAAAACACAGGCAGACTTGTTCCTGTGTGTCCTGAAGAACTTGGAGGTCTTTCCACACCAAGAATCCCTTCCGAAATCAAAGACGGAAAAGTTTACAACAAAGAGGGAGAAGATGTTACGGCATTTTTTGAAAAAGGTGCCCAAAAGGCTCTTGAAATTGCAAAAAAAGAGGGCGTGAGAGTTGCCATCTTAAAGCAGGGGAGTCCTTCCTGCGGATCAAAAAGAATTTGTGACGGAACATTTTCGGGTACAAAGATTTCAGGCGAGGGCATAACGGCACGAAAACTTATTGAAAACGGAATTCCTGTTTTTGATGAAACAGAAGTTCATCTTGCAAAGGTTTTGGCAGACGGTGATCCCCACAACCATCACCATTAATATAAGAGAGGAAAAAGGTTATGAACGAAAACAGATTTTCAAAGGTGGAGAGTTTTGAACTTGACCACACAAAAGTAAAAGCACCTTTTGTGAGAAAATGCTCTGTATATAACGGCGAAAAAGGGGATAAGGTGACAAAATTTGATATAAGATTCACTCAGCCAAACGAAGATGAAATGCAGTCTGAGGGAATCCACACCCTTGAGCATCTTCTTGCAACCTATTTAAGAGAACTTGATGACAGTTTTGCATCAAAGATAATAGACATTTCACCAATGGGATGCCGCACAGGGTTTTATATGACCATATGGGGTGAATGGGATGCATCATTTGTTGCAGAAAAATTTACAAGGGCCCTTGAACTTGTTCTCACATCAGAAAAAATTCCTGCCGATAACGAAATTCAATGCGGAAACTACAGACTCCATTCACTTGTTCTTGCGAAAAAATATGCAAAAGATGTTCTTGACAAAGGTCTTAGTGACAAATATATGAAGTGATGGAAAAATTTAAAAAATTTTCAAAATAATGCTTGACATATAATATTTTTTGTGCTATTATTGTAAATTGCAGTTATAGCCGTTTTTATGGATTTTTACTTGTGCATAATCACGGTTTTTTGTGCTTTGCTTGGTTTGCAATTATGCATTATTACTGAGTTTGCACAGATTTAAAAAAGAAACAATTCTTTTGACAAATCTATCTGACAGCAAATAAAATATATGAGGTGATAGAAACATGGTACATCCTATAAAGCTTGGTAAGAACGAAAGAATGAGTTACTCCAAGATTGACGAAGTTCTTGAGATGCCAAACTTAATTGAGGTGCAGAAGAATTCATACCAGTGGTTCATCGAAAAAGGTCTTAAAGAGGTACTGGAAGATGTATCTCCTATTTGCGACTTTTCAGGTAATCTCATACTTGAATTTGATGATTATTATCTGGATGAAAACCCCAAGTATTCCATCGAGGAGTGCAAGTCCCGTGATGCGACATACTCCAAGCCCCTTAAGATTAAAGTTAGGCTCATAAACAAAGAAACCGGCGAAGTCAAGGAGCAGGAAATCTTCATGGGCGAATTCCCTCTCATGACAGATCAGGGTACCTTCATCATTAACGGTGCTGAGCGTGTTATAGTAAGCCAGGTTGTCCGTTCACCGGGCATCTACTTTGCAATGCAGCACGACAAAACCGGTAAGGAACTTTATGATGCTACCGTAATACCAAACCGTGGTGCGTGGCTGGAATATGAAACAGATTCCAACGACGTTTTCTCCGTGCGCATAGACAGAACCCGTAAACTGCCGGTAACTGTACTTATCCGTGCTCTTGGTCTTAATACCAATGCTGAAATTCTTGAAATGTTCGGCTATGATGAAAAGATCAACACAACTCTTGAAAAAGATTTCACAACAAATGCTGAAGAAGCATTGATTGAAATATACAAAAAACTCCGTCCCGGTGAGCCTCCCACAGTTGAGAGTGCCACCACACTTATAAACGGACTTTTCTTTGATGCAAAACGTTATGACCTTTCAAAGGTTGGCCGTTTTAAATTCAACAAAAAACTTTCACTTTCTGCAAGAGTGAAAAATCAGATACTTGCAAAACCCGTAGTTGATGAAGAAACAGGTGAAATTCTTGCGGAAGCAGGCGAGTGCGTATCTTCTGAAAAAGCAAAACTTCTTGAAAAAGCAGGAATCAACACCGTATGGGTGAAAGTTGAAGATAAAGAAATCAAAATTTTCACAAATGATATGGTTGACATCAAAGACCACATCAGCCCCGAACTTATCGAGGCAATTTCAGAATATGAAATAACAGAAAAGGTTAAGTTCAGCGTCTTAAAAGAAATCCTTGCATCTTCTGACGATGTTGAAGAACTTGCAAAACTTATTAAGGAAAGAATGAACGACCTTGTTCCCAAGCATATCATAACTGAAGATATCTATGCTTCCATTAACTACCACAACAACCTTGTATACGGCATAGGTACCACAGATGACATTGACCATCTTGGAAACAGAAGACTTCGTGCAGTTGGCGAACTTTTGCAAAATCAGTTCCGTATCGGTCTTTCAAGACTCGAAAGAGTTGTAAGAGAAAGAATGACAATTCAGGATCTTGATGCAATCACACCTCAGCTTCTCATAAATTCAAGACCTGTAGTTTCTGCAATCAAAGAATTCTTCGGTTCTTCACAGCTTTCACAGTTCATGGATCAGACCAACCCCCTGGCGGAACTCACTCACAAAAGAAGACTTTCTGCTCTCGGTCCCGGCGGTCTTTCGAGAGAAAGAGCGGGCTTTGAAGTCCGTGACGTTCACCATTCGCACTATGGCAGAATGTGTCCTATCGAAACACCTGAAGGTCCTAACATCGGTCTTATCAACTCCCTTGCATGCTATGCAAGAATCAATGAATACGGATTCATTGAAGCACCCTATAGAAAATTTGACAAAGAAACACTCAAAGTTACAGATGAAATTTCATATATGACTGCAGATGTGGAAGATAACTATATGGTTGCTCCTGCATCAGAAAAACTTGCAGAAGACGGTTCTTTCGTAAATGATAAAGTAATTGTAAGATACAGAGACGAATTTATCGAAGTTGATCCTGAAAAAGTTGACTATGTTGACGTATCGCCAAAACAGATTGTTTCTGTTGCTACAGCAATGATTCCCTTCCTTGAAAACGATGACGCCGTTCGTGCTCTCATGGGTTCAAACATGCAGCGTCAGGCGGTTCCTCTTTTAAAGACAGAATCACCTATTGTCGGCACAGGTATGGAATATAAAGCGGCAAAAGATTCAGGTGTTTGCGTACTTGCAAAAGAAGACGGTGAAGTTATAAGAGTTGGTGCTGACGAAGTTCTCGTTCGTGAAGACGACGGAAACGTTCGCAGTTACAAATTCATAAAATTCCTCCGTTCAAACCAGAGCACCTGTATAAACCAGAAACCTATCGTTTCCAATGGTGAAAGAGTTAAAAAAGGTGATATCATCGCCGACGGTCCTTCAACTGCAAACGGTGAAATCTCCCTCGGTAAGAATATCCTTATTGGATTTATGACCTGGGAAGGTTATAACTACGAGGATGCTATCCTTATTAATGAACGTCTTGTAAAAGAAGACGTATTCACTTCAATTCATATCGAAGAATATGAATGTGAAGCACGTGACACAAAACTTGGTGCAGAAGAAATCACACGTGACATTTCAAATGTCGGTGAAGATGCCCTTAAAGATATTGATGAAAGAGGTATCGTACGCATCGGTGCTGAAGTAAGAGCAGGGGATATTCTTGTTGGTAAAGTAACACCAAAAGGTGAAACCGAACTTTCTGCAGAAGAAAGACTTCTTCGTGCAATCTTCGGTGAAAAGGCAAGAGATGTAAGAGACACATCACTTCGTGTTCCCCACGGTGAAGCAGGTATTGTTGTGGATGTTAAAATATTCACCCGTGAAAATGGTGACGAACTTCCTCCCGGAGTTAACCAGCTTGTACGTTGCTATATCGCACAGAAGAGAAAAATCTCTGTTGGTGATAAAATGGCAGGACGTCACGGAAATAAAGGTGTTATTTCAAGAATTCTTCCTGAAGAAGATATGCCTTTCCTTCCCGACGGCACACCTCTCCAGATAGTTCTTAACCCCCTCGGTGTTCCTTCCCGAATGAATATCGGACAGGTTCTCGAAGTTCATCTCGGATA
>JAZQJX010000097.1:0-18054 GCA_045541875.1 Clostridia bacterium | reverse complement strand
CGAAGAAGAGATGCATCGTCAAAACTTGATTGCCTTAAAAACAGAACAAGGTATTACCGATGACGAGTTTTACCATTATGATACACCCCTCACTGTGAAACACGAGATTGAAGCATTACTTGAAGCAGGTTTTTCCAATGTAGAGGTTTTGAACCATTGGGGAGCAACATACACCGTTAAGGCAGTTAAATAACTGACAAATTCCAATTTGACAAAGGAGTGTGATTGTATGAAAAGATCGAATACTATCTTAACACCATTATAGGTGCTTTTGTGGGTGTATTTATTGGGCATGGAGTTTATGTTGTTTGGAACTTCAAAACTCGCCCCGAACTGTATGCTATGCAATCTGCACCTTGGTACACAAGCATTTTGGTGTATGGAGCATTTACCATTGTTGTGTTGCTGATTTGCTTTGTGATAAAAGCAATCATCAAGCACAAGCAGAAAAAGAAGTAAGCCAATTCCAATTTGTTGAACTAAATATCTGTATCGGAGCAAGGTTGAAATACTCCTTGCTCCTTTTCTTTTCCATAGTGCATTCATAAAAAGTCATTTATGCATACCAACACTTATCTCATACAGAGACATATTTTTAATATGGTGAAATCTTTTTGACGGAATATTTTAGTAAAATTAATGCTGAAAATTGATTTGATTTTTATCATAAAATTTCATTT
Source organism: Clostridia bacterium (assembly GCA_045541875.1). Taxonomy (GTDB): domain Bacteria; phylum Bacillota; class Clostridia; order UMGS1810; family UMGS1810; genus RGIG1828. The sequence goes on along the minus strand of JAZQJX010000097.1, from coordinate 17,374 downwards.
TGCTTTTTCTGTATTTTTGCTTGTACTTGTTTGCAGAAATTTTAAAATGTGATTTGAATGTTCTTGAAAAATTTGAGAGCGAACCAAAGCCTGCACTAAAACATATATCTGTAACTGTCATATCTGTTTCTGTAAGAAGTTTTTGCGCATAATCAAGTTTCAGTTTGTTAAGATATGAATTGAATGAGTAGCCGGTGTGATTTTTGAATATGCGGGAAAAATATGAAGCGTTTAAATGTACATATTTTGCAGTTTCTTCAAGACTTGGATTATTCATAAATGAAGTTCTGAGATATAGGACTGCTTTTTCAAGGGGTGTGGGCACATATTTGCTGTCAGGTTTTTCATCGAGTTTTCGAAGAGTGGTATAAATTATATTTTCGAAAAGATTTTTGCATATGTTTTCAAAATAATATTGTTTGTTGGTGTATTCTTTGTGCAACTGCATACAACTATCAAACACATATTTTGCATCATTTTCGTCAAATGTGTATATGATATCTTTTTCGCAGTTGAGGACATTATGGAGAAGTTCTCTTGAAATCACCTGAGGCATAAGGTGCAGCGTGAAAACTTTTGCATCATCAGACATTTTACAGTTGTGATAATCAGATGGCCTTGAGATAATTATAGATCCTGAGCCAAGTTTGTATTTTTTTCCATTTATTGCCTGATCCATATATCCGTCATATACAAATTCAATTTCGATAAATGAATCATGAAGGTGAAGCGGATAGGTTGTATCAATTTTTTGTTCACTTCTTATTTGTGATGTTGTATAAGTTACGCGGAATTTGTACGCTGAGTTTTTGAGGGTTTCTTTAAAAAGAATCATACATTCAGTTACCTTCATTCTTGTATTTTATGTTTATATTTTACACTTTTTTTGACCTGATATCAATAGAATCGCTAAAAAGGTGTAAAAAAAGTAAAAATATGCAATGTGTTTAGACAAAAACAAAGATGATGATATGTTTTTTTAGGTATATAATTATTTTATTTAAATCAAAAGGTGGTCATTATAGTGAAAAGAGATGCAACAACAATTTTGAAAAGATATGAAAAAAATCCAATATTGGACGTAAAAGATTATCCGGGGATTGCTCAACTATATAATCCTTCTGCGGTAAAGTTTGGGGATGAAACAATAGTCCTTGTGTCTGTCGTTGAACATGCAGCCAAAAGAGGCTACGGAAGAGATGTTGGACAGACAAGAATCGCAAGAAGTAAGGATGGAATTAATTTTGAACTTTCTGATGAAGATTTTATATATGTGCCCGATGATTGGTATTCATCGGAAAAATACCATCACTTTATAGATAACCGTGTTACAAAGATTGATGATACATACTACATCATAACACCAGTTATGGTAAAAGACTATCAGTGTCCCATAGGAATGCTTGGAAAAACAAAAGATTTTAAAACCTATGAACCAATTGACATTATTACTGCTCCAAAAAACCGCGGTGCATCATTATTCCCTGAAAAAATAGGAGGGAAGTATTATAAACTTGATCGCCCCGGTGGCGGTGATGACCGGGCTGATATCTGGATTTCTGCAAGCGAAGACCTTGTTCATTGGGGAGAATTCAAACCCGTTCTCGGACCAAATTATCGTTTCTGGAATGCAGATAAAATCGGACCGACACCACCGATTAAAACTTCAGAGGGGTGGCTTGTAATAATCCATGGTGTGTTCACACCTGCAGGAGGAACAGCATATTATCTTGGTGCAATGCTTTTGGATAAGGATGAACCATGGAAAATTATCGGAAAAACAAACAGTTATATTTTATCACCTGAAATGCCATATGAACGCCACGGAAACTGTGATAATACAGTTTTTGCATGCGGTGCAATAGGGGATGAAGAAACTGATGAATTAACTCTATATTACGGAAGTTGCGACCAGTACATATGTATGGCAAAAGGTTCTCTCTCGGAACTTGTGCAAGCCTGCATAGATGAAATATAAAAACAAGTTGTTGTGTGACGAAACCACCCGATTTAGACAAAAAATAATATAAAACTGATTATTGAAATATTAAATGTTTTATGATAAAATAATAGGGGAACTACATATAGTTACTATTAGGGAGAATCTTGCATGTTAAAATATGAAATAACTCAAGAATTTTGCGGTGGAAATATTATTGTCGAAAACATGACCGAAACCTACGCCAAAGTAAAAATCAACTATCGCGATAGCGAACCTTGGTGCTACTGGGCGTTTAAAGTAATTGGTGCCGGGGGATACAAAATAACTTTTGATTTTGGTGAAGATGCAGTTGGATATTTTGGGGCAGCGGTGAGTCATAATCTTATCGACTGGCATTGGAGTGATCCGGACAATTATCGTCACAACGAAGAGGAACGTTTCAAATTTGAATACACTTTTCAAGAAAATGAAAACGAAGTGTATTTTGCTCATAATCTCTTGTATAATTTTGAAAATTTTAAATTACTTGATTTTCTGAGTCATGACACATTTTGTAACGATTCCGACGGTACTCCATGTCCAATGGGAGAGATGGGTGAGGCTGGTGATATTATTCTTCTCACAGCACGTCATCATGCCTGCGAAGCACCGGCAAATTATGTTCTTGAAGGCGTTTTAAAAGAGCTTTATGAAAAGCCTCTTCCAGGATATAAAATTGTTGTTGTTCCATTTATGGACACTATGGGTGTGCTTCGTGGAGACCAGGGGAAGGGAAGGCTTCCTCATGATCATAATCGTGATTATATTCCTGATAGCATTTATCCCACAGTCAAAGCAATGAAAAATTATCTTGGGAATAATAAAGTGAAATATGTATTTGATTTCCATTCGCCATGTCATCTTGGTGGCGGAAATAATTTTATGAGTCTTGTTAATGCATATCAAAAGCTTTCGGACAAGATGAAATATTTTTCTTGTCTGTTTGCGGATGAAATTACTGAAGATTGTTTTGTGTTTAACGACGGTGTAATCACATGGAGAGAAGAGCCTCTCTACGGAACTTTTTCGGCATATGTCGGTGCACTTGAGAATACAAAATTTGTTGCAACAATAGAAAATCCATATTTTGGTGACCCAGACAATAGGATGACTGCAGAAAGATATGTTAATACAGGTAAGGCGTTTGGACGTGCAGTAAAAAGATTTGTTCAATCCGATAATTAAGCTGATTATTTCCATAAAATTACAAAAAGAGCTATCTCATGCGAGGTAGCTCTTTTATGTATATGATAATTATGTTAATGATTCTCTACATTTTCAGTATCTAAAATCAGTTGTGTGAATATACTATTCATTATGAAAGGAATGAGTAGTTTGAAACTTGAAAACAACACAAATGATTTGTTTGTTGATGAAATAATATCTGATGAAAAAGATATTAGAGATTACAGAGAAATAGGGGATGTGGATGAATTGATTTTTCCTGATGAAGAAGAATATTATGTCAGCGAAAGATAATTATCTTTTAATATATGCAGGGATTCCATTTTTAAAAATAATGTTTCTTTCTCCCTGAATAAGTGGTAACGCATATTTAATAAACTCTTCAGTTACATCGTTTCCATCAGTATTTATAAATGAATCGGGCACAATCTTTTCGCTGTTTGCAATGTTGGAAATATCCAATGCAGAATATGAAATGTCATATTCCGAACCATCTGCTCTGTTCATTGCGATCATCTTTCCGCTTTCGCCTTCAAGAGCACATTTAACTGCAAATTCACCACATTTGAATGCCTCATTAATATCTGTGTCAGATGCATTATGTGATGCACAACGTTGGGGCAAATTCAGTTCAACACCCCTTACCTTAATTCCAAGTCTGTTTTTAACAAGATGCTCGAGTTTTTTGCACACTCCACCAAGTTGGCTGTGACCAAACATATCTTTTTTTGATTCACTTGTGCTTTGTGCGACATAATTGCCGTTGGAATATTTAATGCCCTCTGAAACTGCAACAACAACAGTATCCTGGTGTAAAAGTTTTTGCCTTATATCATAAAGGAATTTTTCGTCGTCAAATACTTTCTCCGGCAGATATATAAGGTCGGGCGCCGTGCTTGATGTGGTTCTTGCAAGTGCTGACGATGCGGCAAGCCACCCTGCATTTCTTCCCATAATTTCAACAATCAGAACATTCTTTATGTCGTAGCATCCGGCATCAAGTGCCATCTCTGAGATAGTAGTTGCAATATATTTTGCACTGCTTCCATATCCCGGACAATGATCTGTGCCAACAAGGTCATTGTCTATTGTTTTGGGTATGCCGATTGCTTTAATTCCGTTTGAATGACAAATCTTGGATAATCTCATAACTGTATCCATTGAGTCATTTCCGCCTATGTAGAAAAAGTATCCTATGTCATTTTTTTGAAGAACAGAAACAATTTTTTCTATTTCATCGTCATTTTCTTTTGAAAGTCTGTATCTGCATGAGCCAAGATATGATGACGGAGTCTGCATAAGAAGATCAATTTTTGATTTGTCGGAAAAAATCTCATTAAGATTTAAAAATTCTTCTCTTAAAACGCCTTTAATACCGTTAACCGCTCCGTAAAGTGTTGAACAATTCTCGTTTGAGAGGTACTCTGTTATTGCCCCTGCAAGTGATGCATTAATTACAGCCGTTGGTCCTCCGGATTGACCGATAAGTGCATTTTTTAATTTTTTCATATGTATCCTCCTTTTATATAATAAAATCTTTAATTGTTAATCTGTTCACCGTCTGCCATGTATTATGACTCCGGTTGAATTTTATCTCATTTGTTATTTGTTTAATATCAGACATTGGAACTGAATATGTTTTAATAATATTGTTATTAAAATCAATTTTATCAAAATAAAGATTAACACCGTCGTTGTGTGAATATAAAAGATTAATTTCGTCAAACGGGAGAGCATCGGTATTATTGAATCTGCAAAGTTTCAGATATTCTATTATCTTGTCATTAAGTCCATCTCTGAATATCCTGAATTTTTCAACTGCTTCTGCGTAATACAGACATTTTCTGGAAAAATTATAATCTGTGATTAGCCATATAGGAATGTCTTTTGATTTATAGTGTTTATCCGGACTCGGTGATGAGTTGACGTAAACCGCAAACTTTAATTTTTTGCTGCATATGAGTAACGGTAGTTCGAAAGTGAAACTGCTTTTGCACTTAGGACAAGTAACTTTGTTTATTTCAAACATATCAAATTTACGCGTTTTTTCCGCATTTTCATCTAGATTGATTACAGAGTACATCATCTCATTTACAGGAAATACTTTTTGACAATTCTGACATATACAATTGTGTGCGGCTGTTCTTTTCATAATATAAACTCGTTTTCATAGTCTTTTTTTTGATTATATCATAAATACTTGGCAGATTCAATATCAGATTGTCAAAATTATCATATATGCAACGTTATTAATATTGTAATTTTACTATTGAAATGTTTACTGAAAAGGTGTATAATTACTACATATATTGTTAAGGAGGAACATTAGGATGTATACAACAGAAGAAATTAAAAAAATTGATCCCCAGGTTGCCGAAGCAATTGAAATGGAGGTCGACAGACAAAGAAATAAAATAGAACTTATTGCCAGTGAAAACTTTGTAAGTAATGCTGTTATTGAAGCGATGGGCACACCCCTCACAAACAAATATGCAGAGGGCTATCCCGGCAAAAGATATTATGGCGGTTGTGAATGTGTTGATATCGTCGAAAATCTTGCCATTGAACGTGCGAAAGAACTTTTTGGATGTGATCACGCTAATGTTCAGCCTCACTCAGGTGCGCAGGCAAATCTCGCTGTGTTCTTTGCCGTTCTCAATCCCGGTGATACTGTTCTCGGTATGAATCTTTCACACGGCGGTCATCTTTCCCATGGTAGCCCTGTTAATATATCCGGTAAATATTTTAACATTGTTCCATACGGCGTTAGTGAAAAAGATTCTCTCATAGATTATGATGAACTTGAAAAACTTGCTATTGAAAATCAGCCAAAACTTATTGTTGCCGGAGCAAGTGCATATCCGAGAGTGATAGATTTTGAAAGACTTTCAAAGATTGCAAAAAAAGTTAATGCATATCTTATGGTTGATATTGCTCATATTGCAGGCCTCGTTGCGGCAGGTCTTCATCCTAATCCTGTTCCATTTGCAGATTTTGTTACAACAACTACTCACAAAACCCTCAGAGGCCCAAGAGGCGGAATGATAATGTGCAAAGAGGAACATGCAAAACTTATTAACAAGGCAGTTTTCCCCGGTATTCAGGGAGGACCTTTGATGCACATTATTGCAGCAAAAGCTGTATGTCTCAAAGAGGCGCTTGGTGATGATTTCAAGGCATATCAAATGCAGGTTGTTAAAAACGCTAAAGCACTTGCTCAGGCACTTATTGATGAAGGATTTGATCTTGTTTCAGGCGGAACAGACAATCATCTTATGCTGATTGACCTCAGAAACAAAAACATTACCGGTAAAGAAGCAGAACATATGCTTGATGAAGTGGGTATCACAGCAAATAAGAATACAATTCCTTTTGAAACAACAAGCCCGTTTATAACAAGCGGTGTAAGAATTGGTACTCCTGCAGTTACAAGCAGAGGAATGAAAGAAGAAGATATGAAAGTGATTGCTCATCTTATAGCTATGACTCTTAATTCTTTTGAAGAAAAGCAGGATGAAATCAGAGCAGGTGTCAAAGCTCTTACTGAAAAATATCCTTTGTATAAATAATATTACGGAGTGATTTGTAATGGTTAGACCACTCGCTGACATAATGAGACCATCTTCAATTGATGATGTTGTCGGTCAGCATCACATTATAGGAGATAATAAGGTATTAACAAACATTATTCGTACCGGCGATATTCCCAATATGATTTTCTTTGGTCCATCCGGAACTGGAAAGACTACTGTTGCTAACATATGTGCATCTGTATCAGACAAAAAATTATTTAAACTGAATGCAACCAATGCATCAACAAAGGATATAAAAGACATAGCGTCTGATCTTGATTCTATAGAAAACACAAACGGTGTATTGCTATATCTTGATGAAATTCAAAATTTCAATAAAAAGCAGCAACAGTCACTTCTGGAATACATTGAAAACGGTAAAATAACTCTTATCGCAAGCACAACAGAAAATCCGTATTTTTATGTATATAACGCCATACTATCACGCTGCACTGTTATTGAGTTTAAACCGATTGAAACAGAAGATATAGAACTTGCAGTCACGAAGGCTTGTGTAAGGCTAAACGAAGTATATCCTCAAAAGAATATTACTGTTTCTCAGGAGGCTATAAAACATCTTGCATCAGCATCATACGGAGATATCAGAAAAGCACTTACATCTCTTGATATGTGCATTAAAGTTAAACTTGCAACACTTGAAACTGAAATAACAATAAATCAGGATGATGCAATATCTGTTACTCAAAAATCGGCGTTTAGTTTTGATAAAGATTCAGATAATCATTATGATGCTTTGAGTGCCTTTCAAAAATCAATAAGAGGCTCAGATCCGGATGCGGCGGTACATTATCTTGCAAGACTTATAGAAGGCGGCGATCTGATTTCCATATGCAGAAGATTACTTGTTATTTCAGCCGAAGATATAGGTCTTGCATATCCAAATGCAATAACTGTTACAAAAGCCTGTGTGGATTCTGCACTTCAACTTGGATTCCCTGAGGCAAGAATTCCCCTCGCTGAGGCGGTTATTTTTCTTTCTTGTCTGCCAAAATCCAACACGGCAATCAGTGCAATTGACGATGCGCTATCGGATGTGAGATCAGGAAAAGCCGGTAGCATTCCTGATCATCTGAAAGATGGGCATTACTCAGGTGCTCAAAAACTTGGCAGAGCAATAGGCTATAAATATCCTCATAATTATCCCAATTCATATGTTGCCCAACAGTATCTGCCTGATAATATCAAAAATGTCAAGTATTATAAACCCGGAATGAATTCTACAGAAGATAAATTTAAGACTTATCTTGAAAAATTAAAATAAAGGTGGTTGTATTATGAATATTGATTTTGAAAAAATTAAAAAGACTGTAACAAATACAGCGTTAAAAGCAAAACAGACATCAGAAAATATGGTTGAAATTGCAAAATCAAAATATAAACTTGGTGAAATTAAATCAGATATAAATGATAAATTCACACAGATTGGTAAATTAGTTTATGACAGTTCAGATGAAGATGTAACATCCAAAATAGAAGTTATTTGTGAAGAGATTTCTGAACTTAAATCAAAAGCAGAAGACCTTGAGAACATAATTAATGATATTATGAACAAAAAACCGTGTTCTGCATGCGGTGAAAAGGTAGATAAAAAATATACATACTGTCCCAAATGCGGTGAAAATTTTGATGAATAATTATGTATCTTGGTGACAAAAATGACACTTCAAATTGAAGTGTCATTTTTTTGGTTATAAAATGTTTTTCATAAATTTAAAATATATACGCACACTATTATCTGTTAGCAACAATAATATAGGATGTGAGCACAATTTTAAAAAATAAAACTAAAACACATAATATATCTTTTTATCTAAGTATATCTGTAATTTCCGTAATATCTATATTGCTATTTTGTTTGATTTTAAATCAAAACACTGGCACAGTCAGTAACTTAAAAGACAGAATGTCTGAAAATACGGTAACAATAAATCTAAAAGGCGGTTCAGGGGTGTATTTTAATGAAAATATAAATTATAATGATGAATGGTTTCAAGGTGATAATTCAATTTATAATCATAATCTTGCATTATCATCATTATATGTTTCACTATCAACTTTTTCATCCGGTAATGTGCTTGAAAACTGGGGTGAAAATGTTGATAATATAAGAGAGGTTAACCTAAGGAAGACATTTGAAGGACTATCGTTTAAAAATATTGAATTTGATGGGTATTCATCTAGTCTTAATAACACACAGTCTAAAACAGCGTTTGGTATTGCAATGAAAAAATACTATAAAAACAATTTGCCATGTAATGTTGTTTGTATAGCGCTGAGAAGTGGTGGATACGGTTGCGAATGGAGTGACAATTTTAATGTTGGTGATGATAGCAACAAATTCCATAAAGGTTTCTATGATTCTGCCGTTAGAGTCAAGGAATATGCTGAGGATTATGTAAAAAGAAATTGCAGAGATGAAGAAGTCAGATTTTGGATTTGTGGCTACAGCAGAGGCGGAGCAGTTGGAAATATATTGGCAACATTAATGCCAGATAAACGGAAAGTTTATGCATATACTTTTGCTACGCCCAATACTGTATGTGATGCTGAACGTGAATATACAGCAGAAAAATATCCGCATATTTTTAATATACTCAATTCATATGATCCCGTAATTACACTTCCGCCGAACAAGTGGGGGTTTGGCAAAGTTGGTAAGAATATGTATTTTCCTGATCAGACAAATGCAAGTGAATCATTACTCAAAAAAGTATCTGATAACTATTTCATATTAACAGGATCAAGAAAAGATATATATTCTTATACTGCTGTATCACGATTAATGAATGTTATTACTTCGTTTGTGGCGAATCGTAATATTTACAAAAAAGACTTTCAGGATGTATTTTACAATCTTGCAACAGCAACAATGACCAAAGTAAAAATCGGCGGGGAGTGGAAAAGGATAGATTATGAAAGGTATTTAAATGAAGTATTTTCGGACAAATCCGAAATAGCAATAAATGAGTACGAAAAAAGTCAACAGTATAAATCAATGGAAACAATAGGACTCAAGGTGCCTGAATCTATAAGACAACTTGATATAATGCTTAGAATACATGGGTTTGAATCGCCTGAAAAACTTTTGTTTGAGAGCATGACGCTTGACTCTGTTGCGGATATAAGTTCATTAAGTGATACAAAATCATTTACAGATCTGGCAATCGGTCACTATCCCGAGGTCTATATTTCTTGGATGAAATCAATTGATGAAAAAGATTTTATTTTAAACTAATCATATATAATTTGTCCCTGTTCATATTATTGTACGGGTGATTATTATGAGAAAAATATTATGTTTTTTGTCCGTTTTTTTGATGTTGCATATTACTATGCCTTTTTACGCATTTGCAGATAATGAACCGTTCATATCTGCACCTTCTGCATTGTTAATGGATTATTCGACAGGTCGTATATTGTATGAAAAAAATGCTGATGAAAAAAGAGCGCTTGCAAGTGTGACTAAAATTATGACTCTTCTTATAACCATGGAGGAAATATACTCGGGAAATCTCAAATATGATGATATAGTTACAGGTTCAGAATATGCAAAGAGTTTTGGCGGTTCAACAATATTTCTTGATGCAGGAGAAAAGATGACTGTCAATGATATAATTAAAGGAATTGCAGTTGCTTCGGGAAATGATGCTTCTGTTGCCATTGCAGAACACATATCAGGTTCTGAAGAAGTTTTTGTTTCGAGGATGAACGAGAAGGCCAAAAGTCTTGGTATGACAGGAACAAATTTCGTTAACTGCAACGGACTTGATGCAGACGGACACTATTCTACTGCAAGAGATATTGCTATAATGTCAAGAGAACTTATGAAATATGATGATATATTTAAATTTACCGGTATATGGATGGATTCACTAAGAAACGGCGAATTTACTCTTTCCAACACTAACAAACTCATACGTTTTTATGATGGCGCAACCGGATTGAAAACCGGAAGCACAAATAAAGCGATGTTCTGCATCAGTGCAACAGCAAAAAGAGACAATATGCATCTTATATCAGTTATTATGGGGGCAGAAACATCAAAAAAGAGACAGGCAGATGCCAGCGAACTTCTCAATTATGGTTTTGCAAATTATTCATCAAATAATGTAATTGATGCTTTAAAAGAAGTTGATAGAGTTTATGTTTCAAAAGGAATTGAAAATAAGGTAAGTATCTTTCCTTCAGAAAGTGTCAATTATATATCTAATAAAAATTCAACTAATGAAATAGAAATTATTCCTGAAATTCCTAAAAAAATTAAGGCCCCTGTAAATAAAGGTGATAAGGCAGGGACCTTGAAAATAGTAATTAATAATTCCGAGTATAAAAGCATTGATTTGCTTTACGGGGAAAATATTGAAAAAGTAACATTTTCACATCAAATGAATAAATATCTTAAAAGTTGGCTTTATTAAATTCTGATTTTAGCATTCCGTAGTATAAAGTATCATGATACTTCCCGCCGGAGTATGACATTTGTCTGAGTCTTCCTTCAAATACAAATCCGTATTTTTCATGAAATTTTATTGAAGGCATGTTATAATCATAAATATATACGTTAACTTTGTTATATCTCAGTTCATTAAAATAATACCGAAGTACAATACTAACTGCCTGTGAAGCATATCCTTTCCCTTTAAAATCATCTTTTACAAATAGTCCGTATTTAAACGTACCATTTCTTCTGTCACAATCAAATGTGGTTATATAGCCGACTTTTTCACCATCATTATTATAAATAGTAAATGAAAAATCATCATTGGTATTAATCAGATTTTTTTCGATACCTGACACAATATGTTTTTCACATCGCGGGAAATCTATAAAATCATATTTTTGCATCATATCAGTGTCGTAATCGCCTGATTTATCAATAAACAATTCAATATCATCAGGCGTTGTTTGCCTTAATGTTACCAAACTACCGCTCCACAGATTTTTCATGTTATTCCTCCTGATAAATAAAGGTATATTCTATATGTTTAAAAAGATCTCTGAAAAAATTCATAAAATAGGACACATTTGCAGGGAAAATCATATATCTGCATTTGCATCACAGGTTTCATTTTATTTTATAATGTCTCTTTTTCCTTTTGCAATACTTGTTGTGTCAATATTAAATTTAATGAATGTTAACATCAGTAATTTCAACGTTATCTATGGAAAAAAACTTATTGAAATTCAATATAGTATCAGCAATGCACCGATAATATCTTTGAGCACTGTTATTGCAGCATGGTCATCCGGAAAGACATTTTCTGCTTTGAAAGAATGTTTTCAATATATGCTAAACAGCAGCGTTTCCAAAGGATACTTTAAAGTAAGATTTAAAGGTATTATTGTTTCTGTAGTGTTTTGTCTGATAATATCTATGATTATTATAATTGCTATGTTCGGGAATTCAATCACGGATTTTTTAGTATCTTTTTTTAATATTCAATTAAGACAGTCAAAAATAATTTATCTGACACGTAAAATATTCACAATTATATCCTTATTTATAATTATATTTTTAACCTATAGATTTTTACCTCAGTATGAAGATAAAAAACATATGCCAAAAATTAAAAAATGTGCCATTTTTTCCGGAAGTGTATCAACAATTATATATGTGTATACTGTGTTTTACTCTGCATATTTATCAGAATATTCAAATATGAGTGTAATATATAACAGTATGACAACAATTGTTTCCGTGATGCTTCTTGTATATAGCATTATGTTTGCAATAATACTGGGGTTTAAATTGCTTATTTATAAGACTAATTACTAATTTACTGAGATATCAAATTTGTATTCTTCCCAATTCTCGTTTTTGAAAACTTCAATGGCACGATTATAAATATCATTTTGAATAACATCATTACCGTTCAAAATTTCTTCGATTTTCAACTGAGTTGTTATATCGGCAACTCCATAGGGATATAGATGTGTAGCGCTTTGAAATGCAATAACGGCATCTTCGGTATTCTTGTCATATATTTCATCGGGAATTCCTATTTCATATCCTAAAAAATAGAGTCTTTCTTCCAATGCAAAAACGTCCGAACCTGTGTCACCAATCTTCATAACGCGTTCATATGTCACTTTTTTATAATTTGATTTTGAATAATCTACGATCTTATCCTCGACATATATATCAGGACCAACACCAATACCATTAATCTTTCTTTTGTTAGGGGAGAGGTATTCTGCTTCTGTCATTTTGATGCCTCCGCCAATTTTGAAAGATGTGATATTTTGCATTGTACCTTTTCCAAATGTATCTGTTCCGATTACGATTCCAACACCGGTATCCTGAATTGCGGCGGAAATAGCCTCGGATGCACTTGCACTATTATTGTTAACAAGAACTGCAACGTTATATTTTGGATTTTTGTTTGTAGAATAAAGGGTATTGTTTCTTTTAGGATCTTTAAATTCAAAATGAATTGCCGGACCTTCGGGAATGAAAAGCGAAGCAATTTCAACCATTGTAGACACTGATCCACCGGGATTATTTCTTAAGTCGAGAATAACATTACTTATTTTCTTTTCGTCAAAATGTTTTAATGCATTTGCAACAAACTCGCCGGCGTGCTCATAGAAATCATAAAGAGCAATATAACCTATGGTATCATCTTCGACTGTCTGATAAAATCCCGGTTCTACTATAACTTTTCTTCTGACGGTTGTTATATCTATAGTTTGTCCGTTTCTTAAAAGTGTCAGGTTAACCGGTGAATTTTCGGGGCCTGCAACATAACTTCTCGCCACATCAAAGTCAACACCGACTACATTCTTGCCATCTACAGATATAATGACATCAGCAACTTTTAATCCTGATTCTTTAGCAGGAGAATTGTTGTAAACCTTATTTACAAGCATACCATTTTGAGTTGATGACACAAGTACACCTATACCAAACACTTCGTTAGTCATGTTGTTTATATAATTCTCAAACTCGTCTGGTGTATAATAGGTGGTGTGTTCATCCAGTGAATCAAATAATGCTTTGAATGTATCATTAAGAAGTTGCGGATTATCAAGAATTATTTTTTCAAGAGCCGCTTTATAGAGTTCTTCTTTGGTAACATCAAATTTATATTTTGACATTATCAAAGATATCGCCTGTTGTATATAAAAGTTTGCGAGTTTACCCTTATATTCTGAATTATTTGCATCGACAGGTGCGAATTCATTTTCTGTGGCGAATATGGGTAATGTTGAAGAAAGCATAAATATAAGTGTTAGTAAAAATGCAAATATTCTTATTGTTTTTTTCTTCATTTTTAACATCCTTATCACATTTTTTCGGGTGCATCAATTTTCAGGATTCTGAAAACATTTTTAATAATGTTTTTTGTTGTGTGGCAAAGCAATAATCTTGCCTGCATAAGATTAATATCATCACATTTAACTCTGCAACTGTTGTAGAATGAGTGGAACAGGGCAGATAAATCCATAACATATCTTGTGAGTTTACTGGGTTCCATGGAAATTGCACTTTGGAGTATTTCGTTTGGATACGAAATTATTTTTTCAATGAGTTCCACTTCTGCGTCTTCTTTAAGAAGTGAAATGTCAATTTCTTCAATAGGTTTGAGATCAACGCCTTCCGCTGAAAGATTGCGGATTATGCTTGCTATACGAGCATGTGCATACTGTACATAAAAAACAGGATTATCATTGTTTTGTGCAATTGCAAGGTCAAGATCAAATTCCAGGTGACTGCCTGCCTGGCGAAGATTAAAGAAAAATCTTGCTGCATCTATACCAATATCTTCAACCAAATCGGAAAGAGTTATCATCTCACCTGTTCTTTTAGACATTCTTACTGCCTCGCCGTCTTTTACGAGTCTAACAAGTTGCATAATCACGATATCGAGTTTTGAGCCATCGCATCCGATAGCATCCATAGCACCCTTCATTCTTGCAACATGTCCGTGATGGTCTGCCCCCCAGATGTTTATAACCTGATCAAAACCTCTTTTTTCAAACTTGTTGCGATGATATGCAATATCAACAGCAAAATATGTCGGGAACCCGTTTGCTCTTATAAGAACATCGTCTTTTTCACTTCCGAATTCTGTTGATTTAAACCAGAGCGCACCTTCTTTTTCATATGTCAATGAACTTTTTTTCAAAAGTTCAATTGTTTCTTTGACTTCACCATTTTGATGAATACTGCTTTCGTGGAACCAAACATCATAATCTATTCGATAATCAGCAAGGTCCGTCTTTAATTTGGCAATATTATGTTCAAGACCATATTTTGTTAAAGCATCTTTTCTTTCTTCACTTGATGTTTCAAGATATTTATCGCCATGAATTTTTATGAAATCATTTGCAAGAATTTTGATATCATTTCCCTGATACCAGTCTTCGCAAAATTCTACTGCATCTTCGCCTTTTAGTGCCTGGATATAACGGGCTTCAAGAGAGTTGGCAAATTTTTCTACCTGAGCACCTGCATCATTTATATAGAATTCTTTTGTAACGTCATATCCTGCCATATCAAGAACACTTGCAAGGCTATCACCAAGTGCTCCGCCTCTTGCATTGCCCATGTGCATTGGTCCGGTAGGGTTTGCACTTACAAATTCCACCATAACCTTTTTACCATTACCGTAATTAAGTCTGCCAAATTCATCACCAAGAATATAAGCAGATTTGAGAGCATCGTAAATTCTTGATTTGGACAAATAAAAATTAATAAATCCAGGTCCTGCAATTTCTACCTTTTCAATATAAGTATCTTCTGTATTCATACCGTCAATAATTGCTTTTGCAATTATTGCAGGGGATGTTTTTAAAACTTTTGTAAGTTTCATAGCAATGTTGGATGAAAAATCGCCATGTGATTTTTCTTTTGGTATTTCTGTTTCAATTTCTATGCTTAGTGCTGACTCAATCTGTTCGTCAGTTACATTAATTGAGCACTTTATGTCTTTGATTGAGTTATAAATTGCATCCTGAATTTGTTTTTTTGTTTCTGAAATAACGTTTGTCATATGTTATGCCTCCTGATTTCTATTTCGAAGTTGTTTTTACTTGAAGTTGAACTGTTCACATCTAAATAATAATCAACATTTATTTTCCCGCCATCATCATTCACATCAATATCCAGTTTGTCAGTAAATATTCCGATTGTAAGGTCGCCGTACGGAGTATTGTAATATGTGGAAGTTTTTCTGTCTTTCATAAAGAGCATGTGAGTGTTCACATTACCTTTTCTTTGAAGCGACACATAATTTTCGCCAACTTCAATCATGGTTTTTGTTCCTTCAAGTCCTGTAATCTCAGACTCTTCATAGTCAATAAAATATACGCCGTCCTGGTTTTCAAAATCTGCTTCAGTTGTTAATCTTATATCTGTGTTGTCATCCTGATCATCATATACCTGAAGCCCTTTGATTGATAATATATACTTGTTATTCATTTGTTTTCTCCTAAACTTAATCCTCGAGTGCAATTTCTATTATTTCATTAAGAAGTTCAGTGTAAGTCATACCTGAATCAATAAAAAGTTTTGGATACATGCTGATACTTGTAAATCCCGGAAGTGTATTTATTTCGTTAATCCATACACAGTCTTTTTCCTCATCAACAAAAAAGTCTACTCTTGATAAGCCTTTGCCGTCAAGTGCTTCAAATGCTTTAATTGCATTTTCCCTTACAATTTTTGAATACTTTTCATCAATGTTTGCAGGAATGTGAGTTTCGCTTGTACTGTCACTGCTGTATTTTGCATCATATGTATAAAATTCTTGTGAAGCAATGATTTCCCCAACGCGTGATGCTCTCACATTACCTCTGTTGCCAAGAACTGCACATTCAACTTCATGTCCTGTCAAAAGTTCTTCAACAAGGATTTTCCGGTCGAATTTGAATGCTTCGTTTATTGCATCAATTAGTTCATTTTTGTTCTTTGCTTTTCCGATACCGATTGATGAGCCTGCATTGGCAGGTTTGATAAATACCGGGTAACCAAGTTTATTTTCGATTTCCTCAATTTTAGAATCCAGATTTGAGTACTCATGTTTTCTGATTTCAACCCAATCCGCCTGGTTGATTCCTGCATTCTTAAATATAATTTTAGTAAATGTCTTGTCCATTCCGACACTTGATGCAATTACACCAACTCCGGCATATTTGATTGATGCAAGTTCAAATAGTCCCTGAATGGTTCCGTCTTCTCCGTTTTTTCCGTGAAGAACCGGAAATGCAACATCGAAAAGTAATTTTTCGTATGTACTATCTTCTTTTGTAACTATAAGTGCTGACTCTTTATTTCCATGCATTATACTTACAGGGAGAAGGGAAGAGTTGTACCAATTATCTGATATAATATCAGAATAATCCCCGTCATAAAGATACCATTTTCCGTCCTTAGTTATCCCTACGGGTATTATATCGTATAAATCTTTGTCGAGATTTGTGATAACAGAATATGCAGATCTTAATGAAATTTCATATTCAGTAGATTCGCCACCGAATAACACGCATACTTTTTTCTTCATAATTCACATAATACTCCTTTATATATTCTATCATAACATTATATCATATAAAATAAAAAAAATAAACCTTAAATTTATGATTTTTAATAAAAAAATATACAAAAATTACA